>JAHJDP010000023.1 GCA_018831195.1 Candidatus Eisenbacteria bacterium | reverse complement strand
GTTCCGGTTACCATGGCTCAAGAACAAAGTCATCCGCATTACGTTGCGGTAAAATGAGTTGTACCTATTTGTGGCTCGCCTTCATCCAGAGATCAATGGGGGTTTTCTTAGCTCAATTACTTGCGTGAAAATCCAGGCTAGTGTTCCGATCGCCTCCATCTTCTGTGATTGCCGCAACTGGGTTTCGAGATTAATGATCTCTGAAACATCACGTTTTACCGCGACCAAATGACTGATTCGCCCATCACGCCCGCGCACCGGCGAGATGGTCGCTTCCTCGACATAAACGGACCCATCTTTCTTTTGGGTGGTAAAATGGCCTTTCCATGTCTTTCCATCTTGGAGAAGTGTCCACATTGCCTTACAAGAATCCTGATTGTGGTCGGCGCTCTCCAGAAAGCAGAGATTCTTACCGAGAACTTCGTTGCGTGTATAGCCGGTAACCTTCTCAAAAGCCGGATTGGCGTAGCAGATAGCTCCCTGATGATCGGCTACCAGGACCATTTCATCGGCCTGTTCAATGGCCGTCGCCAAGCGTATGTTCTCTTCCTCAAGGGCCTTTCTTTGCGAGATATCCTTGGCGCAAATGATGACGCTGGCAGGAACACCTTTGGAATCAAAGATCAAGCTTCCGGCCGTCAATACAGGGATTTGTCTGTTTCCTGCAACATCAAGGGATACCTCAACTTCTCTGGATGTCCCATTTTGTATAACTTCAAGGAATTTTTGCCGGGCGTGCGGCCTGTCGGAGGGAACGACGAGCGTTGAAAAATGCCGGCCGATGACGGCTTCTTTGGTGTTCAGGCCGAGGATACTCACCATGGCTTTATTGCATTCGGTGATATCGCCGTCCAGATCGGTGATGATGATGGCATCGGGTGAAGCGTCAAATGTACTTTTCAGCTTCTCCTGACACTCGTGTAAGGAGCGCTGCAACGTCTCTACGTCTTGGTGCTTCTGCGCCGCGGCCTCGAGTTCCTTGACCCGGCGGCGCAGGATCTCCAACTCGCTCAAAGGGCGATGATCAGGAGAGCCGCGATGAAACATCATCTGCTCCTTCATCCGAAGGGTGTGCGACCGGGGGTGATCTGATGCGCCGAAAATCGGCCTTGCACCGGCGCTCTTTTCTCAACCGGCTGACAGTGGGTATCTGTAAATCTCTCAATCCCTTATCGGCATTAATCCTGGTCGCATTTAGGAATTTCAGATGGTTTTTCGATCTATGAAGTGTCGTTTTTCGGCTATAGTGTGGATGCGCCGAAGCGTCCCAGGGCCGGTTTTCCGGCAAAAGGGGCGATTCTCAAGAAGTTATGGGGATATGGATGGAGCCATGGGGGTTGGGTTATGATATGCCGCCGCCGGATCGGATCTATTTTTCTCGCCTCTCTTTTAGCACTGTTGCTTGCGGGAGCCGCGCCATCGCAGGAGAGGGTCGATCAATCGGATTACCTGGAATACGCACGCTCCTCCGCGGACTGGACCTGGGCGCATCTTGATGAATGGGTGGCGCAATGGAAAGAGGGATTCGATCCTGAAAATGTCTTTGGATACAGGGCGCCGGGGCGTTTGCTTGAGATGGCCGTCATCTATGCCACCCTCTGCGAATGGGAGGACAGCCCCCAATCCGCCGCGTATGCCGCGAGGGCTAAGGAGGTCCTCCTCTCCTACGGCGGCTATCGATCCTATTATCCGGAATCGGTCGCCAGGCAAAGACCGGATTATGCCGATGGAGTGCCCGCCCTTCCCGATTTCTTTACCGTCATGCGCTATATCCGGACCTACGACACACTCAAGCGGTTGGGAAAGCTCTCTTCGGATGAAGCGGGGGAGGTCGAGGGGGTGATTGTACACAGTATCGATTACCTTCTCCGCACCGCGGAATGGGGCACTATGAACCGAACGATGCTGCGCGCTGAATCGTTCGCATGGGCCGTGCGCGCCATTCCCGGGCACCCGCGTTCGGGGATCTGGGAGATGCAGCGCAAGGCATTGGGGGATGACAACTGGGGAAATTGGGAAATTGAAGATGCCACAATTTATCACGGTGTCTGGTTGTACTCTTTGATGGGATATGCCGATTGTCTCGGATTGACGGATGAATTGTTCAAGACACCTGAAATGTACTATTACGCGCAGTACTTCCTGAACCTAATCTGTCCCGCTGATATGGTGCCTGATTTTGGGGACGCCAACTGGATGACGAATTGGAGTCACTATCTAGTCTTTTTTGAGGCCGCGGCCAAGCAGTATGAAAATCCACAGATGAAATGGGCGGCCTTGGCGATCGCCCGGCATTTTATTGATTTTAACGATCCGACGAATGTCGGATTGGGGTATTTTCTAATGGATTGCTACCGCTGGGGCAGCGATGATCTCATCCCGGAAAAGCCTCTCTCACTATCCCGCGAGGTTATGGAGGATGTGCAGGGGAAAAAGATTGTTTTTCGTGACGGATGGGAAAAGGCCTCGACTTATTTGCTGCTCAATTACCGGGATGAGGGGGATGGAGGGTTGAATTTCAGGGATTACCTGCGAGACGCCATCCCTGTTGAAGAAGAAAAAATGACCCACGGGCATGCCGACGAAAACAGCCTTGTGATGCTCATGTCGGGCGGATCGGTATTGCTTCATGACGGCGGATACCGCGATTACATGCCCAGCGGGCCCTTCGGCGCCTACCGGCAGGACTACTTTCACAACCGGCTCTGTGTCCGTCCTGAGAAGATATGGATGGGGCAGGAGGAGGGTGAGTGGAGGTACAGCCACCGCGACGCCGTTCCGGGCCAATCCATTCTCGAATTCCTGCACAATGCCGGCTCCTACAGAATTGTGAGAACGCAAAAGGTCGATTTCATCTCATTGCCTGAGTTCGATTACAGCCGGACGCGTCTGATCGATGACAAGATGGGTTATGAGTGGGATCGAATCATCACTTACATAAAGGACCCCGAAGTTTTTGTTGTCTTTGATATCTTCAAATCTCGAATAGAAGAATATTTTACGCTTGCCAATCTCTGGCATACCCGGGTGATCCATGACCAAGGCGAAAACTGGTACGACACGGGCTATGATAAAATCGGGGGGAATGAGCTGGATGAATCCCATCGCCTGCTGATAGCATTCCCCACAACCCACTTCCGGCTTCAGGGAACGGAATCTGAAAGACGGCATTACCAGGATGAAACATTAATTCACCAAACCACGGCGCATCATTTTGAGCTGGGCGGCACAGATGCCTTTGTAACGGTCTTGATGCCGCACCCCGCCGATGTTTCCCCCGGGCCACTCGCAGGGATGATTCGACCGGCGGTCGTCATTCCTGAAACCGCCGGCGCCGGGGTGATCCTTCAGGCGGGTCCTGTGGAGATTACCATCGGCATTAAACAAGATTTGCGAATGGATATGTGCCGCGATTTCCGCCGGCCCCGGTATACCTTTGAATCGGGAAAGATTCAGTATGGGGATCTGATAACAAACGGTGATTTTGTTTTTGCCTCGAAGAAGGGAAAGGAACTCACCTATACAATTGTCAATATGACAAAGGCGATCTATAAGGAACAGGTTCTCTTTGAGGCCAAACCATCCTACTTCGGGCTTGCCTTTGACGCCAGTCCCGAAACGAAGGGTGTCGGGAAGGTGAGATATTGGCGGGGGACCGCAGCGATTCGGTGACATGAAAACAGAGATAAAAACAGGGAATGTTGGATTGGATCTCCTATATCCTCTGATCATATCCTTTCTTGAAAAGGATTTGTTAGAGTTGTCGATCGACGGCAAGATCGTTCGCGGCTTCCGATCACCCGATGCGAAATCAATCTGGATACGCGATCACAGTGACATGCTGCGCGGGGGAAGATATTTTTATCCTGACATGACCAGCGCCGTGGAACACTTTGCTGAGACGCAATCGGCGTCGGGGCGCATTTTCGACTATTTCACGACTTATCCTGAGAAACCTCCAAGCGAGAGGGAAAATTGGACGAAGTATGTTCGGGTACCGGTGGAAGCCGATGTTGAATATCGCTTTATAAAAGCCGCTTATCTTGCCTGGCAGGCTGCGGGGGATGATGCCTGGATTCTTCGCTTGCTGCCGAGAATGGAGCTTGCTCTGCAGTATGTCATGTCGCACCCCTGGTACTGGGATGCGATGCATCGGCTGGTGAAGAGACCCTATACAATTGACACTTGGGATTTTGCTTACACGGCCGGAGCTCATGACTGGCTTCAGTTTCAAATTGACGAAAATACATACTGGGGAATCATGCACGGTGACAACAGCGGCTATTACGAAGCTTTTCGAATCATGTCCCGTCTTTACAGCCGTTTCGGTCAGGATGAGCAAGCCTGGTTCTGGGAGCAGGCGGCGGTTGATCTGAAAAGAAACTTGAACAAACTCTGCTGGAATGGGCGGTTCTATACCCATTTTTGCAAGCTGAGTGTTGTCAGCATCCCGGGTGTAAATGAGGATTTCCAACTAAGTCTCAGTAACCCGATGGCCGTCAATCGCGGCGTGGCCGCCCATGAGCAGGCTGTCTCTATCCTCGAGGAGTATCAAAGCCGGCGCGGGCGGACGGGGGCCTTCGCGGAATGGTTCTCCATTGATCCTCCCTTTCCCGCCGGCATCTTTGGTGATGACAAACTTGTGGAAGGGGCTTATGTCAACGGGGGCATTATGCCTCTTGTCGGCGGGGAGCTGGCCCGGGCCGCATTTGAACATGGGCACGAAGAATACGGCGTTGATATCCTCCTGCGCTACAGTGCGATGATCTCTGAAAAAAATGAGACATATCTTTGGTATTTCCCTGATGGAAGAGCCGCCACGATTGAGACCAGTACAAGCCCTGAGGCGGAACCAACGGACGGGTGGGGTTCGAGCGCCATGCTCTACGCCTTAATTGAAGGTTTGGCGGGGATTGAAGATATGGGGCGTGGATTCGATAAATGCCGGATTTCCCCCCGCTGGCCGGCCGCCGGCGTTCATACCGCCGATATCAAGGTGGCTTACGGCGCATCCGGCGGCGGCATCGGCTACCGCTATCGCAGACATTCGAATTCAATCGAGCTGAGTCTGCAGACAGAGAGGACCAATGCCAGCTTTCATCTGCTGCTTCCCGCAGGAATGATCGGGACCGCAGTCAAGCTGAATAAAAACCTCATCCCCTTTCAGAATGCCGCCGTTGAGACAAGCCCCTATGTCGAATTTGAGGCCGAGATCGAGGGGCATAACAAGGTAACGGTTCATTTCGAATCCGATTCCTGAATGAGCTGAAACACACCCGGCAATAGACGGGTTTTTCAAGACAGGGATTTGCACAATGAAAATCGCCGAGGCATTGACAAAGATAAAGGATATAAAAGTAAGCGCCTCAGCTCCTCCCTCATTCAATACGGCAGCTCGGGCGCTGTCCCGCCATACGGGAGCGAAGTTTGTCGAGAACAGCCGATCCAATGCGCCGGAAGATGAAAGTGGGAGCTTCAGGATGATCTGCACAGGGCATGGAGGCGAGCAGGGTCTCAATTTCCAGATTCGGTCCGATGGATCAGGCGGCATCACGGCGGCAAACGGCGGTATCATTCTTGGATTCTTATCGTATCTTACAAGCCACCTTGGAGAAAGGGATGTCGCGGCGGTTGAAAATGGCTGCGCTTTTCGTCCGGCCTTTCAATGGCAGCGCAGCACCTATGACTTTTTTCTGAATCAAGAGGGACGGGTTCAGCGAGGGATGGACCGGGAAGCCTATTTTAGGAGGCTCGCCGCATCGGGTTTTACACATGTGGAAATCAATGGACTGGCTTTTCCCATGGGACTCGAGAGCGGTCCTAAGGGTGAAACTTATCCGATGTTTTATACATACTGTCCGGCCCTTGATCAATTTGTCTACAGCGTGCTCAACAAGGGTCTCTATCCCTATTATTATTTATCCGCCAACTTGGACAATCTCAAAAAAAATGCGGCATTGGCCCTGAAGTACGGTTTGATTCCCGGGCTCCTGTGCTTTGAACCCCGTTCGGTTCCAGAGGAGTTCTTTGCCCGCTATCCGATGCTTCGGGGCGCCCGTGTCGATCATCCTTTCCGCAGTTTTAAACCCCGGTACAATATGACGATCACGCATCCGAAGGTTCGGGAACATTATGCGGAGATGTTGACGAAGCTTCTCGTCGAAGTCCCTGAACTTGATTATCTCTCTATTTGGACAAATGACAGTGGGGCGGGATTTGAATATACAAAATCTTTGTATGTCGGCCGCAACGGCGGCGCCTATCTGATTCGTGAGTGGAACGATGATAATGATATTGCAAGGGCCGCCGGGGATAACGCTCTTCGATTTTTCCGCCTGCTTCGGGATACGGCCCGCGCCATCAATCCTTGTTTCCGCGTCATCACGAGAATGGAATCATTCTACGGTGAGCATGAGGTGATCTGGGAAGGATTGGGAGATCATCTCGATGTGGAGACTTCGTCCCTGATGGCCAAGGGGTGGGAAACACCCTACATCCATCCCAAATATCCTGATTCAAAAATGATTCATTCCGGATCGATTCACCAAACAGCATTTGATCAGCGCGAAGAAGATCTGGTGGCCGGGCTGGAAAGCAAGGGATCTCATGCGCATTTCTATCTGGCCACGGGACCCAATGCCATGTTTGCGCCGCTTCTCGGTATCCCTTATCCGACATTGAGTTACAAAAGATTGAAAACACTCTACGATGGGGGCGTCCGGTTTCTATCGCATCTTGGCGGGACGTATCCCGAAGAGCTTGTGCCTTTCAATGTGAACCATGAAATATTCGGAGCCTTCCAGTTTGATCCCGAATTAAACATAAATGAAATTCTATTCCATCTGGCTCACAAATGGGCGGGACCCTCAGGGGCCGAGGATCTGATGGCCGCCTGGAGTTTGACCGAAGAGGCGATACTGGCCTTTCCCAATGTTACGCCCCTTTACTCCGCCTTTGGATTCGTTTGGTATCGTTTATGGGTCCGTCCTTTTGTGCCGAATATCGAAGCGATCCCCGATGCGGAACGCGCCTATTACCAGGATTTCATGTGTACAACCCCGCATAATCCCAACAATATCGATTTGAGCCGGGATGTTTTGTTTCAATTGATGACGCCGGAGACCTGCCGAAGAAGTCTAGCTCGGATCGATAAGCATCTATGGAAACCGATCGATCAAGCTATCAGTATATTGAAAGCGAATACAAAGCGTGCGCAGGATCTCACGAACCCGATCCCGATTCTTGAAGATACCCTTGTACGTTTGGAAGCCCTGCGCTGCTGGTTTATGACCCAGCGCAACACGGCGGCATGGGTTGCCGGTGTTTATGGATATATGCAGGCGCAGAGCGAAGCAGAGAAAGAATCCAACCGCATTCTAATCAAGGAGATGATAACAAAGGAGATCGAAAACACAAATAAATTATTGGAACTCTTCAAGACGGGAATCGCATTCATGGCATTGTCCGGCGCCGGTGAGACGCCGCTGATCTACGGAAGCAATATTGAGGAAAATCTCGGTAGAAGAGTAGCGCTCATGCGGCGGCACATCGACGATGAGCCGTATATCGATTTTCAATACACCGAGAAGAAGGCCGGAGAGCTTCAGAGTCCATGAATTCCAAGCAGCGGCTGGTCACCGCGATTGACGGCGGGATCCCCGACCGGCTGCCGGTAACGACACACCACTTGATGCCCTATTTTATGGAAAAGTATATGAATGGGATGTCGGAACTGGAATTCTTCAATCATTTTGGGATGGATCCGATACAGTGGATTTGGCCGTTTGTGACGATTCCACCGAATCCGGAGCATTGGCGTATCGAATCGAGAAACATTCCCGATTCAAAATATATAACGATCCGGTACGATCTTTCGACTCCTGATAAGACACTGACAACAGTTATCCAAAGAAGCGCTTCATCGGATTGGGTGATCGAGCGGCTGCTCAAAGACAAGAATGATATCGATCTCATTGCAAAGTATGCCCCATCCGTACAATGTGACGTAGAGGAAGCCAACCGCCAGGTGAAGGAGTTTGGTACAAGAGGAATTGTCAGGAGCAGCGTGCCGGGTTTTGAAATATACGGTCAACCGGGATGCTGGCAGGATGCCGCGGTATTATACGGAATCGAGAGGCTCATTCTTGAAACGTATGACGACCCCGGCTGGGTCAAGGCCTTTCTGGAGATATTGAAAAAAAGGAAGCTCGATACTATAAGAACAATGGCGGGGGCAAAGTTAGACATTGTCGAGTTGGGCGGCGGAGACGCCTCGTCGACCGTCATCTCTCCCAAGATCTTCGATGAGTTCGTCGCTCCGTATGACAAAGAGCTTATCGATGAGGCGCACAGATCCGGGCAGAAGATCGCTTATCACACTTGCGGCGGCATGATGCCCCTGTTGGAGCGAATCGCCGGTATGGAGCCCGAGGCGATGGAGACTTTCACACCCCCCTCGCTGGGGGGCGACGCCGATCTTCGGGAAGCGAAAAGACGCATCGGCGAGCGGGTCTGTATGATCGGCGGTTTTGATCAATGCTGCTTTTTTCAGGGATGCACCCCGGAGGAAACACGGCAGGCGGTGCGCCGATCCTTTGATGAGGCCGGGGCGGGGGGCGGTTTTATACTGGCTCCAAGTGATCACTTCTTCGACGCCGAGATAGAGCTGATTGCCGCCTTCGCCGACGAGGCGCGGAGATGTGTTTACTAGATTCGTTCCGCCGCGGAAGGGAAGATGTTTCCGGGCGCGAGGATCATATCGGGATCGAAGGTTCGCTTGACCGCCTTCATCGCCTCAAAAATAGGGGGAGGGAATTGGTAGGCGGCAAACGGCCGCTTTAACTTTCCCACACCATGTTCGGCCGTTACCGCACCGGCCCTCTCCACGACCCGCCGGCAGATGTCATGCGTCGCCGTCTCCGCTCTTCTTAATTCTTCATCATCGCGGGCGATAAGATTGAAATGAGGATGCCCGTTGCCGATGTGGCCGTACCGGTAGTATTCTCCACCGAATGTCCTTTCTACAATTTCACTTGCCTGCATCACGAATTCGTAGACATTATTTAGCGGGACGGCCCAATCCGATGATACCTTTCTTCCGCCCGCGCTCCGGCAGGCCCGGGATTTTTCGTTGAGCGTCTCGGGGATGCAGTGGCGGAGCCGGCGCAATTCTTCCTGCTGCTCAATTGTTAAGGCAATAATCGTGTCGGGGGCCAGCGCATGGGACGATTCGAGATGCTCCAGCCAAATCTCAAGACTGGACAGCGCGGCCTTCTCGCCCTTTCCAACTTCGACCTCAAAATAAATCGCGGCCCCGGCATCGGGTGGAATGGTGAACCGCTCAGCGAGGGGTTTTATTAGATCTAATGAGGCCCGATCGAAAAGCTCGAGGCAGCGGGGTGTTAAAGCCGGTTCAGCATCCGCGTGCAAAACAAATCGAATGGCGCTCTCCAGCGTTGGAAAGAGGGCCATCGCGCCGTAATAGGCCTCCGGCGCGGCCAGGAGGGCAACGGTGATCTCCGTGATGATGCCCAAGGTCCCTTCGCTGCCGATAAAGGGATCGACGGGGTTCTGAAACCCAAAATACCCCGTTGTATTTTTTGAAGCGCGAACCGCCTGGACGGAAATGGGCGCGCCGGTTCCCAGAACCACTTTCAGGCGGCGGATCCAATTCCGCGTCGGGCCATAAAGATAGGTTCGGGCGCCGCTGGCATTGGTCGCCACCGAGCCGCCCAGGCAACAATCCGGCTCACTGGTGGGATCCGGCGGATAAAAAAGCCCGGCGGCGGCGATCTCTTTTTTAAAAGCCAGGAGATTAATGCCGGGTTGCGCCGTGGCCGTCATTTTGAATGGATCGATGTCCAGCAGGCGATCCATCTTTTCCGTTGAGAGCAGCGCTCCCTCAAAGGCGACGCTGCTGCCGGTTGTACTGGATTGAAGACCGATCGGTGTCAGCGCGTGTCGATCGGCCCGGCATTCCTTCACGATTTCCACCACATCCTGTTCGGAAGCGGGGCGGGCCAGCGCATCGGGGTTTCCTACCAATCCCGACTCATCCTCCCTGTAGCCCTCGAGGATGGAGGGTTCCTTGTTCCATCGTCCGGTCATCGCATCCTCCCAAACCCATCATACATCTGATATTAAAGATGCTGAACCAAAACAGGTTGAAACGGACCCGGCGAAAAGGTTCCACTGGTGTGTAAGAGGGTGGAATCGATCCCATTTTGAGAGTCGATGGCCCATTGGATGGACCGGCTTGGACAATGACGGAATCCCCATACAAGGAACGGCCCGATGACGATCTCATGCTGGATGTGGCATCGGGAGTTGAGGCGGCGATGGAGGAACTCATCCTCCGTTGGCAGGGACCTCTTTACCATTTTCTATCAAGGATGACCCATGATCCGGGTGAAGCCGAAGATCTGACCCAGGAAACTTTTATCCGCCTTTTCCAATCCGCCGCAAATTATAAACCGAGGGACCGCTTCAAGAGCTGGATCTTCAGGATTGCCGGAAATCTGGCCCGCAATGAGATCCGCCGTCGCCGGCTGAAACGGATCCTTTCCTTGGAGGCTTTGGCCGAGCGGTTCACTTCATCCGCAGGGAAAGGCGGCGGTGATGTTGAGGCCCTAAACCTCCCGGCCGCCGGCGATCCGTCAAGCGACTTGGATTCGAAGGAGATCCATAACGCCTTACGGAAGGCTATGTTGGAGCTTCCCGACCGCCAGCGCGAGGTCATGATTCTGAGACGTTTGTCGGGGTTCAATCAACGCGAGGTCGCGCACCAGTTGGGATTAACGGAAGCGGCGGTCGAGGGGCTTCTATGGAGAGGCTCCGCCGCTCTTCGGAAGAAATTGGCGGGCCTCTGGCGGGATATTCAGGGCGGGGGAGACGGCAGCCGGTAAATAAAGCGAAGGATTTTTGTTGAACAGGTGTTTGGATCGACAGGAAGGCAAAGGAGATTGCGGCGTGCATGATAAGAGACACATCGAGAGGCTACGGAAACTTGTGATCGGCTGGGAGGCCGGAGACGAGACACCCCAGGAGCTTCATGATTGTATGGAGTGCCGGCGGGAATGGGAGGATTGGCGCCGCCTCTTCGAGTTGATGGAAATGGATCGCCGCGCTGCGGACACACCTGTCGTCGATTTTAGGAGCCAGATCTTTAAAAAAATGCGGGGGATGCGTGAGGCCGGCCAAAAATCGAAGCGACACGCCGGAGCGGTTCACCCGATTCCTTCTTGGCAAGGTTGGCTGGAGGGGCTTGTTCGGGCCCCATTGGCGTACGGCGCCCTGGGCGGTCTCATCCTCGGGGCATGGGTCGGGTCGATGACATTAAGACCGGAAGACAGCGGCATGGAAGTAGACGATCTTCTTTTCACAAATGCCAGCGCCTGGAATACCCCCACGGAGTCGATGAGTGAGGACTATTTTGAGAACCTCCTCGATCCGGCGGATGACGGAGGGGAGCTTCCATGAAACGCGGCTTCATGATCCTCTTTATCATTTCTTTATCGTTAAATGCCGGATTCCTCGGCGCGGCTGTTTATCAAAAGGTTTTTGCCGGATGCGCCTCTGATGACACCTTCGTCTATCCACCCACCGACCGCGGCGTGATTGGCACCGGCGAGACCGGAAGCCGCGAACAACCTGATAAGCGCCACGGCCCTGCATCCAGGTGGACCAAGAAACGATTGAATGTGCTTTCTCGTCGATTAGAGCTGGATTCTGCTCAGAAATCAGCTCTGCAAGCCTCTTTGGCCGAGTTGGAATCGGCTGCGCTTCCGGCGGCGGGCGCGCTCCGGGCGGAAAGAAGAGAGCTGAGAAAATTAATGAATCAACCCGGCGCGAACGCAGCGGAAATCCGGCGTCTCATTCACCGGGTATCACAATTACAAAGCCGGGTCGACAGTCTTGCAGCCGAGGGAATGCTCCGGGAGATGATGGTTTTACGTCCGGAGCAGCGAATGAAGTATGAAGAAGCCTTCCGGGGGCGGAGGCACGGACACCAAACGCAGGGGCTCAGTAGCCCGTGAAGGAGAAGAAAAATGTCTATTCATTGGAGAGGGACAAGATCATGGTTTGTGCTATCCGCCCTTCTGGCAGGACTCATCTTGGTTTTATTTACAAATGCCGGATGGACCGGCCCGCGTGGGCATAGAATGCAAGGCGAAGGCCTGTGTGAATCTGCCGGCCGAGGGCTCATGCGACTGGAAAGTCTTACCGATGAGCAGCGGGACAAGATCGCCGCGCTCAAGGCAAGCTCGGAGAAAGAAAGAATCCAGATTCAATCTGAAATCGAAACGTTAAAGGTTGATTTGCAGATGCTCATGCGCGAAGACAAGCCCAACAGGAGCCGGGTGGAGGACTTGGCCCAGCGGATCGCCGGATTCCGTGGAAAGCTGCAGGCCGGGCGCTTGATGCACCGGCTCGATATACGGGAGATCCTGACACCGGCGCAGCGCGAAGAGCTGAAAAAAATGAATCAGCAAGGCCGGCAGCACCGATCGATGCGTCACCCAGGGGGGAAGAAAGACTTTGGAGGCCATCGCAGAGGGTGGTCTTCGCCCCCGTCTTTCCAACCGCAGGATTCGGGGACTCCAGAATCGGAGTTCTAGGAAAATCCGACATTGGGTGAAGCGACAGGCCCCGGAATCGATTGACCGGGGCCTGTATTTCCATCAGGAATTCCAGTTGACCGCTGTTGTCCTTTGCGACCCGGGAGATCATCGATGACAAAGGCCCCGAAGCGTTCGTTGGAGCATTCCTTTCGTGTTCGGTACGCCGAGACCGATCAAATGGGGTGGGTCTACCACAGCCACTACCTCACTTGGTTCGAGATGGGTCGCACCGAGTATATGAGGAACTGGGGAGTTCCTTACCGCCAGATTGAGGAGATGGGTCTGCAGCTCCCACTCGTCAAGGCTGATCTTCGGCTTAGGCTGCCCGCCCGTTATGATGATCCCCTTATCGTCAGGACAGCGGTTGCTCTTGTGGCTTCTCGGCAAGTTGTTTTCTCATATGAGGTTCTGCGTAACGATCTCTTGCTCGCCACGGGCTCCACGGCCCATTTGTGTCTGAATGTGGCGACCGGACGCGCGGTTTCTTTTCCGGATTGGCTTAAAGCTTCCTTGTCGGATGTTGCAGGTGTGCAACAACGAGAAGTAGAAAAATCTACCGAGTAAACAGTCTTTTATGCTATAATAGTTAGGACGGTTGGTGAGCAGATTTTATGGGACATGGAAAAGCTTCTTTCGACTGCTTCCATTCCTGCCGTAATTCTTTTCACCATAAGGAGTTGTACCTCCACGGAAGGCCGCGTTATCGGTTGGCCCATCCTGTAAAAAAGGAAAGTGGCCGCTTCCAAGGCCTCCGATAACAAACCACCAGATCAGCAGCCGGTTGAGGATTCTGGGACCTTCATTCCCAGTTTCAGTCAAGGCTGTCGAGTAGGGGACGGCCCCCGTTCGGGGATTGCGACCCGGTGATTTTGAGAGATCGCTGGGCCGGCACTTGGAGACGCCTGTGTCGCATAGTCTAATATGCTGTAATATAAGGAGTTAGAATCTCAAGGCTCCTTGCGGAAGACCATGAGTTCGTGACATATGGATGATATTGTTCATTCCTATGCTTTCTGGAACGGACTTTGCGGTACAGTGTATGCATTAGGTTGGGAGCGATATCGGGACGAGCGGTGGTCTCGATCTCGGGGGATGACGATTTAGCTTGAGTCTTTGGTTGGATTCACAGACCTTGATGAGGTTCTGGATCTCAAACCTCCCCCCGTGCCAGTCTCCCGATCCGAGGAGCGATCATCTCCAAGGAGTCAGGATTCAACGCTACCGTCGGTGACACGGCCGTGATCGGCCGACGGACGAATAATCCCTGATGCGGATTGGGGAGAAGTGGGTGACAAAATGGAAGAAATCGAGGCAAGAGGAAGGTACCCGGTGAAAATGGGGATAAAGACGAAGCCAAATAGCGGCAGGGTAACGCACTTCCAAGATGAAACATCTCAGACCGCCTTCGCATCCCCCACAGAGGGTGGGATCGCGAAGAAGACCCGGCGTCAGCGAATGTCCGGAGTTTCAAAGAAGATTATCCGAAAAAAGGCTGTTCCGACTCGAAGGAAAAGAATACAAAACCAGTCAGCGCCTGATCTCCTCATGGAAAAGATTCTTTCGGTCATTGATACCGCGGATATCGATCAGATCATGGTGGCCCTGCAAATTGGGACCGAGAGACCTGAGGAGTTTTCATACGAGCAGCGGAATGTTGCCTTTGTCCGAATCATTGAGCGCTTCAGGACCCCGACACAGCGCGCCGAGCTCTGGAAAATGATCCGGTTCTGTGCGGCCCGGCCGGAAATTATCGCCCGACAAATGGCCTGTGCGATTCTGGATAATTATTGGAAGGATAAAAAGACCGAAGCGGAACGCATTCTCCTGAATCTCGCGAGGGATGAAGATTGGGAAGTGAGGGAATACGCGTCGGCGACGATCGCCCGCATCGTAAGGAGCAACTTCAAAGCCGTCTATCCCTACCTGCTGCGATGGGCGGAGAGTGATGACCCCTCGGTTCGCCGTCAGGTCATGGTGGCGATTGTCGCCATCAGCGACCAAGAGCACCCTGAATGGGCGAAGCCGCTCCTGGATCTTGTGGAGACGAATCTGAAGAATCGCGATCCGTATGTTCGGAGAAACCTTGGTCCCTTCGCATTGGGTGAAGGGTTATTGCGAAACTATCCGGAAGACACACTAGAGGCGATGTCGACCTGGACGAATCTCGACGACGAGATGGTTCGTTGGAATATTGGGATGGGGCTGACCGTGTCTCATGTAGGAGATTATTGGGAAGCAGCACTTATCATCCTGAAGTCATTTGGAACGGATAAGCGCAGGATGGTTTGGCAGGCCGTATCGATGGCTTTGCAGAATCTACTCCACCTGCATCCCGATGTGGTTGAACCCCGATTGAATGGTTGGATGAAAGAAGAGCCGGGTCTTAGAGTCGCCGTATCGACGGCACTGGCCGCCTATCGATCGATGAATTGATAGGAGTCAAACATTTTTCATGGGAAGTATCCCGTGGGATGGAATCAAGAGGTGCCGCCCCTTTTTGATGGAGCGGCATTCTTATTATGGGCGAATCCGGCTTGTGGAATCAGGAGATATAATGGATTCTTCAGCTGAATTGGCAATGGCGCCGCCAGGAAAACATGTCATCGAAAATGCGAGGTTCATTCTATGCGTATCGGGATCTTGACCGGAGGGGGAGATGTCCCAGGACTGAACTCCTGTATCCGCGCCGTCACCTATCGCGCCTATGAAGACGGCCACCAGGTGGTGGGCATCCGTAGGGGATGGTGGGGGTTGTTGGCTCATCAAGCCGGAGAGGAAATGTCCGATTCCGAGCATATACTCTGGTTGACAAAGCAACAGGTTCGCACGGTTGATCGCCATGGTGGAACATTCCTGCATACATCGCGGACAAATCCGGCAAAAGTGCGCAACGGTGAGATGCCGGAACATCTTCGGAACCGTTTTAGGGAGCAGGCGGCCGCGGGTCCGGTCGATACCACCGAAGTTATTCTGCGGAATATCTCGGATCTCAAGTTGGATGTTTTAGTCGCCATCGGCGGAGACGATACCCTTTCTTACGCCGCTCGATTGAAGAAAGAGGGCATCCCTATTATTGCCATTCCAAAAACCATGGACAATGATGTCAATGGCACTGATTATTGTATAGGTTTTTCCACAGCCGTGACGCGAAGCGTAAACTTCATCACCGATTTGCGAACACCGGCCGGCTCGCATGAACGGATAGCGATTATTGAGCTCTTTGGCCGGAATTGCGGTGAAACGGCGCTTCTAACCGGGTACCTCGCCAGTACCGATCGGACCGTCATATCAGAGGTATCCTTCGACATCGAAAAGCTGACCGATTTCTTGGTTCAGGATTTCCGGGCGAATCCAAGTCACTACGCGATCCTGACGATCAGTGAAGGGGCGCGGATGAACGGGGGTGGGATTGTCCAGGGCGGGAAAGAAGACGCCTACGGACACCAAAAACTTGGCGGTATCGGCGACATTGTCGCCGCGGAGATTGAAAGAATATCCGGGCACAAAACGCTGGTGCAACGCCTGGGCTATTTGATGCGGAGCGGCCCTCCCGATTCCGTGGACAGGCTTGTGGCCTACAATTATGGCAATCTGGCCTATGAATTAATCCAAGAAAAGCAATTCGGTGAATTGGTCGCCATCAGGAGTGGATGCTATACGAGCGTTCCATTGGAAATCTCCATACAAGGGCATCGCCAAATTGCGATAGAAACCCTGTATGACGCTGATGTGTACAGGCCGAGGATTACAAGCGTCCGTGGCAAGCCGATGTATCTCTATTGATCCGGTCCGGGATGTGGGAGAGTTCTCTAAGCCGCCTTAGGAGGATATCTTCCATTATCAAATGAGCGATGCGTGATCCATCTTCCAAGAACGGCTGAGAGTTCCTTGGGTTGAACCGGTTTTGAGACATAATCGTTCATTCCCGCCTTGAGGCACTTTTCACGATCACCCATCAAAGAATGCGCGGTCATGGCGATGATGGGCAGGGTCGGATCCTCAATCTCCGTATCTCCGCTGCGGATGATCCTTGTGGCCTCGAAACCATCCATCTCCGGCATTTGAACATCCATAAAGACCAAGTCATATTTCTTCTTCTCGAGCATTGCGATGGCGACGAGTCCGTTCTCGGCGATTTCCCCTCTGTAACCAAGACTCTCAAGAATTTTTAACGCAACGAGTTGGTTCACCTTGTTGTCTTCTGCTACCAGAATTCTAATATCTTTCTTTTCAGAGCTTGACAAGGCTGACGGATTAATCAGCGTTTCTTCGGTCTGATCTCTGCCTTTATCATATAGCAGCGTAACGAGACAATCATAAAGCTGGGACAACTTGATCGGCCTGGAGATGCACGTCGAGAGCCCGAGGTCCTCCAATTGCTCAGTCTCAATGTGTTTGCTTATTGTTGTCATCCCAATCAACTTTGTATTCATCTCGTCATCATCATTCTTCAATTGACGCGTGAGTTGCGTGACTTCAGCATAGTCCAAAGACAAGTTGATGATCGCTATTTTAAACGGATCGTTGTTTGCCCGAGCCTCTTTGAGTTTAGCCAACGCGACCGCTGAGTCGGCAGTCTCTTCGGTTCGGCAATCCCACTTCATGAGCAATGAACGAAGCGCCAGGCGATTGGTGTGGTTGGGGTCTACCAGCAGGATTTTCGTCTTCGAGATGCTCAAATCGTCTTGCTTGGGCGCTTGGGGTTTTATACGGCTTCGCTCGAGAAGAGTTGTAAACCAGAACGTGGAACCCTCGCCCTCTTTGCTTTCAATACCGATGGTTCCACTCATCATCTCGGTAAGACGTTTTGAAATAGCAAGGCCCAAACCCGTCCCCCCGAATCTCCGGGTGGTTGACGAGTCTGCTTGGTTGAAAGCGACAAAGAGTCGTTTGATGACATCGTCCGGTATGCCGATACCGGTATCGGTCACGGCGTACTTCAAGAGAATGCTTTCATCATATTCCTCAACTAAAGAAACATGGACACACACTTCTCCCTCGCTGGTGAATTTCAGGGCGTTTCCAATAAGATTGAAGAGGATTTGCCGAATTCGTCCAGGGTCGCCTTTCAAGAGAGTGGGAACATTAGGTTCAAGGACCTGATGGTAATCAACCCCCTGTTGATCGGCTTTGATGAACATAACGCTGCCTATGTCTTCTAAGGTCCGGCGCAGGTCAAAATCGATATTCTCGAGCTCCAGCTTCGCCGCTTCAATTTTAGAGAAATCAAGCACATCATTGATAATGTTTAAAAGAGAGTCGCCGCAACTGCAAATAGCTTGAACGAACTCCTGTTGTTCCTTCGCCAAGGAAGTTTCACTTAGAAGATTCGAGAGGCCGATAATTCCGTTCATGGGAGTGCGGATTTCATGGCTCATATTGGCTAGGAATTCCGACTTTGCCTTGTCGGCCATCTCCGCCTTCTCTTTGGCTTGCTTGAGCTTTTCCTCCGCCAGCTTTCTACCGCTGACGTCTCGGTTGACTCCGCGGTAACCGGTAATCCTGCCGCTTTTATCTCTGATCGAGACCGCATTGGTTTCTACATCAATGAGCTGTCCATTTTTGTGTGGGTACTTCGAGACTATATTGCGTATTGGTATGCTCTTCGCGAATTTTTGGAATTGCAATTCAATGTCACCTTCGATGGAGCGCATGATACTAAAAACACTTTTCCCAATGATTTCGCTCTGCCCGAACCCAAGTATATTTTCACCAACAGAATTACTGTAGATGAATATGCCACGATTATCTGTTTCCCAAATCCAATCACCGCTGATTTCGGCGACATCCCGGAAACGTTGCTGTTCTTCCTGAAGGATGTCTATGGAGACGGTGGATTTCTTTAAATCCTGGATCATCTTGTTGAAGCCCAGGCCGAGCTCTTCAATTTCATCCCGTGAGTTGATATTCACCTGAGTGGACAAATCACCGGCGCCGGCTCGCTTTGTGGCGCTTAGGAGCCGGCGCACATTTTTGACAAGAAAGTGAAGGCTCAGGAAAATAAAGACAAATGTTGCGAGGGAAAGCAAGGCGACAACAAGAGCGATTCCTTTTCTGACATGTGATATCTGGGCCTGCAATCTCTTGGGAGAAAAACCCAGGAAGGCATATCCAAGTATATATTGATCCGCCTTTGTTTCTGTTTCAAACAGGCTCAGCTCTGAAATCTCGACCGAAGTTTCGGAGTAAATGGGATATGCCAGCAGATATACGTTTCCATAGGGTTGGATATCGATGAGCTCCGGTTTCTCTCTCGTCTCTCTGCTGGTTGAATTCAAAACCATAGTGGCCATCGTCGTTTTAAGAAGGGAATCAGAGGTGGACAGGATGTGTCTGTCTTCATCGACGACAAAGGCGAATTCAATGTCAGATTCGCTGGTGACGCCGCCGATAATATTGTCTAATTTTGAGACGTCCCGGATCAGCAGCCCGTATTCAGAGTTAAAGGCAAAAGTCCGGCCGATCGCGTCTACCCGTTCAAAAGCTCCGCTGTATATTAGAAGGGTGCTATGGTGCGAAAAATAGAATACCGTAACGGCCGTGACAATGGGCAGGAAGAGCAGGGCCAGCAGCGCCACTCTTGTTCTTATGCCCAAATATCTAAAATGCCGACCGGTCATGATACTCCTCGCGTCAATAAATCTTTTTGCATTTTTTGCGGTTTTCATCAGACAACTTGATACCAAGCGCCTGGGCCGCATGATCGTTCCAATCGAGACGGATTCCCGATGTTGAAATAATTCGATCCTCCAATGGTTCATTAGCCAACAGCTTTATCGCGAGCTGCGCCGCGGTGGCGCCGTTATCCGCATAGTTGGATGAGATGGAAAGCAAGGCGCCGGCCTTTACATAGTTTGGAGAAAACGAGAAGACGGGCATTTTTGAGCGCATGAAGAATAGCAGTATGTTTTGTGTGGTGGCGCTCGTATATAATTCTTTGTCCATGATCATTAAGAAGGCATCTGATTCCGATTTTGCAAAGGAAAGTGAATGTTCGAGTTTGTTTAGATTATCAATGGGTATTAGGACTAATTCCAGATCGACAGATTTGGCTGCTTTGGTCATGTCGGCGCCCAAAAATGTGGAGGATTCCGTGGTGTAAATAATAGAGAGACTACGGATGTTCGGGCAGAACGACTTTAGAACTGAAAATTGTTCGGGAAATGGAACCCTGAGGCTGACTCCATAAATGTCCTGATTCGAGCTCGCTGCCAGATCGAATTCGTTCAGTGGATCATAAACCATGGTCACAATAACCGGGATACCAAACGATCGCGATGAAATGGCTCTAAAGGCTTCTGTTCCTACTGTGATCAGCAAATCGAAGGTTCCCGAAGAGATCTCGCCTGCGATTTTATCTCCTTTGGAAAGATCGCTGTCCAGATTGAATAACTTGATCCGCGAGCCCCGCACGTGGCGGGATAGTTCTGAACTAAAACTATCAGCGGCTTGTTGATAGGGATCAATTTGGCGACTGATGACAATGGCGATATTCGGAGGTGTTTGGGCTGATGGATTATCTTGGGCGAGTGACCCCAAAAGCAATAGCAAGAATGGGACAATGAATGTCAGTAGTAAGCGCCTGGCGTGGAATTTCAACCGCTTGTTTGACATTTCTATCCCGTTTGTTTTCTGATTCTTGCGCAGTAGCGAATAGGCTGAAACCTGCATGCCGCGAATACTCTGCGCCACCCTGAAGTTCTATCTTCTGATACTTCGGTTATCTATCGGGATCCGACAGCTGAATATATAGGGAAATCCCCAGGCGGCGTTCCCGCGGGGCGTTGAAAACTATAATGAAAACATCGAATGGGGACGAATAGAGCATTGAGGGCTATTGCCGGAGGTGGATGAAAAAAAGGAGCCCGATTTCCCGTAAGTCAAAGACGCGGGTGGGGTCGTATCATTCTGATGCGCAATGTCTTGAGTGAGGTTTTCTGAAAGGAACAAAAGCCATGAGAGCTCCATCATTCATTCGATTCATCGTGGTGGGGATGCTGATCCTTCCAGTCGAAGGACTATGCGGCGATCCCGCTGGGCTGGAATCCTTGCTTTTTCAGGAAATCCCCTCCGTCTTCACGGCTTCAAAAACAGATCAAGAGATTGAGCGGGCAACGGCTGTCGTTACGGTAATCACTGATGAAGACATTCAAAGATGGGGCGCCCGGACTCTTTATGAAGTCCTCAAACGAGTCCCCGGTTTTTTCCCCTCCTCTCAGGCCACTTGGACGCTCACCGGAAGCCGCGGGCTGACCTCAGACGGAAATGACCATGTCTTATTGTTAATTGATGGACATGTTCAGAACAGCATCATTGGACAGGGTTACCAACAGCAGGATATGCTGCCCATCCTTCAAAAAGTTAAAAAAATTGAGATTGTTCGGGGACCAGGATCAGTTCTTTGGGGATCCAGTGCTGTGATGGGCGTTATCAATATCATTACAAAAGACGGTGATGGTGGTGAAGAAAGCGATCACACCTCCGTTGCCTATGGCGCCAGAGACGGGATGCTCAACGCCAATTTTATTCGCACACTGGGCAGTCCAGGCGGCGAACTTTCTGGAATTGTCTCTCTCTCGTATTGGGAATCGAAGGGGTATAACCGACCCGACAAATCAGGAGATGGAACGGCGTGGGATTCGGCGGAAGCGGATAATGTGGAGGGTAATGTTGAATTCCCTTGGGGCCGGATAGGCGATTGGCCGCCGATTGATCAACACAAGGATGGGTGGGAGATTTACTCCAAAATCAAGGTGGGAACCGCCCACGAGTTCCTCGCCCGGGTCGCTGAAAGCCGTGTCGTCTATCCATGGGATACATGGATGAATAATCCAGGCTCAGAGCTGACAATGAGAAAAACCTATCTTTCATACAAGCATAACAAGCATGTCAATGAAAAGGTGAGCATAAATTCAACGATTTATGGCGACATTCTCCTGCAAAACAGGTTTCCAAGTTATGCGGAGCTTTTCCGTTCCGGTGAGGGTGACAATCGCGATCACATGCAGGACCAATCAAACGAGGAAAGAGCCTTTGGAGCGGAGTTTGCGGCGACCCTGAATTTTACAAACTCAAACCGGGCCATAGCCGGGCTGAAGGCTGTAAGGGTTATGGTGGGTCCAAACAGAGATTCGCGCTTTGATATCGCCGAAAATACACCGACCTCGACCGATTATCCCTATATAGGAGTCGAATCAGGGTATGACAACACCTTGGCCGCCTATTTCGAAGATACATGGGATTTCAATAATCGGCGGACCACGGCATTTTTGGGTTCCAGACTGGAATACAATGATTTCCGTGAAGAGAAGGCCGTCCTCCTGCCCCGAGGCGGACTGATCCACTCGCTGACGGACAATCTGACGATGAAATATGTTTATAATTCAGGATATCTAAGACCTAACGCGGTATACTCAAAAACTTCAGGGATCATCGTTGATGAAAACAGAGGTCCGAATCAGGATATCCTGCTGGTGGATAAATCTGAGAGGATTCAGAATCACGAAGTTCAAATTTATCTTAAAGACCGCCGTAATTATGCCGGTATCAATCTCTTTTATATGATGATTGATAACTATATTTCCTTCGATGCCAACAATCTCCCACAGGGTTATAAGAACCTGGGCGAAGCGGTTTCAACGGGATTCGAGTTAGAAGCGCGGCGTCAACTGGGTGAACGCTGGAATCTCTACGGCAATTATTCATATGTCAAGGCTGAACTGGATAATAGCCAGCACCAAGGGGCGCTGACCAATGATAAAAACCAAACGCTGAATTATCCCCGTCACATGTATAATTTGGGATGCAGCTGGGTCAATAGGGGAAACAATACATTAAATCTCAATCTCAATGGCTGGCGGGATATGTATATTGTCAAACCATTGAATTCCGAGGGCTCCGGCGGGGAATTCGGCTATCTTGCCGGTGAAATGTATTTTGATGTCGATTACCGCTTTAACAGACTCTTTCATTCAAGTCTGGAGTTGTCGATCTTCTGTATGAATATGTTTGATAATACTGATGAAATCGGGATGATTGTCAATAACGGCGTTTGGTACCCCCGGGGCCGCAACATCGGCTTGTCGCTGGGATATTATTGGTAAGCTTGAGCCTGGAGTCGTTCCCGCAGCAAACGGTCAAGCCTTGCGGCCCGATGATTCCAATCAAAGGATTCTTGCGCCAGTTTCAATGCGCGGAGGCTCATTTCCTCCCGTGCCATGGGATCGGCCTGCAGCTTCTTGATCGCTCGAGACAGGGCGCGAGGATCTTCCGCCGGCACGAGGATCCCGACGCCCTTATCCTCAATGAACTCCAATCCCGGAAGCCTGGTTGCGATAACGGGTAGTCCGGCGGCCAAATAGGCATAAACCTTTATGGGTGAGGGTCCTCCGGCGACATGGCGCCATCTGCTGGTATAGGGCGAGATACCGACATGAAATCGGGTCAAGAGATCGGGCAATTCCTGGTAGGGGCAGGGGCCGTGCAGGCAGACGTTGCTGAGAGAATTTATCGTAGCCGCCAAATCACTATTTATAGCGGCGTGCGGACCGCCACCCACGATCGTGACTTGAAACGATGAATCCAACAACGCCGCCGCTTCTAAAAGCGTCGGCACTCCCTGAAACGGGGAAAACTGTCCGGTGAAAACAATATTCATGGGGGGAATATGCGGCGGTCTCACCTTCGGCCGGAAGTGGGCGGTGTTAACGCCGTTTTCAATCACGGCGCATTTATCATTCGAGAGATGATGATGCCTTAGAATTTCTTTCCGTAACCCCGATGAAACCGTGACAGCGATATCCGAATTCCTCACCAGCCAACCCTCAATAGCTTCGATAAAACGCGAGAGAATCAACGAACGATCCGCCTGGTAGAGCTCTTCACCCTTTAGGCTATTGAGTTCCACAATATGTGGAATTTTCAAGCGGTGGGCCGCAAACCAACCTCCGAGGGAATAGAGATCGGACCGCGTATAGATGAGATCCCACGGTTTGTCGCGATGACGGCGCAGGATCTCGCGGCTGACCTGTACCTCATATATCGGGATGCTGAATTTTGGGATCTTGCGAAGCGTGATAGGGACAATAGCGTAGGGGAGGGCGTGAATCCGGTCATCATAGCCGGTTCCGGGTCTGCGGGGCACAAAGAGTGTGATATCCCAGCCCAGTCCGGAGAGGGAGGAAAGCATTTCGGTAAGATGAACCATATTTCCATAGGGTTGGGAAAGATCGACCTCTGTTGCAACCGCCATCCGGCAAGAATCCATGTGATGCATTCCTCATCAAACCGAGAAACTGATGGTAATAGAAAGAACAATAGCGAAGGTATCATGCGCGAGCAAATCATCTTCCAATGTATCCTGCTCGATTTCAGGATTGCCGGAATCCAGTCTATCCCCTTTCTGCATCATATGGCATAATGATGCCGTCGGCGCGGCGGGCATGGGCTTTTGGATCTGCAGGCGCGCCCACCCCGATTGCGCCATCAACACCAGGAGGTCGCCATGATTCCCCGATTGATGTCCCTTTTTGCCTTCTGCCTGCTTCTCGCCTCACCGGCCCCGGCTCAAGATTTGCCGCACAGTTGGAGTGAGAGCTATGGTGATTCATATGAGCAACGGGTCGAGAGTGTGTCGGTCGATGATTCCGGCAATATTATCATTGCCGGCTACTTTGCAAACTCTGTGAATCTCGGCGGCGGCACATTATATAGTAGTGGTGGGTATGACATCTTTCTGGCCAAGTTTGATCCCGACGGAAGCCATCTCTGGAGCCGCAAGTTTGGAACAATAGGTGATCAAAAAGCCTTCTCCGTTGATGTACTGAGCTCCGGGTATATTCTCCTTGGTGGGTGTTTTGAGACAAGCATTGATTTCGGTGCCGGCAATCATGTGTCAGCCGGGGGATATGATGCCTTCGTCGCCAAGTTCACTCCCGGCGGCGTCACCTACTGGAGCAACAGTTATGGTGATGCGTCCCATGACTTCTGCCGGGCCGTCGGCAATGGCAACGGGGGTATGACCTATCTAGTCGGTGATTTTGCCGGGTCGATTAATCTGGGGGGAGGCGCGCTGACAAGCGCCGGTGGTTTCGATCTCTGGGTTGCGATGCTGGATGGAAGCAGCGGGACTCACCTCTGGAGCCGGCGCTTCGGTGATTCAAATGATCAATTTGCCTTTGGTCTCACCGGCCATCCGCAAGGGCCCGTGGCGATCACCGGTTATACATACGGCTCGATAGATTTCGGCGGTGGACCGCTTCCCTATGGTGGCGGAGCCGATGCCTTTATCGCTTCCTTTGACTTTCTCGGCGCCTATCGCTGGAGCCGGATGATGGGCGATGCCAGCAGCCAATACGGCATGGCTGTCGCCTTTCACAATGGCTCAATGTCGGTCGTGGCCACCGGCCAATTTCTCGGCTCCGTCGATGCAGGCGGTGGAATTATGACCAGCGCAGGAAGTGTAGATATATATCTCGCCGAATATAGCGCCAGCGGAGGGCACCTTTGGAGCCGGCGTTTCGGCGGCGCGGGCGCGGATTATCCGAGGAGCGTCTCCACCGATCTCTTCGGTAATATCGCCCTCGCAGGATTTTTCGAGGGGACCTCGCAATTTGGCGGGGATTTTCTGGTGAGCGCGGGTTCTTTCGATGCCTTTGTTTCCACCTATGACACGGATGGGAATCACAGCACCAGCCAGCGAGCCGGCGACTCCGGCGAGCAGAATGGACTCGATCTCTTTTACGAGGATGATGGGGATATTGTCATGGTCGGCAAGTTCGAGGGAAGCGTTGATTGGGGTGGCGGCCCCCTTGTCAGCGCCGGTGATTTTGATATCTTCCTTGTGAAATTCGGTTCGACGACGGATATCATAAATGATATTCCTTCTGACACTCGATTGCATTTTCGCGCCTTTCCATCTCCGGGCGCAAGAAGCGCCAATATAGTCTACTCCCTGCCCCGATCGGGATCAGTGCGTTTGGATGCTCACGACATACAAGGCCGATGGCTCGGGACTCTTGTCGATGGTTATCAGCAGGCCGGCGAACATATGGTAGCCTTATCAGCCGGCGCGGGGGATGGATTACCAATGTCATCGGGGGTCATACTATTGCGTCTAATAACCGGGGAGGAAAGCCGGGTCTGCAAGATAGTCTTTGTTAAATAGGACGATGATTTGTCGCCGGCGCGGATTTCCCTCCCGCGCCGGCGGCTGATATGAGCCAAGTTCCCGCGGTCTGAGCATTAAAGCGAAATTCAATCTACGCGGATGTTGGGCGATTCCCCCGGCCTCGGCTCATACCGACCAATCCCCGAAATCATATTGGAATTCACATGATACGAGTCCCGGATCGAATAGGTTGGGTCTGTTGGCTCTTTCTGGGGGAAAATCTCATACAGTGTAACATTGTATAACTTGTTACCTGGCTTCAAGATATCTGTCTTGGCACGGAGTTGGCTTTGGACAATCCCAGAATAACAGGGCATCATAAAAAGAGGAGATGAAACCATGCAAAGGCAGATCAAACTCCAGACGGTCTTCTTCGCTCTCGTTGTTGTAGGGATTTGTGTCATGATCGTCGGTTGCGGGAATGACACAACAACGACACCGAAGACGACTGCAGCGCCGGCTCTCATGACGGTTCTTGATGCGCCGGATAATGGAATATCAATGGGTAAAGGCGGCAGTAAAGATGATGATGACAACTGGAAGGACAGAACGCGCCGAGGCAATATGCTGATGATTCCGGGTGTCGGTGGCACACTAACTGTCGGGCGGTTTACGATCACGGTCCCGCCGGGAGCCATTGAGACTCCGATCGTTCTGTCGATTACTGATGATTCAAGAACTACCGGTTATCTCCTTGTCCAATTGGGGCCTCATGGATACCAATTCAATGAATTGGTCACCTTGACCATGAATCTGGCGGGAACCAATATCGATGATTACGGTGATGCGACGATCATATGGTATGACGAAGAAAACGATGAGTGGGTCGATCTGGATGGAGTTTATGATCCTAAAACGAACTGTGTCAGTGTTGGATTGGAGCACTTCAGCATCTACGGCGGCGCCGGACGAAGCGGCTGGTAGACAAATCTGATCATCTCCTCCTCATGGCCGGCGTGGGATCGTTGAGACCCACGCCGGTCTTTTACATTTTTCCGCGGTAGATCAGTAGAAGTCGTTTCGAGATCCCCCATCGGGGTATTCTCCCTTCGGCGGTTCATCCCAGCCAAATTACTGAATTCGTGTGGGCAGATATCGTTACAACTGTTCATTCCTGCGGGCGAGGGGGAGATTCCCCCAAAATGGCAACTCTCTGATCATGCGTAATCTTTCATAATTGTTTATGTAATAAGAGGTTGGCCGGTGTGGCACAGGCTTGGCTATAAGTATGGGAAGATGGGCCAGCACGGAAAGGAGATGGCGTCATGAGAAAAATCAACTCGTATAGGGTCTTCATCCCCGCCACGTTTGCCGCTGTCATTGTCTTAATGATCGTCGGCTGCAGTGATGACAACTCCATGGAACCAACAGCCGCAGCACCCCAGTTCGCCAGAATCATCGATGGGTCCATTGAAAGTGATGCTTCTATGGTTAGGAGCCTTACACCGGAGAAAAAAACCGTGACGGATGAAGGTGACGGGTCGCAGGAATACACAATGGAATCTTACCCCATTGATCCCAAAGTCGGAGGAGAGTATACCCAGGGTCGATTTACTCTCACGGTCCCTCCCGGCGCCACCGGCGATACATTGAATCTGACAGTTAAAGATCTCACAAGCGATCGCGGGCAGGTGATCGTGGAGCTGGGGCCTCACGGTGTTGAATTTGATCAGAGGGTGACACTGACCATCGATCTTAGCGGGACGACGCTGGCTGATTATAGTGATGTCACGATCTATTGGTACAACGAAGAAACAGGTGAATGGGTCGATATGAACGGAACCTATGATCCCATGACTCGCAGCGTCAGCGCAGAATTGGAGCATTTCAGTCTCTATGGTGGAGGACGCGCCGGCTGGTAATCGCGTTTGAACCGTACATCTCCTTGCCCGAACCGGTGCGGACTCTTCCCTGGAGTCCGCACCTTGTTATATCCGCCGATTTGCATGGGACCTTGTGAGGCCTGGCGATATGTTGCGAGGCCCGCCCCATCCGCTTATGATGATTCTGTAGATTTCCCGAGGACGCCGGGGTTTAAATGATCTGTCATAAACACAACGGCTCAGAAATGAATGAGGGACGAAGCGGCTTCTACTTTTCCCGTCTCCCTGCCTTGTTGGTCTTGATGCTCCTATCTCTCGGATGGGGGGCCGCGCCGGGTCAATGCAATGATTCTCTGGAATTCACTCCGCCGATCACATGCCAACCGGCCGAGGGAGAGCCGGTCGATCTTAGGGCCGGCACATTGGACTTATTGAAGTCCGGAGACGGGTTGTGGCTGGGATGGACCACGGCCCCGGAGTATGGTGAATCTCCACAGGTAAATTTAACCAGGCTGCCGATTCACCCGGTCCGCCCCGCGCTGGCAACCATCGGTTTGTCCGGTCCCCCCTTCGATTCCCTTCGTGAATTGGCTCTGGTCCCGGTGGCCGGGGAATCCACGCTTGTACTTTTTTATGGCCGGGACTCCTCAGCAGGAGATCAGCTTTGGTTGGCTGAGATTCCAAACGGAAATATGCCGGATGAACCGGTTATCCCGCGTATGATTCCCGGGATCGCGGGCGGGCTCTATTCCTGGGATGCGATTTCATGGGGAGATGATTGTCTCGTCGTGTGGGCCAGTCGCGCTCTTCAACAACCTCTGAAAATAGAAGCGATGATGATTGATGCCTCGGGACATCCTGGAGACGCATGGCTTATAACATCCCAAGAAGCGGGCGTGAATCCGGTTGCGGCCGGCTCGTCGAATGGCGGATTGGCGGCATGGTCGATCTTTGGAAGCAAGATCGCGGGGCGACTATTGGACGGGACGGGCCGTCCGGCGGGCGCCCCGCTCTCTCTCTGGGAAATTCCACCGGATAGGCGGGTTGATCAAATCCAAATCGCGGCCACCGCGCATGGGTATCTCGTCGGATGGGTATCGGATGCGCTGCAAGCGGAAAATAGGGAACTCCGGATGGGACGGATCGATTCCGCCGGCGCCGTTTTGGATTCTTCCGGCGTGCTGATAAGCACGGGGGCGCTTACCGATGAAATTGATTTGGACATAGAATGGACCGGCGGATCCGGTGAGGTAGGATGGGCCGTCTGGTGGGATTTGTATGATCGCCTCGTCGGCCGGCGCTTCTGTTTAACAATTGACGATTCGATTCGCTTCCTGGATGAAGAACCCGTGAGACTCATTGCCCCAACAAGAACGGAACCAGCCGCCACTTATTCTCAGGTCGCGCTGACGTCGGGCGGGGGGTGGTTTTGGGCCGCCGCAATACGGACAGCTGTTTCCACCCCCGCAGGCGATATCGCCGGCGAAATCTGGGGACAGGCAATCAATCCTGATGGAGTACGGGAATCAGCCGATGGGCTCTCTTTGATCCAAAGGACGGATCCGGTGAATCCGTCGGTGCTGTGGGACAGCCGGGATTACATTGTCTATCTTTTTTCACCAATGTGGGATGGAGGGGCTTATTTCCCCTTTATGGTCAATCCCGTCACCCTGAGGGTATATCCGCAAAGTCCGGTTCGAACAACCGCCCATCCGGAAGACCCTCACGTGGAAGCGGCCGATCCCTTCGGTACCTTCCAGGTCCGAATGATGCGCCGTCCGGTGAATGCCATCGAGATTGTCCGATTGAATCGTCTTCATCATTTGGAGAATTCGATTCATTTCCGGCTTCTTGATGAAGGTCCGGTTTCCCCACCTTCTTTAATACTGCAGAGGGGAGAGTTGTTTGTAGCGGCGGTCGACGGCGGTCGCGTTTGGATTCGGGTGATAGATGCTTATCTGACACTTCTGACCGAGAGATCACTTGGTGGGGAATCAGGAATGCCGGAGCAGGTGAAAATTGTCGATGTTGCCGGTGAATTGTACCTCTTTTGGAGTGAAGTGGATGATGGGCGCCTGGTTCTTCGCCGCAGCCGGCTCGCGGCCGGCGCTTTTCCACAACCCCCGGAAGGTGAATGGGTGCTGGAAATGCCGAGCGAGGGCGGTTGGACGGCCGCCGGCAGTGAAGAGTATGGATTTGTTGTTTGGACTGGGGGAGCGGCGGCCGATTCTCTGCTGGCATTCCGGTTTAATGTACAGGGAACACGGCTCGACTTGGATCCTCTCTTTCTGGCCGCGACACGGGCGGTGGAGCCGCATCCGGCGGCTGTCTGGGACGGCCGGACCTTTGTTATACATTGTTCTGAGGATACCGGAACACAGCTTGTGCGGGTGGATGAATCGGGCTCGGTTCTCAGTGTTGATTGGGTGCCGGGGGATGTTGTGATCAAGGACTCGGCGGCCGGAGCCGGCCCTTCAGTGCTTCTTGCGGAAGATGGGGGCCGCATCCGGCTCATGTTGGAGCCCCCGGGGCCTCCAATGCCGTTCGCATTGATGTCCCCGGCGGACAATGATACCCTCTGGGTGAATCGTCCCACGTTTCGTTGGCAAGCGGCCCAGGATATTGATGTTGATGATAATGTTACTTATACATTGAATATTGCTCTCAATCCAAACTTTGAAGAAGCGATCTTATACCCGGCGCTTGAAGACACATTCTATACCATTCCAAATGAATTGAGCGGGGATTCATTGTACTATTGGGATGTCACGGCATCGGATCGATTTGGCTTGAGCCGGTCATCCGCCAACGGCCGGCGGAAATTCACCATCTCATCAGAATCGACGCCGGCGTTCGTTCAAGAATTCTCAACAAGGTTCGCCGCCGATCGGAAGATCGTGGAGATGACCTGGGTGTTTCGCGGCGAAAACAACCTTCGGGGTGTTTTTATCGATCGCCGCATTGAGGACGGGCCGTGGGTCCGCCTGACAGCGATCCCGCTTCCCGTCGGTCTATCCGGGCCATTCATCGATACGGAGCCCCCGGAATGGGCGACCCTGGATTATCGTCTTGTAGGAATGTGGGACGGATCGGTCGAGACGATACTTGTTTCATCGCAGGTGTTTACGGCGGTGATCCAGGGTTCCTCGCATCTCTTACCGCCCTATCCAAATCCTATGACGGGGTCGGTAACAATTAGATTCGAATTGGCCGAGAGTGGCAGGGTTTCCATTTCGATCTACGACGTTCAGGGCCGGCTGGTCGATAAGGTCCAAGATAAACGATACTCTATCGGACCTCACACGACCTATTGGGACGGAAGAGACTCGGTGGAGAATCGCGTGGCGGGCGGGATTTATATTCTGAAATTTGAATATCCGGGCGGAGTAAAACACAGCAAGATAATTGTCTCTGGAGATAGGTGAAATTATGACAGGTCATTTATAATGGCAACTCGTCCTGGCGGCTCCAGATTCGTTCCCAGGAAATATTAAGATGCTGCAGAATCGTCTCTGCAACCGGCCGGATTTGCTTTTCCACATAATGCTCATAGTCGTGAGGATCGGTCTGCATCTGCACAGGTTGTGGACCTTTTATTGTAATGACATAGGAGATAATCCGCCCTGCCCTTTTTCCAAGGAGTTTGGCGGCCTTGACATGTGGTGGTGTTGTTTTTGTGTATTCGTCGATATTCTTCCGCAAGGCTTTATGATAAACAAGTAGCTCGTTCAGCTCGCCATTTCGCAGTTTATCAACAAAATTGCGGATCATCTCTTCGATCTCTTTGGGCGGTGAATGCTCTTCGAGTCGGAATACCAAGTCGAGCAGATCATGTTGAAATAGTTTTGCCAACTGGGTCCAGTCCCGCCGTACCGATTCCATACCTGTAAAGACAATGCGTCGCTCGCCATCCTCATAGACAACTCCGGCATAACGCTTTTTGCTGCCTTCGAGAGAATGGCGCAATCCTGGGAGAAAAAAGCGATGGTAAATCTTTTCAAAGCGAAGCTCTAGAAAGCTTTCAACGGCGTAATACTTTTCAATATGCCGGTTGAGCTCGGAACTGATGCGCCCGGCCAGATCCCGGCCTAATTGTTGCGCCTCGTCGGGATTTTGAAATTTGCCATCGACAAAAATGGAATCTGTATCGCCATATAGGACACGCAGATTTTCATGCTCCACGCGGGTCTTCGTCCAGCGGAGAATCATTTGGCCGAATTGGGTAATGGCATTTGCCGTTTCGGATGAATAGAACCGGCATCTTGGAGTGGCGAGGACGCCATAGAGTGAATTCATTGCAATCTTTATGGCGGATGCGGCGATGTGGTTTTCCAGGACCAGGGCTTTTTCGCGCTCAGGAAAAAATCGATCCAAAAGCGCGGGCAGGATTCCCCCCTCCTTTTTAAACTTGGCGCCATTGGGGGCTGTGACATAGCCGGGGTCATTAATGATATGACCTGATGCAAATTCAACTTCACTGTAGCGGTTGTTGGTATTGGAGACGAGATTCATTGGATCCAAGCGGAATGTTCGGATGAGATTGGGATAAAGACTGCGGTAGTCAAAGACCAAAATATTTCTATAGATTCCAGGAATAGCGTTCAAGACATATCCGCCCGCTGTTGGGTGAATTGGAATATCGTGATCCACCGAGGGTGCAACAATTCCACGTTTTTTCATTTCGGAAAGATATAGAAAATCAAAAGATGCGATACTTGCGGATACCCGATCCATCGGCATCCCGGTCAGAAGGCTGCGTTTGATGGCAAGAGGGATGAGTTGGAAATGATCCAGTATATCCAATACGAGCCGGGCGTCGGTTAAATTGTATTCTACAAAAGCCGCCGGATCCTCTCTGTGCAGGCGGAGAATTTCATCGGCCTTGTTTCCAACGATCCTATTCTCACCGCGAGGGCTCTTGCCGGCAATTGTCTCACTGGTAATCGTCTTCCCCCGGCCGAGAGCCTCTTGTGCGACTGTTTCCAGGCGGTAATCGTCGGTGCGTATAAAGGCTCCCCGCAGCAGCGCCAATCCGTCGAGGACGACGCGACCCGGAAGTATCGCTCTGGACGCCCCCCAAAGGGATTGATCAAGGCGGAGTTTCGCGGGGATATCGGCGCGACCGAATGTAAAGGGAATGCGATACTTCCGAACTAACTTTTCCAATATGTAAAGATCAAAATCGATAACATTCCATCCTGTAATTATGTCCGGATCAATTTGGCGAATACGGCGGTGAAGATTATTGAGAAGCGTCACCTCATCAGGATATGCCAAGGCATAATCAGGAAGGTTTCCCACCGGCATGTCCGAACAAACAAGATGGACTTCATCGGTTTCATCTCCGGCAAGGGCGACGGAAAGTAAACGGTCCATGCTTGGATTTGTCTCAATGTCCAGCGATAGGATTTTGAGATGCGGCATCACGTCAGCGGACTTAATATCAGGATTTTCGTAAATTCGATCTATCAGCCTACCCTTTTTGGAAATTCCGGCAATCTCTATACCGCCGCGGATGTCATGGTCTATCAAGAATCGGGTAGCGAAAGGAATGTCAGCTTCAAAACATTGAATATCCGCGTCTGTCAGACTTTTCCGCAGTTCGGGTGTGTCGGTAGGAAGATCGAAAACCAATCTTGAAACGGGAATCCCGGCCATTGTCCTATAACCCGAGGACCGGATTTCGCCCGCCCCGGCTTTTCGGGCTTTGGATGTGTCGGTCTTTTTTATAAAGAAGTAGGGGCGATACCTATCATTGCGAACGACAAAGGTCTCTCCCGACTCCAATTTCCCAAATAGATGAATGACCGGGCGGCCTTTCTCTATCCGATAGGTGGGGTGTAGGATGAATCCCCTTGGCATCACGCTTGCCTGCTTTCCGATGACGACCAGAATAGTTGTGATCCCCTGGTTCCGCTCCCATCGATTATATGTTGACACCCGATGCCGCACCATGGGTAAAGCCGACCGCAGATTGCGGCTAGGACGCTGGAAGGCATTACGTTGCGCTGTTCCTTCAGATCCGCGAGGGGCAAGCCCGCTGAGAATAATGGCTTAATTGATTGAAGGACTAATGGTTATGACTCTTCTCGCTGCTAAATACCTCTATCTGCCTCGCCGATGGTTACATAGGCCCCATCCCGGCGACAAATATCGCCGGGGGATCCACCATCCCAGCGGGTTACTGGAATATTTGTGAGAAACCTGTGGGACGTTTTGTGGGAAAGGATGAAATGCCGCCAAAGGACAGAGGCAAAAACCAGTCCATCGGTGCCTGCAAAATGAACGCCTCATCATGCACCCTTCATGATGCATCGATTGTCCTCATTCAATCTGAAGTGAATGATCTCAAGGCGCTTGAACAAGCCTCGGCCATCCTTCGTGCGGTACTCAATCCAGGCGGTGCCGGAGCGGACTATCCCGATTTCATTAAGCAACCCCTTGAAGAGGCTATGCATTTGCTCAATGAAATCACCGCGGGAGCATCAAAAAACCCGAGCCGTATTCTTGATGAAATCTATAAGCGTATTGAGAACGCCGCTTCACTGATAGAAGTTCAAGAATTCAAATTATCCGTGAAGAAAGCCGGGTTAGAGACGGCTTCTACAAACCAGACGCCGTCACCAATAGATACTGATGGAAGCAGATTAATAGATGAATCCGGGGAGAAAACGCCAAAGAAGAAGCCTCGGCTGCCCGAGCCGATCATTTCCTTAAGCGCGAATGACAAATCTCTGTCGGATTCCTATACAAATGTGCCCCTAAAGGAATCCTTTCCGGAGAATTCTGACACTGGTCTTTTGACAGAGTATGTCAATGAATGTTGCGAATATCTGGAACAAGCCGAAGCCTCTCTGCTGACTTTGGAATCTGATCCATGGAATCAAGAATCTATAAATCTACTTTTTCGTATTCTTCATACCATGAAAGGGACTTCAGCCTTCCTTGGAATGCGGAGACCTCATGAACTGGCGCATTGCATAGAAGGCATTTTATCGCGGATGCGCACCGGCGAGATCGGCTGCACGCGTGATTATGCGGATCTTATCCTTCGATCCATTGATATGCTGAATGAGTTGATCGCAAATGTACAGAACGGTTTAAGTGACAACATTCTTAGGATACCTGCCGGGTATGCTGCGCTAATGCGTGATTTGATGGATCCGAATCCCAACGTCATAAGTCCCGGTGCAAAGGCGCCATCAGGGACGGCATTGACTTCGGCAATTGCATCAAGCCTGCCCCTGCAAAAAATATCGGAGCATGTCGTTGGTTCAATGGATTCGACAGTTCGTGTTCAAACAAATCGTTTGAATCGTCTGATAGATATGCTTGGTGAGCTAGTGATTGCTCATTCAATGATCTCCCAAGACGAATTGATTTTGACGAATAATAATCATGAATTGATTAAGAAGGTAGATCACACGGCCAAGATTGTCAGGGATTTGCAGGATCTTGGAATGTCAATGAGGATGGTTCCCTTCCGAGGCACTTTTCAGAGATTGCTTCGGGTTTCCCGGGATGTTTCACAAAAATGCGGAAAGAAGATTGCATTCATCACCAGAGGCGAAGAGACGGAAATTGATCGTAATATGGTCGATGTGATAAACGATCCTCTGGTTCATATGGTTCGTAATGCTGTGGATCATGGGATTGAAATGCCTGAAGCCCGCCGCAAAACAGGAAAAGAAGAGGTAGGAACGATCTCCTTGTCGGCTCATCGTGCCGGCGACAATGTCGTCATTGAGTTAAGAGACGACGGGAAAGGACTTTCGAGGGACAAAATCGTTCAAAAAGCACTGGAGATGGGTCTGATTGAGTCGGATCTCGGAATGACGGATATCGAGGTATACAAATTTATTCTTGAGCCGGGATTTTCTACGGCGGAAGAAATTACTGATGTCTCCGGACGCGGTGTTGGGATGGATGTGGTCCGGAGAAACATTGAGAGGCTCAAGGGCCGAATCGATATTAGTTCAATACAGGGGGAGGGGACTGTAATTACAATCCGGTTGCCGCTGACGCTGGCCATCACCGATGGCATGTTGGTGGGTATTGGACGGGAAAGATACATTATTCCAATAACGAACATTATTTTGAACCTGCGTCCTGAATCAGATTCATTATCGACAGTAGTGAAACGGGGAGAAATGATTTGCATCCAGGATCGCATGATTCCGATTTGTCGTCTTTATGAATTATTAAATATTGAAGGAGCTGTCGTAGATCCTACCAAGGGTATTCTCATTATCCTTAGCGATGGCGAACAAGAGATAGCCCTCTTAGTGGATGAGATTCTTGGGCAACGACAGCTGGTTGTGAAGTCATTGGATGGCAGTATGGCAAAGGCGTCGACATTTTCCGGTTTTACCATTCTCGGCGACGGATGCGTTGGCCTCATACTAGATCCGGAAGGTATAATCGCCGCGGCGAAAGAGGCTTCGAATCGAACGCCGACGATTTCGCGGGACATTAAAGCTGCATGTGGGTGAGCGCTATACTTTAAAGACTATCTTGAGAGGAAACGTGAAACAAGTCATAAGCGTTGCAGACATGAAAGTATCCGCCACACCGGGCGAAGAGTTGATCACATATGCCTTGGGAAGCTGTTTGGGAGTGGCAATCTATGACCCTGAAGCCAAGATCGGCGGCATGCTGCATGTCATGTTGCCGCAGTCATCGATTGACAAAATCAAGGCTTCGGAAAATCCGTATATGTTTGTTGATACCGGGGTGCGGGAATTATTCTTGGCGTGCTACAAAGCCGGTGCGGAGAAGAGTCGTTTGATTGTTAAGGTTGCTGGTGGCGCGGCGATTCACACAAGCATGGGAAGTGATCATTTTCAGATCGGCAAAAGGAATTTTATCATGCTTAGAAAGCTACTTTGGAAAAACGGCGTTATGTTAAATGCTCATGATGTCGGGGGAGATTATTCCAGAACGATGATTCTGAATATCAGTACCGGGGAATTGAAAATTAAAGGAAACGGCAAGATCAGCACTTTATGAATATTTTGAACTAGGAGGGGAATCCCGTGGGATTAAATGTCCTCGTTGTTGATGACAGCGCTGTAATGAGAGCAATGATTGAAAAGACTCTGCAAATATGCGGGATCCCTATCAATCAAATATACTATGCAGGGAACGGGGTGGATGCTTTGGCGGAGCTGGATAAGAACTGGATGGATCTGGCCCTGATCGATATCAATATGCCTGTAATGACAGGCGAAGAGCTTTTGTCTCAATTGAGAAAATCTGATGCGATGTCTGATCTGCCGGTCATTATTGTTTCTACCGAAGGTAGTATGAAGCGGATCGCCGCCCTGCGGCAGCAGGGTGCGGAGTTCGTACATAAGCCTTTCACGCCTGAAATTCTGAGAGATTCGATTTTTCGTGTTATGGGATTGACGGAAGATGACATCTTGAGTGGCCGTCAAACCGTGGCCGATGGACCGGATTTTTAGGATCCGTGCCGGATCTTTGCCCGGCCCGTTGTACGCTGCAGGGATCAGGCGGCATTCAGGAGTTTTGTAATGATTCGTGTCTTAATTGTAGATGATTCTGCAACGGTGCAAAAAATGCTCTCCGCCGAGTTGTCCAAATTCAGCGATATCGAGGTCGTTGGGAGCGCTATTGATCCTTATACGGCGCGAGACAAGATTCTCCGACTCAGACCGGATGTTTTAACATTAGATATCGAAATGCCGCGAATGGATGGCTTGTCGTTTCTAACTAAACTCATGAAGCACTACCCCATGCCGGTTGTTGTTGTCAGTTCGTTAACCCTGGAAGACAGTGAGGGGGCTCTCCGTGCCCTATCATTGGGAGCGCTTGATGTTGTCCCGAAGCCGGGATCCCAGTATTCGGTGCCGGAGGTTGAGAGAAAACTCATAAGAGCGATACGAACCGCCGCTGTCTCGAAAGTGATACATCAGCCTAAGGCGCAGCCTGAAGAGAATATTTCAAGGGTATCTCAACCGGTTTCCCCGAACATGGCAAAGAAGATCATTGCCATCGGCGCATCCACTGGAGGAACAATAGCCATTGAGCGGATATTGAAGGACTTCCCAATGAATTCACCCGGCGCCGTTATTGTGCAGCATATGCCGGCGAATTTCACAGGTTCTTTTGCCCGCCGTTTGAATGAGATGTGTCAAGTTGAAGTCCGGGAAGCTGAAGGCGGCGAGAACATCATCCCTGGTGTGGTTTTCATCGCCCCGGGAGGCCGGCATATGCTTTTAGAGAAACATGGTGCCGTATTCAGAACGCGTCTTAAAGATGGACCGCCTGTGCACTATCAACGGCCGGCGGTGGATATTCTCTTTCACTCGGTCGCTATGCATGCGGGGCGAAACGCCGTGGGCGTGCTTCTGACCGGGATGGGATCGGATGGGGCAAAGGGTCTGCTGGCCATGAGGCAAAATGGGGCGCATACAATTGTTCAGGATGAGATGACAAGCGTTGTCTTTGGTATGCCGAGGGAGGCGATAAAGGTCAAAGCGGCTTTGGAGATTGAGCCTTTGGGTTCGATCGCGGGCGCCATCTATAAATCGTTGAAGAGCAAGAGGGCGGCCTGAGACGAAGGTCACCTATAGTGAGCCAGACTGGAATTGTTGGCCGCCCTGCAATTCAGATGTAAAGGGAGAGAGTCCATGGATCGAGATGGGAAGATAGAAGAGAAGTCGATTCCAGAAGCGGCTGGGATTAAGAATCTTTGGGGAAAGTATCTCACCTTTTACCTTGACAATGAAGAGTATGGAATCGAAATACTCAAAGTTCAAGAGATTATCGGCAAGATAGAAACCACAAGAGTGCCACAGACTCCAAGATACATCAAAGGTGTTGCCAATCTAAGGGGCAGGATCATTCCGGTCATAGATTTGCGGTTGATGTTTGATTTAGGGGAAGTGAGGCAGTCCGCTGAAACTTGCACCATAGTGGTTCAAGCATCCGGAATAGTAGCAGGTATCATCGTTGACAGGGTTTCAGAGGTATTGAATATCCCCGCCGAAAATACCGAACAGACCCCCGCGTTTGGCGCCGGTGTAAATACCGATTATATTCGCGGGATCGGAAAATCTGGAAGCGGCGTCATTCTGTTTTTGGACATCGACCGGATTTGTGACATTACCGAAGCTCTGGAAACGTTGAAGGATGCATCGTGAGAGATAACCCGAAACATCTGAATCGTTTCTCATTTTAGGAACTGCTAGATGAATAACCAACTTGAAAACCTGGAACTCAACGAGTTGCAGTTCAAGCGAATCAGCCGGATCCTCAATCAGGCAAGCGGGATTCATCTTCGTTTGGGAAAGGAGGAACTGGTACGATCCCGCTTGTTGAAAAGGCTTCGATTTTTGGGGTTGGCCTGTTTTGATGAATATGTTGACTACATAGAAAGAGAAACATCGGGAACGGAAATGATTCTAATGATTGACGCCTTGACGACCAACAAGACATCATTCTTCCGTGAGTGTAAGCATTTTGATTTTCTGAGTAAATATGTGCTGCCAGAGAAATTGACCGAAGGAAGTAAAATCAGGATTTGGAGCGCAGGGTGTTCATCCGGCGAAGAACCCTATTCCCTTGCTGTACTTCTAATGGAATCAATTCCAAATATTGAAAACTTGGATGTGAAGATATTAGCCACTGATATTTGTACGGAAATGCTAACCAGCGCTCGAGAGGGCTGTTTTGGGAAGCAGCAGTTGGAAGAGACTCCGCCGGATCTCTTGAAGAAGTATTTCACAAAAAAGGGAAACTCCGAGAAGGTTGTATTTCAGGTTCGCGATGAAGCGCGGGCTCTTGTGCATTTTGCGAAACTGAATTTAATGGATTGTTGGCCGATGAAAGGATGCTTCGATATTATCTTTTGCCGGAATGTCATGATCTATTTCAGTAGACTCACTCGGGAGATGCTTGTTGAGCGATTGAGTTCAAAGTTAAACAGAAATGGATATCTTTTCATTGGGCACTCGGAGAGCCTGGCCAGCAAAAGGACGGATCTGCGATATGTTCGACCGTCGGTTTATGTAAAGCCTTGAGAAAACGAGGAAATCATGATTGACAATTTAAAAGCTGAACTCTATGAAGCCGCCGCCATGACCTTTCAGGAAATGGGATTCGTGTTCTTGACAGAAGAACTTGAAGCTGAACAAATCAAAGCCGTTTTTGAAGCCGGCGTTTCGCTGGAGTTTCTGGGACCATTCAATGGGGGGCTCATTGTCAGGGTTTACGGCAGTATGCTTCCCAATATAGCCGCCAATATGATGGGTATTGAAGGGAATCCGACAGTTCAGTTTCAACACGATGCCCTTGGCGAAATTGCAAATGTTATTTGTGGCAATGTCCTGCCCCGAATCGGGGGCGCCAACGAAATTTTCCACATCTCTGCTCCCGATGCCGCAAGAGAGTATGAAAAGCTCCTTCAGAGATTCCCTGGCGAACCTGCGGCACAGGTGACGCTGGGGTTTGAAGGGGGCAGGGCAGAAATTTCGATCTATCTCACCGATGAAAGGGCGGCATAAAGGGAACCAGAAGTCTCATCTGAGAAAGAAAAGTGTTTATCAACGAGAAAGGGGGTTGACAAATTCAGCCGAATACCGTACAAATGTTCGCATGGGAAGCCAAGAATCTAAGATATCCGGCCGGTCCGAGACTCTCCTGGAAGCAACTGATTTCCAACAAGTTAGCTTGCCCCTTCCAACCAACCGGCAACAGACTAAGAGGCGCTCTAAAAAAAGCCCTGAATTACTGAGAGCAAGCGGGCTTTCTCGGCCGACCCCAGGTCGCCATAAAGAAAAGACCAGCGGCCGGTCTCTTGATCCGATTTTCGAAACCGCCAGGGCCTGTTATCGACCCCTATTCTCACAAACGATTCTCAATAAATGCGCGAGCCCGAACCTCCCTTTTCGCTACTCCATTAATCCTTACCGAGGTTGTGGATTCGGGTGCCCTTATTGCTTTGCCCGCTTTACTCACGAACTTATGGATCACCATCAGGTTGATGATTTTCACCGTAAAATTTATATAAAGGTTGATGCCGGGTCGGTTCTTCGCCAGGATCTGAAGCCCAACCGATTAATAGGGAACCCGGTTGCCATCGGAACAGCAACGGACCCATATCAGCCAGCAGAGCGGCGATTCGGCGTCACGCACCGGGTTCTCGAAATTCTACGGGGCGAACCTGGTTTGGATCTTTCAGTGACAACGAGAAGTCCATTGATTCTCAGGGACTTGGAGCTACTTCACGACATCTCCCGTCACAGACCCCTCGTGATCAACATCAGTCTTATCACACTCAATGCGCAGCTTTGCCACCTCGTGGAGCCCTGGGCGCCGCGACCCCGGCGCCGTCTCGATGTCATCCGACAGCTTTCCGCGGCCGGCCTTAGAGTCGATCTCTTCGTAATGCCGGTTCTCCCGGGTTTGACCGATTCCCGCGACGAACTGTTGGCCCTCTTAAAGGCCGCTCGCAAAGCAGGAGCGATGGATGCCCACCTGGATCTCCTGAGGCTTCGGGGGCCGGCCCGGCGCTCTTTTGATCCTATACTGCGTAAGCATTTCCCACATCTGATGCCCCAGTATGAGCGATTCTATGGAAATAACCCCGATGCGCCGCTCCCATACCGGGAGAGGATCATGACCCTCTTCAAGGCGCTCAAAATCCAGGCCGGGTACCCATCAAGGGATCCAAGAAACACCTGTAATCCCTTACCGGGAGACCAGTTGGAGCTCGAATTTCAATTGGTGACTCCATCCGACTCCAAGGCGTCGGCGCTTTAATCCGGCGAAAGATCGCTTAAACTTGTGGCGATATAGATAGTGTGACCGTATGTCCTCTACCTGTGTTTCTTTACAGCGCCCGTTATGAGGAGCGATCGATGGAAGAGCCAAGGATTGAAGGAGAGGCTCAGAAGAATCTCCACAATCCCATCCGACAAAATCAGGATCTTGGCAGTGTGGTGGAGAATCTGCGGGTTATGATTCAAGCCCTCGATGCGGATGGGAATATTCTGGCCTGGAATACTGAATGTGTAAGCGTGACAGGCTACAATTCCGAAGAAATGATCAACAATCCAAAATCAATGGAGCGACTCTATCCCGTCAAGGAATATCGTGAAAGAAAGCTAAATGAATGGCGGGAATGCCGGGGGGATTGCCGCGATTTCGAATGGACTCTGACATGCAAGAATGGCGCGACGCGTACTATTCTTTGGTCGAGTTTCGCCCAGTTCGACCCGTCAGGCCATTGGATAGCATGGTGTACTGGAACTGATATCACGGAAACAAATGAAGCTGAAGCCCACGCGCTGATATTGAAGAAGGATATGGAGATCCCGCCGGCACCAGAGACCGGGATCCCGGAGCTCAGGGGGCGGCAAGGAACCAATTGGCCAACACAAGCGCTGAAAGAGGCAAACCTGGGTTGGTGGGATTGGAATCCACAGACCGGAGATGTCATTCTGGAAGATGGGATGGCCCCGGCGTCTATAGATTCAAATTCTGAATCGATGGGCCGAGTCACGACCTGGAACGAAGTCTTGCATCCAAATGATTTTTCAAGATTTCTAAAAAAGATCAACTCGTATCTCGAGAGGCGCACACCGCTGTTTGAAATGGAGCATCGGGTTCAATTTTCTCCGGCAGAGACCCGGTGGTGGCTGACGCGAAGCGGCGCTATACAATCTGATGCCGATGGGATGCCCGTAAGGGTTGTGGGAATACATTGGGATATCACCGAACGAAAACTCCGTGAAGAAGTACTGCTTCAAGCAAAGATTGATACTGACAAAGACAATGAGGAACTCGAGAAGGCGGTTGGCAACGCGAACAGGCTGGCGACTGAAGCCGAATATGCAGAAATTGCAAAAGTTGAATTCTTGTCAAAAATCGGTAGAGAGATCCATTATCCGGTGGACACAATAATCGGAATGTCTGGATTCCTGCTGGATGCCGAATTAACCCCGGTTCAAAATAAATATGTTGAGGCTATACGCAGCAGTGGGGACAATCTTCAAAGAATTATTCATGATATCCTGGATTTCTCAAAAAAGGATGTGCATCGGTTGGATCTGGATATCATTGATTTCGATCTTTGTGCGACATTGGAGAGCATGAACGGAATAATCAGCTTTAAGGCGCACGAAAAGTGTGTTGGATACAATTATACGATATTTCCCGAAGTGCCTTCGCTTGTGCAGGGTGATCCGGGGCGGTTGCGGCAGATCCTAATTAACCTGATTGACTATGTGATGAGCTATACCAGTGAGGGAGATGTTGATGTTTATGTAACCCTTATGGAAGAGAGCGAGGATATTGCGAATATCCGATTTTCCATTGTCAGTAACGGCATCCCTCCTCAAAACACCAGCTGCTTAAACAAAATACTGGAGCCCAGCTCACAGGAAGTTAATGTAATGCAAGCCCTGGAGTCGCAGGTCGAGATTCCCAAAAGACTGATAAAAATGATGGGCGGAACCCTGGGTCTTGAGAAAACGGAATTGGGGGAAAGGGGTGTCTGGTTCACAGCAGTGTTAGCAAAACAGGCTGCCGATTGCACGTGTGATTCCATTAGCGAAGATCTCAGAGGGAAAAGGATTCTGGTCGTTGACGGCAATGATCTGAATCGCAGAATCATCATCTCGTTGCTGAATGCCTGGAAATATCGTTTTGAAGAGGCCCGAGATGGTGTCACGGCCCTTCATGAATTGAAAACCGCGGCTGAGGCAGGCAAACCCTTTCATGCGGTCATTGTCGATAAGATCATTCCCGGGATTGACGGTGAAACACTGGGTCAAAAGATCAAAGAAACTGCAGCCTTGAAAGATACGGCGCTGATTCTGATGACATCATTTGGACGGCGGGGAGACGCGTCGCATTTTGAGAACAAGGGCTTTGCGGCATATTTAACAAAACCGATTCGCCAATCACAATTATATGATTGTTTGGCGATCGTCTTGAACCGGCAAGCCGGCCATGGCCTTTGCGGTCGAAAGATCGCCACCCGGCATTCGATTGCCGAGGTGAGACGCAGGACGACCAGGATTCTAATCTCAGAAGATGAACCTGCGGCAGCTCATTCGGTATCGACAACTCTCATGGTGATGGGTTACAAAACAAAATCGGTGGTCGATGGCGGCCAGGTGATCGAAGAACTGAGATCAACGGCATATGATTTAGTCATCATCGATGTTGATTCTCTAGAATATGATGGTTTCTCCGTTTCCCGGGATATAAGAAATACATCATATGGGGTTATCAATCACCAAATACCGATTGTCGCCGTTACCATGCGTTCAAGGCAGGAAATTCGGTCAAAGTGTATTCAAGCCGGGATGAATGGATATTTATTGAAACCGGTGAAACAACAAGCCCTGTCGGAAATTATAGAGAAGTGGTATCAGCATGTGGCCGATGACAATTCGGATTCGATCATCGAGGCCGCCTGATATCACAAGCGATGTTTCCAGTCCGGCATTTTCCCTGAAAAGAGTCCCACCTTTGTGAAATCGCCTCATCTGGCCGGGTGCGCGGGAGCCGGTAAAGGGAAATCGCTCCGGTCGCAAGAACGGAGCGATCAGAAAGAATCGAATGTAGAAAGGTGCGCTAGATAGATGTCAATGAGAAAATGTCCTTCATTTTGGTCATCATTGTGAGTGTCTCGAAGATAACTCTTTCATATATTTTTGTTGAGACCCCCAATCGCTTGGAGACATCGTCCGAGATTCTGTACCTCAGGCCATCTTGTCCAATCCCTATACCCGACATGATGGCGATCCCGTCGGCGCAGTGAACGATATCCAAAGATATGGATGGCTCAGGGGCTTCTTCCGGATCGTGATGCCAGCGAACGACATCGACAATGATTTGAGGGAAGCTCCACTCATGCAATAGGGCCGCTCCTACCTCCGCATGATCAGTGCCCAGGATTTGTTGCTCGGCTTTGTTAAAATCGAGGCCCTGTTCGCGGGAGAGCCTCATGATTGGACCCGATCCGATTTCAACAAAAGTACCCATGACGATCTTTCCCACATCATGCAATATGGCCGATGTAAAGGTCGCGAATGGCATTTGGATACCGAGCGCCCCGGAAAGTTTTTCCGACGCGATGGCCGTCGCTACGCTGTGCTCCCAAAGAGCACAGGACTCAAGGGAGTAACCCTTTATCGATTGGCGCACGATGGGACCGACAACCGACGCCACAACGAGGTCGCGCACCCTGCGGATCCCCAGACGAATGCAGGCTTCCCGCACTGATGTTATATCTCTCTGAAATCCAAAGTAGGGAGAGTTGACCAGCCGTAAGAGATTCGAGGTCAGACCCGGATCGAATTCAAGGCAGGGAATCACCTTCGGCAAATCGACATCGGGATCCATCAAGATATCGAGAGCCTTGGAGGCCGCGGGAGGGATCGCCGCAATATACTGCACGGAGGATAGGATCTTTTCCCGGATTTCTTTGGTTCTCCTGTCTGCTCCTAAAGATTCCCCTCTGCCGCGGGTTTGCTCCGGCGGGAAATCATCATTTGGCATCCTGGCGTGAGAGTCGTGCAATGTCTTGTCTCCCATGTGGTTGGGCCTGTTGACGCGGGGAATTCACCTCATTCCGGCCCGGAATCCGGGCTCTCCAGTAAACATCGACAAGGTTTTAGGACCGCTTTAGCGGGGACGTTGGTGAGATTAGAGAGGGGAAAGCTCGGTTCGAATCGGAGCTCCCCAAGCCCGCAAGCGCTCATCTTTCGTCCAGATGAGGATTTGCCGCTCTTGTGACAGCCGGGATAGGGCGTCCCCGGCCCGTGTCAAACGCTCGAAATCAAAATTGACAAAAGGATCATCCATGAGAATCGGCAGGATGATATCCCCTCCGATTTTTTGAGCCAATGCCAGCCGCACCGACCAAGTCAACTGATCGCCGGCGCCTTGGCTCAACTGCGCCGATGAGCAGGGCTGATCATTTTCGAGGATTTCAAGTTCCAGTTTTGGGGAAAGATCGATCCGGCGCCCGTCCTTTTGTGTAATCAGGAAAAAAAGACGGGAAATTTCCTGCGCCAGGGCCGGACCGAAACTCCGGCGGAGCTCTTCAACGGCATCTGACATCAGACGCCAGGCTTCCAGGATCGTATCCCGCCGCTGCTCCAGGTGTTCGAGTTCGCCGCGGGTTTCACGAATCTCCAATTCCGCTTGGGCCAGATGCACCGATCCCTCTGGTTTCAGGCTTCGCAAAGAAATCCGGACATCGTCAAATTCGGACTCTAATGCTTTTGCATGGGTCTCCAGCTCTATTAATTGATCCATTAATCCCTGACGATAGGAATCTCTCTGTTGCGCGTCTTCGAGTTCTTCAAATACCCGGAGAGCATCGCTGTCTTTCACAAGATCCCGCATGGCTCTATGGTGAAAATCCCATTGTTCAACTAATCTATCCCGGTTTTTTTTAAGTGACTCGGGGTCATCGTTGTTCCCCTCTTGGATGGCCAATGCTTGATCACGAAGCTGCTCAGCTCTCCGGATCTGTGCATGGAGTTCCTGTGCATCATTCAGCTGCTGCTGCAGTCGCTCAGGGTCTCCTCCCGCCAATTCCAAATAGGGAGCGAGTTTCATCCGCCACGATTCCCATTCGAGCTTCACCAGATTGAGGTCATTTTTGAGATTGTCGATGCTGTTTCCCAATTCTTTTTTCCGAGCCAGTAGGCGGCGTTGCCTCTCTTCCGCCTGACGAACGGCGCGCAATCGGGGCTCGATCGCCTTAATATCAACATCGAGCGCCCAGGGGCGGCAGGAGGCATTCAAATCGACGAGCTCCTTTTCTAAAAACGATAGGCCGCCTGGGGTCTTATCTCCTTTGATACGGGTTTGCTTGTCATCAAGATCCGCGATTTCCCTATGGAGCGCGGCTTGCTCCGCCGCTTCATCCATCCATCGCCGCCAATTTTCCTCTTCCTGTTGGGAAAGCCAGTAAAGGAGATCACTGCCATTTTTAAACTCTATATTTCCCACAGATCGGGCGAGAAGCGCCAAGTCAGGGAATGGAGCGGGAAGTTCCTCAGGAGTTTTTGTCTGGCCTGCAGATCCAGGTTCTTCCTCCTTTGAGAGCGGGCCGAAGAGATCGATTTCCGCCTGACGACAGATCAATTCGGCCGTTAGGTATTCCTGTTGGGCCGCCCGCCACTCGATGAAGTCTTTTGAAAGCGCCGTTAAACCGCCGCCGTCGATTGAAGGGAGCGAAAGCGACTTCATCAATGGTTCGAACCTGGATTTGAATTCAGAGATCTTTGTTTCAATCTCTCCTTTGCGCTTTTGTGTGCCGCTCAAAGCCGTTGTCAAAGCTTCAATCAATGATTGCTGCGATGTCGGCAGGCGCCACAAAATGGTAGTGATAGCAAAGGCCACCATAAGACCGAGCCCCACGGCGACCAACGGCGGAACAAGATTAGTAAACCAGATCAACCATCCGACAATGACTCCAGCCCCTGACCCGCCGACACCTTCCAGAATCCGCCGGCGCACTTCCATGCGCTTGGCGGATGACCTTATCCGCCCGGCCCGGCGCTGCTCGATCTCTTCCTGCGCCAGGACAGCTTGGCTCTCTTGCGCCAGGCGTTCCCATGTCGCCACCGCGGAAAGAATTTCGTCGGGTTCCGGTATCTGTGGTTGTGTGAAGATCTGCCGGCGGTCGAGTTGCGATTTCAGTCTTTCTTGATTGGCGAGCTTTTCCTGCCAGCGGATCCATCTTTCCTTCAATGTTTCGGATTCCCGATGAATCCCCTCCAGAAACGAAGGAAGATGTTTGGGGATGGTGTTCCATTTGTGAAAGAGCTCTAGCTTCCGCTTGAGCTCGATCGAGCGGGCCGCAAGTGAGTTCAATTCCTTGCCGATCAAGCCGGTCTGTGTTCTGACGACGGATCGTCTTTGCAGGGCGGACCAGAAATCATCGGGACGTCCGGCCAGGTCCGGTTCCTCACTCAGCTCGCGCCCGACATCCTCAATCTCCACCAGGATAGCGGCCAGTTCCTCTCCAGGTCGCTTCAACTCCGCCTCCGCTTCCTGGAGCTTCCTCTGGGCCGCAAGTGCCCGCGAGAAATCATTCTTCAGTTCGGGAGGTATAACCGCCAAATGAGGGAAGCGATCCTCAAGCTCCCTTTGTAACTCCCGGCGCTTCACTTCGTTCTCTTCGTAACTCTGCAAGGCCCGCGTCAGTTGATCCCTTCGTTCACGGAGGTGCGAAAGTTCCTTGCTGTTCTCTCTATAGCTCTCGATCTTTGCGAGGATGACCTGAGTTTCACCCTGTCGTTCCCTATTGCGGCCGACGGATTCTCTCAGTTTCTGGCTCTTCTGTTCCAGGTCCTTGAGCTGTGCGAAACACTCTTCGCCTTCCGCCCGGGCCGATTCCAATTCTCTCAAGCGGGCGTGAAGCGTGTCCAATCGTCCATCGGTTCTCTGATCCGTCGGACGCTTGCCCGGTTCATGGATCCCCGTCTCACCGGTCTTCCGGCTTATTTCTTTGAACCATTGAAAGAGCAGAGCGAGAACACGATCCCCCGCCGCTTCTCCTGTTCCTGTTATGAGTCTCTGAACCTCATGCGGAATTTGACGTTCGTCGGGCAATGGTTGCTGCAGACAAAAGATACTCTGAAAAAGAGTCTCATCGGTTACAGCAATCAAATCTCCCAGAATCTCCCTATACCTGCGGATCCCAAGAGTTCGGCCCATGGGATTGGCTTCGCCCTCGAAGAGAAGCGGCGGTCCGTTCCCCCGGCAGATGATCCGGGTCTGATGTGTTTGGAAATCCCTTTGAATGCGATAGGGATTACCGTCGATTTCCAGTTCAAGGGTTCCCGAAAATGTGGAGGAAGGTGCCCAGGATTGAAATCGTACCGTTCCGAATTTTTCGCCGTCATTTGTATGGGGCAGGCCGAAGAGAACAGCTTGAATACCATGGAGGACGGTGGACTTTCCCATTTCATTAGGCCTGGTATCGATCGCCAATCCCCGCGGGAATGAAAAGAGAGTGGAGCGGTTATATACACCAAACCCCTCGAGCCTCAAAGATGTAAAGGTAACCCTCTTCATCGGGTCACATTTCCTTCTTGAGTCGCCACATGCAAAGCCCTCAGAGCCACCGCGGCGGCCTCCGTCAAGAACCTCCGCTCCTCCTCATGCGCGGCCGCGCCGATTTTTTCCATCGCCGTTCGAACGACGGCGCCTCTCAATGTTTCTTCGTTCTTCCAGCGGGTCCAATCACCCAGATCCCATGCCGGATCCTCAACCCGGATCTCGAGGGCAAGAAACCGAGGCGCCAGGCGGGCTTGAATCCGCTCGATATCGAGAACGAATCCAGCATGACCTTGGAGACGGATGCGCAACGCCATGGAACTGAAGTCGACCTCTCCCTTAAAATCCGTCAACCGGGGATACTTTTCGGCCTGAAGATTGTGGCCCGCCCATTCTAAAATCCGCCGTTCCAGGGCTGATTCATCCTGAACCTCGTGAAGAGAAATGATCCCATTCCTTATTATGTGCCGGTTGATCGGCCTGCGTTCTAATACCGGTGGGCGGGATGAGGGATCGACGAGCAGCAGGCCGGCGCCGCCGGGATCATGGTAGGACTTCCCTTCGATCGCTCCCGCGTAGGCTGCGGCGGCCCCCGCCGTAGTCCATTCAAGGGGGCCGTTATGGATGTGTCCCAAGGCAACGTAGGAGAATCCCTTTTGAGACAGGTCATCGAATCGAACTTTGAGGGCGCGATCGCCCTCTGCGATGAAGCCGCCCAATCGATCGGTCAGTGTGGCGTGGACCGCAGCAATGTGAAAGACATCCTTTCCGCTTACGGGTGGGAAAACCGGGGAATCGGGAGATTCGCTTTGGATGTAGGCCATGGAATGAACGGCAACAACCACCTTGTCCCACTCAAGAACCATGACTTCATGGGGACGGGGGTGGGTGACCAGCCGGCCGGGCCAGCGATCGGCATGAGTCCGGTAGACGCCGTCGGTATAAGTCAGCTCATCGTGATTCCCCGGGATTGTTATAACCTGAATTCCGGCCGCCACAAGCCGGGAGAGTTCCCGGATCACTGATTCCACCAACCCGGGTGCGGGGTGGGGTGATTCAAAAAGATCGCCGACGATCAGAAGAAGCCCCACTTCATCGCGGGCCTCCTCGAGAACCCATGAGACAATGCGGGTTAGCAGGGTATCCCGTTGCTGCTGATGCAATCCGGCGCCGTCGCCAAGGGTGTGCGGCTTATATCCCAGGTGTAAATCGGCGAGATGAAGGATTTTTCTGCCCATGCTTCTCTCCACACAATGCTTGCTCGAGTCCCTTCTGGGAGAGTCTACTCCATGGTGGGTGATTTGTCCTCTCCTTGTCTCGCCGACCGGTCACGCGGTCGAAAAAGCCCCTTGTGGCCTCCTGCGGGCGGGTTTGCTATAGTCCCGCTGGAGGCTCAATTTTTTTGGCATAGAAGGAGATTCAACATGGTGGTAAAGCGCTGGAAAGAGGCCTATGACGCTAAGATTACGACCGCCCGGGCGGCGATGAAATATGTCAGACCGGGGCAGCGGATTTTTATCGGTACAGGTTGCGGGGAGCCGCAATCGCTGGTCCGGGCCTTGGCCGCGGCGGCGGGCGATATCCCCGATACTGAGATTCTGCATACACTGACATTGGGTGTGGCGCCCCATACGGATGTGGAATACAGCGATATTTTTCGCCACAATGCCTTCTTCGTTGGGCCCAACACCCGGGAAGCGGTGAATGAGGGACGGGCCGATTACACACCCATTTTCCTTTCGCTTCTTCCAAAGCTGTTCAAATCGGGGGCGGTTCCGATCGATGTGGCGCTGATTCAGGTTACCCCGCCGGATGAACACGGCTACTGCAGTCTCGGTGTCTCGGTGGATATTGTAAAAGCCGCCGCCCAAGTCGCTGATATCGTGGTCGCCGAGGTCAACAAGCAGACACCACGGGTCCTTGGGGACAGCTTTATCCACGTCGACAAAATCCACCATTTTGTGGAGAATGATGAGCCCCTTTTAGAGATCGATTACTCAAAGCCAAGCGATATATCGCTTCGTATCGGTCATTACATCGCTGATCTGATTGATGATGGATCGACAATCCAGGTTGGAATCGGAGAGATACCCAACGCCGTGTTGGCTTGTCTGGAAAACAAGAAGGATCTTGGCGTCCACACCGAAATGTTCAGCGATGGGATTCTCGATCTCTTTGAAAAAGGGGCGATTACCAATCGCCGAAAAAGCCTTCATCCCGGGAAAATTATAGCTTCGTTTTGCATGGGAACAAAAAGGCTGTACAATTTCATTCACAACAACCCTATCATCGAATTTCATCCAAGTGATTATGTGAATGATCCCTTTGTGATAGCCCAGCACGACAATATGGTCGCGGTCAACAGCGCCTTGGAGATTGATCTGGGGGGGCAGGTTTGCGCCGACTCACTTGGATATTACTTCTACAGCGGTCTAGGCGGGCAAACCGATTTTATGCGCGGTACGGCGCGTTCGTTGAGGGGAAAGCCGATCATCGCGATAGCCTCGACGACAGACGATGGCGAACATTCCCGTATCGTTCCGCATCTCAGCGAGGGCGCCGGCGTGGTGACGACCCGCGGCGACGTGCATTATATTGTGACGGAATATGGCGTGGCTTATCTTCATGGCAAAACCATACGGGAAAGAGCAATATCTCTCATAAATATCGCCCATCCGAAATTCCGCGATGAATTGTTGGCGCATGCCAAGCGGATCAAATATGTCTATCAGGATCAGATGTCGTTGAATGTCGCGGCGAGGTATCCCCAAGAGCTTGAAAAGACAAAGAGAATCGGAAAAGAGGAATTTCTATTCCGTCCCATCAGGCCGACTGATGAAAAATTGGTCAGAGCCTTTTTCTATGCCGCCTCAAAGAAGACCAAGTATTTCCGGTTCCACGGAGAGTTACAGACTTTCCGCCACCGCGATGCGCAGACCTACTGTAATGTTGATTACGAGAGCAATTATGTCATTGCAGTTGTCAGGAAGGAAGAAGACCATGAGCATATCATCGCCATGGGGCAATATGAAGTTAATCCCGCGACGAATATGGGCGAGTGCGCTTTTATGGTCTCCGATGAGTTTCAAGGAAAGGGAATTGGAACCCTGCTTTTAAAGAGACTCATCGAACATGCAAAATCAAAAGGTGTTGCGGGCTTCGTGGCGGAAGTGTTGGCGACGAACCAGGCCATGCTGCACGTTTTCCACAAATCAGGATACACGATTCACAGCTCCATCGATGAGGGTGTTTATCATGTCTCCTTCACGTTCCATGAGGGACTGGAACGCGCGGAAAGGACTGAGATTCAATCATGATCTCACAATATCCTACCGCATTTATTCATTCTGACCGATTTGAGCAATGGCAGTTGGGACAGGACCATCCATTCAAGCCCCAAAGATCCAAGTTGGTATACGATCTGTTAATGAAATATAGATGGCTCAGTGAATCCTGGATGCGTGTAGAGCAGCCGGCGTTATTGACCCCTGAAACTATGGCTCTCTTTCATGATGCGGAGTATATTGCCCACCTTCAGAAGGCGAATGATGGCGTCTTCGAGCCGAAGATGATCGAATTCAATTTGGGCACGGCGGAGAATCCGATCATAAATGGGCTCTTTGATTATGCAGCATTGTCCGCCGGCGCCAGTTATCGCGGGATGGAATTATTGCTCAATGGAGAGGTAGAGACCGTCTTCAGCCCCTCGGGTGGAATGCATCACGCGGCGCGTAGGCACGCCGATGGATTCTGTTATATCAACGACTGCGGGATTGTCATTGAGAGGTTAATGGCTGAGGGAAAGAGGGTCGTTTACATTGATATCGACGCGCACCACGGGAACGGAATTCAAGATGCTTTTTATAGGGAACCCCGGGTTCTGAAAATTTCCATCCACGAGAGCGGCGAAACGCTTTATCCATGGGGAGGGTATGATAAGGAAATCGGCGGGGGTAAAGGCCGCGGATATAATGTTAACGTACCGCTGCCTCCCGAAACCGATGACGTTTTATACATAAAGACTTTTGATGCAATTGTCCCGCCATTGGTCCGGGCATTTGATCCCGATATCGTCGTCTCCGTCATCGGCATTGATACAGTGGCGGCGGATCCGTTGACCCATCTCAGCCTTACAAACAACGGTTTTCTCGATGCCGTAACGCGTATTCGTGATTTTGGCAAACCCCTGCTGGCTCTCGGCGGGGGTGGTTACAATATGGATAGTCTGGCCCGTTCCTGGGCGCTGGCCTGGGCGGTTCTTAATCATATTGAGCCGCAGGATGACTATGCCGGAGCTGTTGCCGGGATTTTTCTCGGACAACAGGAACTTGAGGGCGCCAACCTTCGCGATATGCGCCAATTTACATCAGGACCCAAGAAGACGGAAAACGAAGACAAGGTCGGACGCGTCATTGAATTCCTCCGTGAGAATATCTTTCCTGTACATGGGATAGCCTGACGGGAAGACTCCCGCCGCGATCTGTGTTATAATAGAAAAAATGTTATGTGATCGTTCTGTGCGGGCCGATAGGGCCGAGGTGGGCCGCATTTTTGAGGAAGAGGTTTATTGAGGACCGGAGCGTGTTTTTCAAAGGAATCGTAAAGACGGCCGCCTTCGCCACCTTGATGTGGATTCTGGCCGCAACGGGCTCCCGCGGCGTGATTTATGACGATACAGTCCTTCCCGATTCCGACGACACTTATACAACAGCCCTCTTTCGGATCTATTTGCCCGAGAGTGCCCCGCTCATCAGGGGGATCTATTTTTATGTTGATCCCTACAATGTCGATTCGCGTTATATAGCCGCCCATCCCGATTTTCAGGCCTTATGCGGGAAAGCGGATTTTGCCCTCATGGGCGCTCAACTTGACAGCCGGTTTATGGAGACTGGAATCGGCAAGGCCGTCCTCCGAGCGCTTCAACACTTTGCCGGGTTGAGCTCGCATCCCGAGCTGGAATTCTCAACGATCTTTTTCGAGGGGTATTCCTGGGGCGGGCAATTTTCCTACCATTTCGCGATCTGGCTGCCCGAACGTGTGATCGGTTTTGTTACACAAAAGGGGGGATACCACGATACAGGTCCCGCCGGCGCGGCAGTACAGGTTCCAGGATATCTCTTCGTCGGCGAAAACGATGAGCCGTATCGCATTGAAAACCTAACGGGAATATTCAAAAAACAGCGCCTCCTCGGTGCGCGCTGGATCCTGGCGATGCAGCCCGATGCCGGTCATGAGCGGATAACGGACCGCAATCTTTTGGATAATTATTTTCAGACAGTGAGTGAATTGCGGTTACCGGGCACAATCCCGGTGGATCGACCGGTTCAATTAATTGTTTTGGATGAGACAGAGAGTTGGCTTGGAAATCTCGTGACGCAGGAGATTGGTGATTATATCTGCTACAATGACAGCGTGGAGACGGCTTGCTGGTTTCCATCCAGCGAGATCGGGAAGCGCTGGCAGGTCTTTGTTTCGGATACGACCGTCACTGATACGATACCCTGTGGCTCCTCTGGAATCGATGCCGGCGAGAGTCTCCATTCCAGGCTTCACGAGGGCCTGAGGGCAATCCCCAATCCTTGCCATTCTTCCATCGCTATCCATTTCTATCTGCCGACGGCCGCTGAGGCCGAGCTGTCGATCTATGACGCCGCCGGACGGGTGGTGTTGAAATTGATCGATGATAGGCTGCCGGCGGGGGCGCATACCGTTCGCTGGCAAGGCAGCGACGCCGGCGGCGATGCCATGAAAAATGGCATATATTTTTCAAAATTGAAGGCGAATTCTTCGGAGGCTACCGGCAAAATCATCCTTATACGATGAAGTTGACCTAAATCAGATACGCCATGGCTTGTTGGTTGTCCCCATCCATTTCAACCTGCAGCAGCATCCCGGACGCCGCACCCGGAACGTGCAGGACTCTGACGACATCTATAAAATCCCGGGCATCGGGAAGAATACTTGGAAGGGAATTTTTCGATTTGTGAAGGAAGTCGGTATTGAAACAAATGTCGGGGTCGTCGGGATAGAGCGCGAGATATTGAATATTCGATTCGACAAGGTCTTGAAAAAAATGACTGCCATATGAAACTTCCGGCATATAACCGCCTTCCCTGCGCGCAATTTCAATGAGAATCCTGGTATTGTTGATGTCTGAATAACCCACTCGAATCCCGAGCCGCAGATCTTTGCTTCCCCACCGGCCGGGTCCCATTAGGATAAAAACCTTGTCCGATAGTTTATCATTGAGCTGGTGGACTATTTTCGCCACGCCCAGACGCTTCTCCGTACTGTGAATCATATTGTAGTCTTTTGGATCGATCAAAATGACATACTCAATTTTGCTGACCCTTGCGGAAATAATATCCCTGTTTGCCGTAAAAACGGTTCGTTCCGGCGGTATATAGGCCGGCAATCTAATTTGGGTTTCCTCGCGGCGCATGGCCTGCGGGCGGCATTGAAGAAGATAAAAATGCTCCCCATCGTAGGCGAATTCGATATCAATCGGGCACTGATAAGCTTTTTCCAATGTTTGCAGACACCACTTCAGGAAAGCCGGATAGGGTGTTGAATGAGTCAATCGATCGAAGGTCACGACAAGATCTTCAGGCCGGTCTAATATTCCATCTCCCATCATCTGCCGGATAAAACCATGTTTCAGCACCGAGAACACGTGGCTCAACCCCGGCATTCCGGCGTTTTCCTGGAGCAAGCTTGATATGGGTATGGTCTCGAATCGATGTGTCTCCAGGTTGACAACATCGACGAATTTTTGTGATACGCGCAGGATATCTTCCGGTTTTATCTCGGGCCGAAGGGTTGGGAGACCCAGCGGTATGATGCGTGGAAAATCCTCAGAAACCCTGTCTACTGCGCGTGTCCCGAGACCGAAAACAAGACGTGTCATTCCATCTTCGGGACGGATGCGCGGATTGCGGCGGTACAGGTTTCTTGAAAAGCCGACACCGGCCCACACCGGAAGAAAATAGGAACCCACCCGTGTTCCGACCAGCTTCTGAATCAATACAGCCATATTTTCGCTGTAATCGAGAAGATCATGCCGGCGGCGATAGCTGAGGGGGTCCGGGTGCAGGGTGCTGGCATAGACCTCTGCAATGGCGCCGAGTAGCTCTTGAACCCTGGACTCCTCTGAGCCTTGGTTGGAGACGAAAACACTGCGATACTTGCCCGCAAATGTGGTACCGAAGCGATCCTCGAGCAGGCTTGATGAACGAACGATAAGAGGGTGCGATCCCAGGGTCTTCAGCAGATCTCGAATCATTGAAACGAGATCGGGTGGGAAATCGGCATTCTTAAATAGATCAAGAATCATGGGGTAATCATTGCGGATATCGGCGATCTCTTTATATTTTTGATCTTGTAGATGCTGCAATCCGTTATATCGCAGGAAGGTGTCCAAAATATCCGATCTTAAATAGTACGATTCCGGGGTATGGATTCTCACATTAGGAGCATGGGGATCTTCATTCTGGGCCCGGGTCAGGATCCGTTCCCCGAGAAGATTTCCTCCCGCTTTCCCGCCGATCAGCCCGGCTCCGTTCTCATCGCCTATAATCCGGCTGACAAGGTCATCAAAATCCCGGATATACAGATGATGTTTCGCGATGCCGATGAACTCCAGTTGGTCGGAAATAAACCGGCGGATGAGGGCTACGCGGACCGACAATGATTCTTGCGCGGGAAGGATCGTCTGGCCTTTTGGGAGGCGGCAAAAACTCTTAATCTTTTCAATCAGAAGTCCTGATGAGACCGAAGCGAGATCCGCAATTTCCCCCAGCGTCTGCGCTTCTTCCCGCTTGCGCGTCAGGTTGACGAGATCATCAATCTCCACCTCGGTAAAATACTCGGCGGCGTAATCCAGAGTGATCTCATGTATCTGTCGCTTTTCCTTTTCATCCCATCTTTGAACCAATTGAATATTGTCATTATGCAGATTATCAGATGCCTTTATATTCTCACTGGCCTTTCCGCTTCCCTTTCCTCTGGCCCTTCCCCTGGCCAACCGGTGGGCCTCGTCGACAGAGATAATTCCCCGGCTGTGCAAAGTAATCAGGAGCGTCCGGCTGATCCGTTTTGACAATTCCGGAAAACGCTTCAGGATTCCTTCAATGTGACGGCGCTTCTCTTTCTTTGAGTGATCTTTCTCCGGCATAAGATGTTTTCTCCGACTAAATGAGGGCCCGTGTCGCTCGGGCAGGATCATCCGCATCAAAACGAACAAGAGCCAACTCTGGTCCATCATGAGCCCCTGAGAAGAGATGTGTTCGTCCCATCTGATCCCTCCAAGAGCCGGTTAGCCGGGCGGACTCGTGGACATGGCCGTGAAGGGTGATCCAAGGCTGGCGTTCCTCAATGAATCGGCGGATGGCGATACTGCCGATATGGACATCAAGGGGTACGTAATCGATCATCCTCCCGTCAAGGGCGGCGCGATCGAGTTTTGTTTGATAAGGAGGGGCGTGGAAGAGGAATACCGCCTTCCCGAGGTCATCTTTTCCAGCCAGCAAATCCAAATCCCCTTGGATGGTCGCATACCGGATCTCATTGTTAGACATTGGGATAGAGCGGACGCCTTCTTCTGGAGAGAGCGCTCCCAGGTCGACAAATCGGGAGACATCATACCGTTCCCAGTCTTTCAGCTGGAAGGGTGTCGGGGGGACATTGGCGTAGCCATAAACGGTTAGGGACCCCAATTTGACTCTGTGATTGTGCAGATAGTGCCAATATCCCTGAGTGGCGGCCCTGAGAAGGGCCGCCTCCTCGATCCGGGGATCATCGTTGCCCAAAATGACGAAAACCTCGGGATAGTCCGGCCCCAACGACTCTCTCAATCTACGGAATCCGGCAATCAATAGATCCTGAACAAAATCCTGGTGGGCGAAATCCAGGGCCCAACTCCGATCAAAAGAGATCGGCAGGAGGTCGCCGCCAAGGAAGACAGCCTCAGGGCGTTCTTGGGCGATACTCTCAAATAGGCTGTGATATCTCTCGATCTTCCCGTGAAGATCGGAGGTGAAGAAGCATTGAAACACCTTCCCTCCTTGCTATCGTGTTAACCCTATCCCTAAAGCGTTCCTTGGGATTGCGCAAGCCCCGGCGTATGTCTCCGCGTGCAAAAAGACGGGGTTCCGGGATCCGATTGTGTGTCGACCTCCGACGTTTCTGTAATTATACTGGGTTTGGTTGGGTGCCCAACCGACAGACCCAAGGGTCTTATGTGCCGAACGCGTCTGCGTGCGGCTCATTTGTTGAGCGGGATGTTCATGACTCCCGGCTCCTTGGATGGGCTTTAACGGGTACCGGGCGTTACGTGCCGTGTGTCCACAAGGGGATAACGGCCGCCGTAGCTTGGCCAGAGGACCTAAAAAGGGGACAAATCGTGGCTGAGAAATCTTCTTTCAATCCATTTCAAATGGCGCGTGCGCAGTTTGATAAAATCGCAGACTTGATCGGTTTGGATACCGGAACACGTGAATTGTTAAGGACTCCCATGCGGGAATATCAGTTCAATATTCCTGTTCGTATGGATGACGGGGGTGTGAAGATATTTCGCGGGTTTCGGGTTCAACACAACGATGCCCGCGGCCCGGGGAAGGGCGGTATCCGGTTTCACCCTCAAGAGACGATTGATACGGTTCGGGCTCTTTCAATGTGGATGACCTGGAAATGCGCAGCGGTGGACATTCCGCTTGGCGGCAGCAAAGGCGGAGTCGTCTGTGATCCCCATAATCTCAGCGCCCGGGAGCAAGAGGCGATCTGCCGCGGCTGGGTGCGGCAGCTTGCCCGTGACATTGGACCGAATATCGACGTTCCCGCGCCGGATGTGATGACAAACGCCCAACACATGTTGTGGATGCTGGATGAATACGAAGTGATTTGCGGCAGCCGGCATCCCGGCCTCATCACGGGGAAGCCGGTCGGTATGGGAGGTTCCCTGGGGCGGACTCAGGCAACCGGATACGGTGTAGTATATACGCTGCGTGAAGCCTTGAAGGAATTGAAGCTCCGGCCGGACGACACCGTTGCCAGCATCCAAGGTTTTGGAAATGTAGCGCAATACGCCATAGAATTGTACAAGCAAATCGGCGGCCGCGTTATTTGCGTCTCGTGTTGGGATCAGGAAGACCAGACCTCTTATTCTTTTAAAAAGGCCGACGGGCTCAGTCTTGAAGAACTGCGTTCGATTGCGGATCGTTTCGGGGGCATCGACAAAAAGAAAGCCGCCGGCTTGGGGTATGAAATTCTGCCGGGCGGCGCTTGGCTGGAACAGGATGTCGATATTCTTATCCCGGCGGCTCTGGAGCATCAAATCACCGCAGATAATGTCGGCAACGTGTCGTCAAAGGTGAAGGTCATTGCGGAAGGAGCCAATGGACCAACAACTCCTGAAGCGGATGAAGTTATTCATAAGCGCGGTATTTTCATGATCCCTGATTTTCTGGCGAATGCCGGGGGCGTCACCTGCAGCTACTTTGAGCAGGTTCAAAGCAACATGAACTACTACTGGGAGATGGATGAAGTTCTCGGAAAACTGGACCTCAAGATGACCTCGGCGTATATCGCCGTCAGCGAATTGGCAAGAAAACAGAAACTGTACATGCGTGATGCCGCGTATGTATTGGCCATCAATAGGGTGGCTTCAGCATGCCATGATCGCGGCTGGGTTTAGATTTACGGCCCGGCTATGAAATCGCCGAACGCGCGGAGCTGAATCGGGAATCGATAGACTCCCAGACTGGAGAATCCGCAACGAAGCAACTCGACCCCGTCATTCGTAGAGTACCGGATGACGGGGTCTATTCTCTTGCCATCCGGAATGCATTCTCAAGGAGAATGATATGTCGGAGCCTGATAATTTGGATATCCCTCAGTTTGATCGGCGATTCTTGCACCCGGATGCCGGGTTTACCCAGATAGGTTCCGGTGATTTAGGTGGAAAGGCATCCGGCCTGAATTTGGTTCGAACCAAGATCCTTTCCAAGATCAAGAGTGAAGAATTCCCGCAAATTGAAGTTAAAGTGCCGACCCTCGCTGTTCTTACGACGGAATTATTCGATATATTTATGGAACAAAACGACCTTTATTCTCTCGTAAAGAATGATATGCCGGATGATCGCATTGCACATGCTTTCCAAAAGGGATCCTTTCCAGCCAGGTTTATTGGAGATCTCAGGGCTCTTATTTCAGAGGTTCATACGCCGTTGGCCGTGCGATCCTCAAGCCGGCTTGAAGATGCGCTGGATCATCCGTTTGCCGGCGTCTATGGGACCAAGATGATCCCAAACAATCAGCCTGATATCGATACGCGTTTCCAACGGCTGGTTGAAGCGATAAAATTCGTCTATGCGTCGACATTTTTCCGCCAAGCCCAAAATTATTTGAGCTCGGTGGGACAAGAGCGATGTTCGGAGAAGATGGCCGTCATTGTCCAGAAAATCGTCGGAAGAAGATATGCTGATCGATTCTATCCAGGCATATCCGGCGTCGGCCGCTCTTATAATTATTATCCTTCAGGGCAGTCGAGTCCCAGCGACGGCGTTGTTAATCTGGCGCTGGGTTTAGGCAAGGAAATCGTGGATGGCGGACTCTCCTGGACCTATTCGCCGGCATCTCCCCAAGCTCCCTCGCCGTTTAATGACATTGGGGATTTGTTGAAGAATACTCAGACTCGTTTCTGGGTTGTCAATATGGGCCGCCCTCCACTGCCCGATCCTGTCCGCGAAACCGAATATCTTAATCATATCGACTTGTCGGCGGCAGAGATGGATAATACTCTAAGATTCATCGCATCGACATTTGACGGATCTTCCGGGCGCATGCGGCCCGGGGTCGGTTTTTCCGGCCCTCGAGTCTTGGATTTCGCTCCTATTCTGCAATATGATTCCCTTCCGCTGAATCAGTTGATTAAGAGGCTGTTGGAGATATCCGAAGAGGCGCTTGGGGCCGAAGTGGAAATTGAGTTTGCCCTCAATTATGATTTGAATGATGGCCTGCCTGTTCAGTTTGGATTTTTACAGGTGCGCCCCATGGTGGTGTCCCATCAGCAAATCGACATTCAACCTGAAGAATGTATTGGAGACAGTGTCGTTCTAGCGACAGATCGGGTCCTTGGGAATGGATTGCGCGACGATATACTCGATATCGTTTTTATTAAACCCGATACATTTGATGCTAAATATACCCGGGAAATAGCAACTGAGATCGAAACGTTGAACCGGCAGATCGTCAATGCGGGCGGTATTTACCTCCTAATAGGATTTGGGCGCTGGGGCAGCTCGGATCCCTGGCTGGGAGTGCCCATTGAATGGGGGCAAATAAGCGGCAGCCGTGTTATTGTTGAGGCGACCCTGCCGAATATGAATCCTGATTTGAGCCAAGGTTCACATTTTTTTCATAATCTGATCGGTCTGCAAATTCTATATATGTCAGTCCCCTTGCACAGCCAATTCAAGATCAATTGGGATTGGCTCAATGAGCAACCTGTCGCAACTGAGACAAAATTTGTAAAGCATGTGAAACTGTTGTGGCCTCTTGAAATCAAAGTGGACGGAAAGAATGGAAGAGGGGTTGTAAATTATCATGAAAAGAGATCCTAAGGCGCGAAAAAAGCTTTTGGATTCGCTTCAAGAGAGAGCCAAAGAGCTCAACTGTCTGTATCGGGTCGAAGAGATTCTCAGTCGTTCCGATGAAACGCTGGATCAAGTCTTTCAAGCGATTGTGGAGGTTATGGCGCCCGGATGGCAATATCCCGATCTCTGTCAGGCGAAGATTACTTTCGACGATAGGATTTATATTTCAAGCCCATTTGATCCGACACCCTGGGTCTTGAGCGCCGGAATTTTTGTCCAGGATCGCAAGGTCGGAGACCTGAGGGTCTATTATTTAGAAGAGCGTCCCGATGGAGACCAGGGTCCGTTCCTTAATGAAGAAGTTCGCCTTATTAACACCATTGCTCAACGATTGGGTCATTATATTCTTTATCAACAGATCAAAAACGCCCATCAAAGTTGGCAGGATATGCAGGTCGGCTATGGCAGTAAACAAGAACGGTCATGGAAGGCGCCGGTCAAGTTGCTCCGGGAGTCGGATCGAGCCCTCTATTTGCGATTGGCCCGCAAGATGCTCAATCACCTGGTCCGGATCGGCGTCTCCGATGCCCGGAAGTACCTTCCGGCCGAAGAGACAAGAGACGCGGATCTATCCTATGGCGAAGTAAACGTTCCCGGAAGGAAATTCAGCTCGGACGAGGCCCATTTGCTGAGTGACAGCCCCTTTGAATTGGCTGGTAACCATATTAATGATGACGAAATACTGGGCCTCCTGCAAAAGTGGGTTTATGAAGACAAGGCGGGAGCCTTTATAAGAATATTGAGCAGTCCGCGATCCTCCCTGCTTGAAATAGCGGATGCCCTAAGGCGTTTTCACCTTGGGTTGGGTGATGGTTCTGAGCTGGCTCCCTCTACATTAAAGAGCCTCCGTGTCACCTTGACACAAAAGCTCTTGACCGAACAAATTGATTTTGTGAGAACCGCGAAAAAGTATGTTGAAACAAAGGACTTTGAAGCCCTGCTGGACAAAATGATAATTCCGGGAGACAGCCACGGAAAGCTGGGCGGGAAGAGCTCGGGACTCTTTTTGGCGCAAAAGATCCTCCAAAGAGCCCCGCATGATGACCGGCCGATCGGGAAGCTGAAGGTTCCAAGAACTTGGTATCTTGTCTCTGATGGGCTGTTGGCGTTTATTCATCACAATGATCTTCAGGATGTGATTGAACAAAAATATAAGGAAATAGATCAGGTACGGCAAGAGTATCCCAACATAGTCCAGTTGTTTAAAGGTTCGTCTTTTCCAAGCCGCATTATTGATGGATTGTCTGTTGCCTTGGATGATCTCGGAAAGGTTCCTTTGATTGTCAGAAGTTCCAGCCTTCTTGAAGATCGCATGGGAACGGCCTTTTCCGGGAAATATAAAAGTCTCTTTATTCCCAATCAGGGTCCCAAGCGCAAACGTCTGGAGGCCTTGATGGATGCGGTCGCCGAAGTCTATGCATCGACATTTGGACCCGATCCCATTGAATACCGGGCCGAAAGAGGATTGCTTGAATTCAATGAAGAGATGGGAATCGTCATTCAGGCCGTGGTAGGCCAAAAGGTCGGGAAATACTTCTTTCCCGCCTTCGCCGGTGTTGCCTTCAGCAACAATGAATTCAGATGGTCCACCAGAATTAAAAGGGAGGACGGACTCATTCGGATCGTGCCCGGCTTGGGCACAAGAGCCGTGGATCGGGTTGGTGATGATTATCCAGTGCTGATCGTACCGGGGCAACCGAATCTAAGGGTGAATGTGGCTATTGATGAAGTGATCCGCTACTCGCCCCAAAAAGCGGATGTGATTAATCTGGAGGCCAACACTTTAGATACAGTGGAAATATCGGAGCTTATGAAAGAGATCGGTTCGGAATACCCCTCGCTGGAATTGGTTTTTTCCGTCCATAAAGAGGGCATGCTGAACAAGCCGGTCGGGCTCCTGGTGGATCCACAGAAAGACGATTTGGTGGCGACGTTTGGCGGTCTATTAACCAATTCGAAATTTGTCAGAAATCTCGGTAATATCATGAGCATTCTTCAGGAACAATTGGGAACTCCTGTTGATATTGAGTTTGCCCATGACGGCAAAGATTTGTATCTGCTCCAATGCCGGCCGCAAAGCTACTCTCCAGATGAGACTCCTGCGCCGATCCCGAAAGATGTCGCTGAAAAGGATACGCTGTTTTCAGCCAATAAATATATATCCAATGGGTGGATCCCGGATATCACACATATTGTTTATGTTGATCCGAACCGGTATGGCGAGCTCTCCAGCCGGAATGACATGCTGGCCGTGGGACGAGCTGTCGGGCGGCTCAATCGGCTGTTGCCGAAACGGCAATTTATACTCATGGGCCCCGGGCGCTGGGGCAGCCGGGGGGATATCAAGCTCGGCGTCAGCGTGACCTATGCGGATATCAGCAATACCGCCATGCTGATAGAAATTGCCAAAAAGAGGGGGGAATATCTGCCAGATCTCTCCTTCGGCACACATTTTTTCCAAGATTTGGTTGAATCACGGATCCGTTATCTTCCTCTCTATCCGGACGACGAGAATATAATGTTCAATGAAAAATTCCTCTTGAGCGCCTCCAATCTCGTTCCGCAAATGATTCCGGAATTCACGGAATTGGCCGATACATTGCGGGTTATCGATGTACCCGCGGAATCCGATGGCCGCATCTTACGAGTATTAATGAACGCCGAGCTCGATGAAGCGATCGGAGTCTTTATGGATAGGAGCGAGGAAAGCACACAACCTCTTGGGAGTGACGCCAAAATTCAGAAGAAACCGGGTCATTACTGGCGCTGGCGCCTGAAAATGGCGGAGAAGATAGCGGCGGAGCTTGATGCGGAGCGTTTCGGCGTCCAGGCCATCTACGTGTTCGGCAGCACCAAAAATGCGACGGCGGGACCGGGAAGTGATATTGATCTCCTCGTTCACTTCCGGGGCACGGAAAAGCAAAACGATGATCTCATGAATTGGTTCGAGGGCTGGAGTCTATGTTTGAGCGAAATGAACTATTTGCGAACCGGATATGTTACTGAGGGCCTACTGGATGTTCACCTCGTGACGGATAAGGATATCGAGAACAGGACAAGCTATGCGGTGAAGATCGGCGCGGTGACGGATGCCGCCCGTGAAATGCCGCTATCCAAGAAATGAGAAACGGACCCGGGACAGAATCCCGGGTCCGTATTTAAATATTTTTTGCGCCTGCAGCTGAATGAATCTAAGCGTGCTTGTGCTTCGGCGCCTTGAGCAGCAGACCGAGAACCGCCGCAATGAGACAGGCCACTCCCGCGATGATAAAGGGAGTCGCCCAAGCGCTCACATCGCCGCCCTTGGCCGCATCCTTGAAATATCCGGCGACCTGGGGACCCGCAATACCGGCAACACCGTAGGCAAGGAAGACCCAGCCGTAATTCGTGCCGACATTCTTATTACCAAAGAAGTCTGCGGTTGCCGCCGGGAAGAGCGCGAAGTTGCCACCGAAATTGAATCCGATGATGCAAGCCCCGACGGTGAGCCCCACAACCGTGCCGCCCATCTTGAAGAAGAGCAGCATGATGATTCCCTGGAGCAAGCACATCAGGAACAGAGCGAATTTCCGACCGATCTTGTCGGAGACGATACCCCAGACGATCCGGCCGAGGCCGTTAAGGATCGCATACCAGGCCATCGCTGTTCCGGCGGCGGCCCCGGCGGCGGCGCCGACCACCGCGCCACTTGAATTCAGCGCGTCGATACCGAAGAGACGGATGCAATAGATGACCATGAGGCCGGCCAGGCCGGAACCGATGAACATCAGCAAAAGCATCCAGTACTGGGGTGTGCGCAGCATCTCATTGCTCGTTAAATCGACTGATCCGGTCGCCTTGGTCGTCGTCGCGGCGGGAGGATTCCATCCCTTCGGCTTGTAACCGGCGGGAGGATTCACCATCACGATACTTCCGATAAGGACCAGAACGAGAAAGACCACGCCGTAGATAAAGAAGACACTCTGCACACCGGGAAGGCCGAAGATATGAGTGGTGTTTAACAAACCGCCGCCCCAGCTTCCCGCCAGCTTCACCCAGATCGTCGCACCGAAACCGAATCCGGCGACCGCGAGACCGGTGATCATCCCTTTTTTATCGGGGAACCATTTGACACCCACGGCGATCGGAACGACATAAGCTAATCCGATTCCGGCCCCGCCGATCACACCGATACATAGAAATTGAGCAATGAACGACTTGCCCAGAAATCCACCCAGCATATAGCCAATACCCAAGACAAGACCACCGGCCACCGCGATCGGCCGCGGGCCGACTTTGGCCTGCATCCGGCCGGCCATAACCATGACCACGGCAAAGGTCGCCAGACCGACCGAGAAAACCCAGGCGGCCTGCGTGGCGGTAAATCCGTAGAGGCCGCCGTCAGCCAACGGCATGGTGATCATTTTTGTAAAGACGCTCCATGCGTATATCGCTCCGAGGCACAATTGGATAAGAATCGCGCCGATGACAACCATCCAGCGATTCATGATCTTATCTTTCTCCATTTGAGAACTCCCCCCAACGAGGTAAAGGGGAGGGATGCCAAGGCAGCCCTCCCCCATCCGAATCATTCAGGTGACATGCGATCGAATCGCCTACCACTATTCCTTGTTCGCCACCAGCGTGTCGACGACAGCCGGATCGGCGAGGGTTGAGGTGTCACCAATCTGATCCATATCACCGGACGCGATCTTGCGAAGGATCCGGCGCATGATCTTACCACTACGCGTTTTCGGAAGACCCGGAGCCCAATGAATCACATCCGGTGATGCGATGGGTCCGATCTCGTCACGGACATGGTTCCGGAGTTCTTTTTTCAGCTCATCGGTATATTCCACACCGATGTTCAGGGTGACATAGGCGTAGATGCCTTCGCCCTTGATGTTGTGCGGGAAACCGACGACGGCCGCTTCGGCGACCTTCGGGTGCGATACGAGAGCGCTCTCGACTTCGGCCGTACCCATCCGGTGACCGGAGACGTTGATGACATCATCGACGCGGCCGGTGATCCAGTAATACCCATCCTCATCCCGCCGGCAACCGTCGCCGGTGAAGTAGAGACCGGGGAATGCGGAGAAGTATGTCTCTTTGAAACGCTTGTGATCGCCATAGACGGTGCGCATGATGCCCGGCCAGGGAGCCCTGATGGCCAGGATGCCGCTGGCGGCGCCATGCAGCTCTTTGCCCTGTTCATCCAGAACGAGCGGCTGGCAACCGAAGTACGGCAGGGTCGCGGAACCAGGCTTGAGCGGGTGCGAGCCGGGCAGCGGGGTGATGAGGATCCCGCCGGTTTCGGTCTGCCACCAGGTATCAACGATCGGGCAGCGGCTGTCGCCGACGACCTCGTAATACCATCTCCAAGCCTCGGGATTGATCGGTTCGCCGACAGAGCCGAGAAGACGCAGGCTCTTGCGACTGCGCTTCGTTACATGCTCATTGCCCTGAGCGGCGATCGCGCGGATGGCGGTTGGAGCGGTATAGAAGATGGTGACCTTGTACTTATCGACGACATCCCAGAACCGCCCGGCGTCGGGATAGGTCGGGATACCCTCGAACATCACCGAGGTGGCGCCCATGGCGAGCGGCCCGTAGACGATGTAGGAGTGTCCGGTGACCCAGCCGATATCAGCGGTGCACCAGAAGATGTCGTCATCATGATAATCGAAGATGTACTTGAAGGTATGTGCGGTATAGACCATGTAACCGCCGACCGTGTGAGCGACACCCTTGGGCTTGCCGGTGGATCCGGATGTATAGAGGATGAACAGAGTATCTTCCGCATCCATCCACTCAACGGGACAATCGGCGGAAGCCTTGTCCATTTCCTCATTCCACCAGTAGTCACGCCCCTTTTTCATCTCAACCTTCATATCAGGAACGCGGTTGTAGACGATACAGGCATTCACGGTGCAACCCTTTTCGGCGGAGATGGCCATCGCCTTGTCGGCATTGGACTTCAGGGGAACGGCCTTGGCGCCGCGATAGACGGCGTTGGTTGTCAACAGGGTTTTGCAATCAGAATCGAGAATCCGGTCAGCCAGCGAATCGGCGCTGAATCCGCCGAAGACGACGGAGTGGACGGCGCCGATACGCGCGCAGGCTAGAACGGCCACCGTCAGCTCCATGACCATCGGCATATAAATAGAAACGCGATCGCCCTTCTTGACGCCCTTGCTCTTTAGGACGTTGGCGAACTTGCACACCTCTTCGTGAAGCTCTTTATAGGTAACAGTGCGCTGCTCACCGGGCGTGTTGCCTTCCCAGTAATAGGCGACCCGATCGCCGCGGGTCTTGAGATTACGATCCAAGGCGTTGTAACAGGCGTTGGTCTTTCCGCCCTTGAACCACTCGATCTTGATGCTTTTATCAAAATCCCAGGTGAGAACCTTGTCCCACTTCTTCTCCCAGTGGAAGGTTTCCGCCCATTCGGCCCAAAACCCCTCGGGATCCTTCACGGACCGCTCATACATTTTTTTGTACTGGTCCATCGTCTTGATCCAAGCCCTCTCACTCACTTCGGGCTTGGGCGAATAAACGTCACTCATCTTTTTGCCTCCCCACCAAGTAATATTCTAACCTAGGCGCCCATACTTCCCCGAAAACCTGGCCCAAGCGCTGCAGCAGCGATCGAACAGATCAATCAGGAAAGCCTGGCAGTTGTGGAAATTTGGCCTACAAACGCTTGCCCAACGGCCCTTCTGAAGCACCGAAAACGGGTCAGTCGAGAGTTGAGGGCACTCGAACGACGCACGTACTGTGAGTCGTGAAAACGTCTCTAAAAAGGAATTCTTTCTAGGCTCAAAGTCTGCAGCTTAAGCGAGAACCTCGCGGGGGTCAACCCCAGTGAGATGAGAATTCACCGGGCGTCAGAAAGAAGGGAAAACCTGACAACTAGCATGATAACTACCAATTAAGAGGATTTCCCGCCTCGATTCAGCCCGAAAAGCTATTAGCTATCATAAAAAGAGCCGCCCGGATGGGGGCCGTTTGTTAATCCTACCGTCCGCGTTCCCTTGACCCTGAAGGGGAAAGCCTCGGCCCACGGGATCGGTCCCGATCGCGGCGGTTCCCACCATGCGAATCACCCCCACGGTCGCCGCCCCGTGAATCATCCCGCCGCCTGGATCCGGATTCGTATGAACCTCTTGAGCGTTCCGGCCTTGGCTCAATCGGCCGGATGACAATCTCCTGGAGGTCCGCGAGTTCGGCATCCGTCAGGGGCGCGAGTTTGAGATACTCCCGCCGCATCGCTTCCTCAGCCAGGGTCCATTCCAGCTCGCTCGTGGGCAGATCGACCCAGAGTTCCGGTTCAAAGGGTTCGCCCGAGAGGCCCAGGGCCCGCAAGGTGATCTGGTTGTGTCCAATAAGATCATCCCGCCACGCCTCCGGAATGCCGTCTTTACCATGGAGGGCGCCGGCGATGGCGCCGGTAATCGCGGCCACCGAGTCGGCATCTCCACCGGCATGAATGGCCATCGAGACAGCATCGGCGAAAGATCCGGATTCGTGGAGGAAGAAATAGATCGCCGCGATGACGCCCCCCAGGGCGAATCCCTGGCAGGGGTGGCGCAATGTGTATTCCGCGATCTCTTCGGCGTTTTGTGTGATCAGGGGGAGCACCTTCTCCGGCGGATCGGCTAGATGCCCGGACAAGCGGCCGAGGGCTTTTGAAAAATGGTTGGAGGCATCGAGCGTCTGCCGGGAGAGATGCCTTTCATGTGTATCCCGGAGCCACTCCTGTGTCCGTTCGGAAAAGCCGACTGTGGCGCGGAGGAGATTTTCCGGATCGAGGGACTCGGGGGTCTCCCCGATGGCCCGGCCCACGAGATAGGCCACGGCGCAGGCCGCTGCGACACCTCGGGGATCTTTATGTGTCACAAAGGCTTGAAGCGCTGCATTCTCTCTGATCGCCGCGTCGTCGCCGGAAAAGGCCAATCCGACGGATGCAACACGCATCGAGGCGCCGATCCCGGCGGAATTCCTCGCCCCACCGTTCCAGTGGCAGCCCCTCTTCCAGGTGTCGACAGTGAACTCAAAAGACCGGCCGTAGCCGCGATGGGCTCCAAGGGGAAGGACTCTTGGACCACGTGCGAGGGATAGGAACTTCCGGCCGATAATGTCTGGATCGGCGCGCCCGGATTCCAGCAGGGTTTCTGCAATCACCAGCGCTTGCTGGGTATCGTCAGAGTGAAGGCCGGGAAGATACCGGCGGTCATTCTTGTGCGGCGGCCCTTCAACGAAGTGTGTCACCCTGCCATAGTATTGTTGAATCTCTTCAGCCGACAAACCCTCGAGAGGACGCCCCAGCGCGTCACCCGTCGCCAATCCCAAAAGAGAGCCGACAAAACGGTCCGCACGATTCCTTCCCACGTTCTCAACCTCCCATTCCGATCCACCTTCCAGCCGAACACTATCCGTAGAATACCTCCAAATGTGGGGAGTCCCAAGGAGACCTTTATGTGAATCTTCTTGTGAAGCTCACTCTCCAAGGTGCGTCATCAGCTCCAATAGATTTTTCACGACGCCATGGGGCGGGGGATCGATCAGGGTCTCGTCCCTCCTCTGATATTTCCCCGTTTTGACAAGCACGGCCGGCAGACCGGCCTTCTGCGCGCCGTCGATATCGACCTCGACATCATCCCCAACCATCAACACATTCTCCGGCGGAAGTTTCAATAGGCGGCAGGCCTCAAGAAAGATCGACGGATTCGGTTTGGCGGTGAGGAGGGCCTTTCGCCCAATGGCGTATTCAAGCGCGGCGACATAGGGCCCCGAATCCAAGACCAGGCCATTGGGCGACATCCAGTACCGATTCGGGCTCATGGAGACGAAGAGGGCCCCTTCGCGAAGGGCGAGGAAGGCTTTATTCATCACCGGAAAGGTAAACCTCTCTCCGAGATCGCCGACAACAACGGCGGGGACCGTCACATCGCCACTCTCCGGAGGATGTGGATCAATGCCCAGCTCTATAAAATCGTCGGCGCATGTTTCGGGCGCCAGCAGCAGACACTTCCGAATGCCCTTTGAATGCAGGAACTCCGCCGCCGCGCGCGGGGCATTGAGGATTTCTTCCGGCGAGCAGGAAAGCCCCAATCCACGGAGCTTTTCGCGCAGGTGAAGGCGCGACACCGAGGTTGTGTTGGTTATAAAAAGGACAGGGGTCTCTCGATCTCTGATCATCCGGAAAGCTTTCTTGTTTCCAGCGATCAGCCGGTGTCCCTGATAGATGACGCCGTCGAGATCGAGAAGAAGGCCCTTGATTTGAGCCGGATCGAATTCGGATCGAAACTGTTGAACCATTGATATCCCAATTCTGTTTGTGTGAGATTTCTTACGATTTATTTAAAAGAATAGGTGAAAAAAGAACGGGTGTGTGATAATATAATTTCACCCAGGGATTACGGACCGGTCCGGCAGCGAGTGTCGATTCCGGTTCCGGCGCAAGGGAGCGTCGTCCAGCTTATCACTGGACCCACGACCACGCCGGTGCCTCGAGAGACACCCCGAAGACCGGTTCTCCTTTTTTTGGCTTTTTTGCTGATTTCAAAAACCTGCAGCCCCCATTTTAGAGACCCCACTTCTCACGCGGCGGATTGAAATAACCGAAGCGCAGTCCCGGCAGCTCTTTCTGGATCTTCGCCATCCATCGGCGGATGCCGATCGGCGCCCCATCCGTGTCGATTCCGGTCCTCATTTCGACGACGGAGGCGTAAAGGTCGGGATCCATGTTGAGATTGCGCATTTGGATCAGATTCGGCCTAATGCGCCGGCATAAATCGAGAAAGGCGGCCGTCTCCTCGGGATCGTCTGTGAATCCGGGAAAGATGAAGTAGTTGAGCGAGATCCATTTCCCGGCCGCGCGCATCTTGAGCCCCGAAGTGATGACATCCTCGAATGTATACGTTTTCGGGCGGTAATAGCGCTCATAGGCTCCTTTGCGGGCGCTGTTGAGCGAAATGCGGATGCTGTCCAATCCGGTTTTCGCGAGCCGCTCCACTTCAAGCGGCAGGCCGGCGTTGGTGTTGAGATTGATCACCCCTCTCTGCGTCCGCTTCCGGATCAGGCGTATCGCCGCATCGATCGTATCGGAGCGCAACAGCGGCTCCCCCTCGCATCCTTGGCCGAATGAAACCACCGGAAGCTCGGCCGTCTCGAGATGCGGTACGGCGAGATCGACGATCTCCTCGACGGTGGGAAGAAATCTCAATCGCGGTTGTGTCGGGGGGATCTCCTGCTCCTGCGGGGGCTCCGAAATACATCCGACACATTCGGCGTTGCATCCGGGTGAAATCGGCAGGGGCGCCTCCCAGCGGCCCATGACATAGTTGCGCGCCGCGGGACAGCGGTAGGTCAACGCGCAGTTGGCGACAACATGGCGGATGAGATTGTTTTCCCCGCGCGCTTCAATGATCTTCCGGCCGCGTTTCTCCATTTCATCATCGCAGGGAAATTGCCGGTGATCCTGGCGGATGTCGGAATCGATGCGCACACCGGCGGAAACAAACCGGCCCCGCAGCCATCCCAGCGCCGTATAGGCGAACATCGGGAGAATTTTGGCGTGCGGTTGCTTCTCAAAGGCCGACCACCAGGTCGCGGTATGGGCCGGCGCCATGAAAGAAGCCGTCGCGCGGACGGGCTGGCCTTGGATTTTGGTGAGTCGAACAGCTTGACCGGTGCGGCGATCGAATCCGACGGGATCGCGGTCGGGGAGGGCGAAGAGGTCGCTTCCCTCCGGTTGATCAATAAAATCGGAGGCTTCGGGAACCGCGTAAAAGAGGCCCGCGCGCCCGGCCACGGCAAACTCCGGCACCTCAAAGGTGCGCCCCTCGGGATCGGAGACGACAAGATCGGGCGCCGCTTGAAGCTCTTCTCGCGATGGCTTTTTGAGGATTCTATCGGTTGGGATATTTGAAAATTCAATCGGATTCATAAGGAGAGAATATACCGGATAAGACGGCCTGGGAATCGTTCTCGACAAAGGGATCTATCTTGTTTATTCTCAGTGCTGTAAGAATGCAACGCTTGAAACCCATGCTTCGGGTGTGACTGTTGAGCTGTTCGATCCTGTGATCACAATAGAGGGAGGCGATCATGCGATGGCTGATGCTTGTTATTTTTGTTTCAGCGGCAGTCGGTCTTTTTTCGTGCAGTGACGATCCAAAGAAGCCTGAACCGGAACCTGTTCTGCAGATGCAGGCGGGATCCTGGGGCGAGGCGATTTCTCATTTCGCCACGGCGTGGGAAACAAGGAATTTTGAGCTCTATGATTCGCTGCTAACCGCTGACTATGTCTTTTTTTTCAACGCGGAAGATGTAGAGGAAGATCCCGATATCCCTCCAACATGGAACCTCGCTCAGGAGCTGGCGGCTGTCAGTAACATGTTTGTTGATCCCAATATCGAACGTATCACGCTGGATTGGAATGTCGGCGCTATAGAAGACCCAATTCCGTTTCACCTGGATGGCTCTGTTCTTGTGACCGATATCGATTTGGAAATCGATATCCGCGATCCCGAAACCGGTGAGCTTTGGGAGAATGTGATTCATGGCGCCGTGTGGTTTGGATTGCGGAAAATGCCGTATGCGACAGCGGATGGCGATACTGTCTGGAAAATCGCGGAGTGGAAAGATCTCACGAACGTGTCCCCTCTTATGGTTCCGGAGGGCCAAACACAGGAAGCGAGCTGGGGGCGGATTAAGAGTATTTACTAGTCATTATTTTTGTGGAAAGGCATCGGACAGTTTCCCCGGAGGGCATTTTTCAGGGGAATGTTTATGTACACATGCCCTGCGGCTCAAACAGGAGGGAGATTGGTATGCGCTGGGTGATTTTGATTCTGGCTGCGATGTTGCTTGTGTCGTGTAGCGATGATCCTAAGAAGCCGAAGCCTGAACCGGAACCTGTTCTGCAGATGCAGGCGGGGTCCTGGGGCGAGGCGATTTCTCATTTCGCCACGGCGTGGGAGACAAAGAATTTCGAGCTCTATGATTCGTTGCTGACGGAGGATTACATCTTCTATTTCAGTCCGGAGGATATAGAGAACCAAGATATCCCGCCCACTTGGAACCTGACGCAGGAGCTGGGGGCCGTCGAGGCGTTGTTCGCTGATGCCGATGTGGAAGATGTCGAATTGAATTGGGTTCCGGGCGATATGGTGAATCCTGAAACAGAGGGGCTGGATGGCAAGGTTCTTGTAACAAACATTTTTTTAGTCGTTGATGTGCGAGATTCCCAAGGCGAGCTTTGGAATAATGAAATCAGAGGTAATGTCGAGTTTGAATTGAAGAAAATGTCCTATACAACGGCATTCGGCGATACGGTATGGAAGGTGGCACGATGGAAAGATCTCACGACTATAAGGACAAAGAGTGAATGGAGTAGAACCAAGACGACGACCTGGGGGCAGTTGAAGATCCGCTAAATTAAAAACGCCCTCATTTAAAATCAGGCCTTCTTGAAAAACCGGATCTCGAGCGCAACCCACCACAATCTCACCACCGATAAGATAAAGAGCAGCATGATCGGGACGTAGCGGAAGAACCCCCGCTTGAAGGTATGCGCCATCGACCAGAGGGGATTCAGAACCGGATCCCATTGATAGAAAAAGGGAAGGTAGGCAAGAAAGGTCAAGAGGAAAAGAGACAGCACGGCGCCGGGAGCAAGACGGCTATTGAGAGATTGTAGCGATCCGCTCGAAGATGAATTGCTTGCCGCCCGCGTCTTGCCGGCGGGGGAATCACCGGCCGCCATCGCGCCGGCACCCATCCGCCGGCCCAAAACAATCCAAAGAAGCCATGCGCCGAGGCCTCCGAGGAAGAGCCACCACAATTCACCGAATGTCTCTCTGTCGGTCACGATGACGACGGCGTAACGAATGACTTTCCAGGCCCGGGCCGGATCGATATCGAGAGTGGTGCGGAAATGATCGGCGGGATTATAGCCGAGGAGGACGCGGACATAGAAGAGGTTCCAGAAGAGGAAGAGAGCGACACCCGGTAAAACAATCCAAAGGGGTGACCCGCTGCGGAATCGAACCCGGATCCACATCCAAAGCGCGGCGGCGGCGGCGATCAGGATTGTTTCCGAACGTGTCAGCGTCGCAATAAACATAAAGACGGCGGCAAGGGGCACCGACCTCCGATCGTTCGGATAGGCCAGGATCCAGATGAAGGCGAGCGAGACAAAGACCATATTCGGCATATCGGTTTGGGCTACGGTAAGATGAAAATTTATTTCGGGAAATGTGAAGAGGAGCAGCAGCAGAAAAGTCGATAAGAGCGAAGAACGGGTTCTGCGCCAAACATCCTCCCCGAAGAGAATCATAAAGCCCAGCACCAGAATCGGGATCCAGATCCGCGGCGTTCCAGGCGTGAAAATATAGCAGAGGCCCTGCATGCAGGCGGTGAGCGGCGGGTAGGTCGCCTGGGCGTTGAAGCTGATCTTTTCAAAAACGCTGGAGCGGTAGACCCCTTCGTATGACATGATTTTTGCGACGAGATCCCATCCGACCAGAGCGTCGTAAGCCATCGGAACCAGGTAGATCATTTGCAGAAAGCTGGCGGCGACCAGAGAGGCCAGCAGGAGGGAGGTGAGCAGAGAAGGCCATGAGATTTTGTGCAGGCCGCCACGGCGCCATCCGCTGAGACATTCACTACGCCATTCGCCAAGCCCGCGGACTCTTTGCCGCCGGACCAACAGCCGCACGGCCAAGGATATGCCGGCCGCCAGCAAACTGGAACCAATGATGGAGCGCCGGTTTATCGGGATGCCGGCGGCGTCCATCACGAGAAAGAAGATTGTAAGAGCGGCCATGCCGAGCAGCAGGCGGAGGGCGAGTTTGTAAAAGATCGAGCGATCCAAATCCGGATCCCTGAGCAGTTGTACAATCGGCTCACCGGCCGCGATCATGGCGAGAAGGATCACACTGATCATGGAATGCTCCGTCCGCCGGGCCACGGCAGGATGCCGAACCGGTTCTCTTCGGTCAACGGGATATTCGGCCAAAAAGTTACGAGGGCCCAGTGATCGTAATTCAGAACGTGCGTGACCCTGTCACGATAGGGCGCCTTTTCACCGTAGTGGACCGGGACGCGGGGATAGATGAAAGTGTAAGTGGCGGAGGCGCTGGCGGCGAGGGGGATCTGTTCCTTTCCGCCCCGGAGGAGTTCCCGGGGGGGAAGGAGGATGACGGCGTTTTCCGGCGTCCGTTTGTTTATCTCCAACAGCAGAAAATAACTCTGATCCATCAGCAGGCCGCGGCGTTGCTCGAGGGTCAGTTCCCGCCCGGTTTTCTGCGCCACCCAACTGCGGAGTGTGATATTCCGCAGCGCGGCGCCGGGGCGTGTGCCGAAAAGAAAGAGAAAGAATCCCAGCATCGCGATGATCAATTTGGGAATCTGCCGGCTTCTCATTGGATTCAATTCCTGTATCCAATTCCAAGATTCAATTTCAAGACGACGGTTGACCGTTTCGTGCTCCGCATGATGCAATGCATGCTATGAGATCATATCCCACAATCCAAAAGAAAATAAAGATTGAGGCCGCTTTCAGCCCGGCCTTGCCGGCATACCTCACCGGTCTGTTCCTTCTGATCCTAATTTTGCTGCTCGGCGTGCGCCCGGCCGCCGCCGCCGCGCCACAACCCGTCGTCGGTGAAGCGGGGATCGTTGTCGCGGTTGAAAAATACGCCTGCGATGTCGGGCACGACATTTTATCCCGTGGCGGCACGGCGGCCGATGCCGCGGTGGCGGTTGGTTTTGCCCTGGCCGTGACCTATCCCTCGGCCGGGAATCTCGGCGGCGGCGGGTTTTTGCTGCATCGCGCCTCCGGAGGCGCGACGGAAGCGCTCGATTTTCGTGAAACAGCGCCGGCCCGGGCCTCCCGCGATATGTTTCTGAACTTCGATGGAACGGTGAATGAGGGGATGAGTCTCTGGTCGCCGCTGGCGGCCGGTGTCCCCGGGACGGTCGCCGGTCTCGGTACGCTTCATGAGCGCCATGGAACCTTTTCCTGGAATGAATTGCTGGCCCCGGCCATCGCTTTGGCGCGGGACGGCTTTGTCATCGATCGCCTGACGTCGGAACGGTTTCAATTATATGCGGGACGACTCGGCCCCGACCCGGAATCCCGCCGCATTTTCCTCAAGGACAGCACCTTCTATCAGCCCGGCGACACCCTGCGCCAGCCGGAGCTTGCGGCGACGCTTCAGCGGATCGCCGCCGAGGGTCCGCGCGAGTTTTACACGGGCGAAACGGCGCGGCGGTTGGCGGATTACATGATGCGGAGCGGCGGTCTGATGACGAAAGAAGACCTGCGGTCCTACCGCTCCATCGTGCGCCGGCCTCTCGAGGGCCAATACAAAGGATATACAATACTAGCGATGCCGCCGCCCAGTTCGGGCGGCGTCGCCATCCTCGAAATTCTGAATATCCTCGAAGAGTTTCCCCTGTCGGATTGGGGATGGGGTTCGGTGCGGGGGTTGAACATTCTTGTTGAGGCGATGCGCCGGGCCTTTGCCGATCGGGCCGCCTACCTCGGTGATCCCGGTTTTGTCGATGTGCCGGTCGATGGATTAATCGATCCCGCCTATGGGGACTCGCTCCGGCGGCTTATACAAGAGGGTTTAACGAATCGACCCGGCAGCGTATCGCCTGGAAAACCCCGTGGGCTGGCCCTTTTCATGGATTCGGTGGGCGGGTCGCTCGGCATCATCCCCAATGAAGGCGGGGAGACAACGCATTTCAGTGTCGTCGACGCGGAGGGAAACGCCGTGGCGATGACAACGACGATCAACGCCTCTTTCGGCTCCGGCATCACCGTGGAAGGATTGGGATTCCTGCTGAACAATGAGATGGATGATTTCGCCGTTCAACCGGGCGTACCGAATTATTATGGTCTTATACAAGGTGAAGCGAACGCCATCCGTCCGTTGAAACGCCCCCTCTCATCGATGACGCCGCTCATGGTGCTGCGTCCGGTGGCAGCGAGGCAACAGGACGCCGCCGGATTTAACATTTCCGGAACCACGGCGCCCGGCTCCGCCGCTGAACCCGAGATGGAGCTATATCTCCTTCTGGGTTCACCCGGGGGCCCGCGCATTATCACATCCGTCTTGCAGGTCTTACTCAATGTCGTCACATACGGGATGGAGATCCACGAAGCGGTCGGCGCCCCCCGTCTCCACCATCAGTGGATGCCCGATACCCTCTGGTTCGAACCGGTGGGATGGGCCACGGACCTGATGGAGGGGGCGCGCGCGAAAGGTCAGACTGTCGCCACCTGGGATGAGGTGATCGGCTCGACGCACAGCATCATGGTCGCTCCGTCGGGTCGCCTGCTGGGCGCGCCGGATCCGCGCCGATCGGGGCATGCACGCGGTGTGGACCGGGTGATACGGCGGGAGGACAATTAAGGTTGAGCGAGCCGTGTCTGCAGCCGCCGCGATTCCTGTTGCAACGCATGTGATAGATCATCGCCCTGCCCGGTCATCAATTGGGCCCGGGCCATGGTCATGGTGGCGAGCACCTGCCGCATGATTCGTATCTCGGAATCGTCGGTGCGAGGTCCCATCTGGAGAAAGGGCTCGATGGGGGGCAAGGGCCCCCGGCCGGCCAACATCTCTTCGGTCGGGTTGAGAAGAAAAACAAGGCCATAGGGAGAAATCCGGCTGGCCATCGCCGCATTGGGAACAGCCTCAGGTGTCATGGCCACGGGCCTTGATCCGGCATAGGCGTTCAGGAGAGCCAGTTGAAGGGCTTGATGGCGCGCATCCCGGCGGGAACGGTTAAAGGGGCGGCCGGTCTCGAATAATTCCAGATCCTCCAGCAACACCGCGAGCTGCGGTCGCACTGGATCGAGTAAGTGCGGGTACCATCGGTCCAGCTGCGTAAAGTACCAGGAGCGGTGCATCAGCTCCGTATCCACAATAGCAACATCCGGGCGACACCCCTCTACCCACTGCAAGTAGATGGCATTCGATGTGAAGGCATCCCATTGGCGGCTCAGGAGCAGGGTGTTCGGCGGAAGTCCTTCCAGGAGTGAACGCGCATAGATGCCCGGAAGGGGTGGGCCGGAAGCGGCGCATCGATTCCAGCGTTGGCCGATTCCCAGGATCATCGTGGCGCACAGAACGGCACCCAGTATCGGTCCCGCAAGGCGAAGGGGTACCCAGCGTTGTGAGGTCAGGAGATGCAAACCCAGCACTCCCAGGGCGACAACGGCCAGGTCGCTGGCCGCATAGTAGGATTGGATATCGGGAATATTGTACGACGATGCCCAAAGGAGGCTCACCACACAAAGAATCACCCAAAACCACCCCAGCGCCGCGCGGCGGCGCCAGAGAAGAATCAGACCCGGAACGGCCGCCAGAGGCAGAATCCAATTGAGATCGGCCAACAGCCCTGGAATGCGATGGGCCGCTTCCCTCAACGATTCCGACCCCGAGAAAAGCCAGATTCGATACTGCCATCCCGAGGCGTGACGAAACCAGGATCCAAGGGTGGTGGGATGACCCCAATTCAGCAGAGGTCCTTGTGCGGAGCGCAGGGGAAGGTAGAGCTGGCATGAGAGACCGAGCAGGAACCAGGGCAACAAAGAGAGCCAGCGGCGCGCGGGTGGCCAAAAGCTGATGTGCGATCGGCCGGGAGAGGGATGGACGGTCACCGCCAGGGCCAGCAGGAGCGAGGGGACGGCGAAGAAGAGCGAGAGGTGGTGACAGAAGCCCAACCCCAAGACATAGACCAGCAACACCCTGCGCCGGTGAGCGTTCTGTTGGCGTTGCAGGAGGGAGACGCCCAGCCATAGGCACACGGCCAGGATGAGGTAATGGAGGCCGTAGACCTCATTGACAACGGCCATGCGCCATACCGAAGGAGACAAACCCCAGGCCCAAGCACCCAGGAGAGGGAGCCCCCCGGCAAGAATCCCCCGGCCGGATGGTGGCTCATCTTTCCGCCCGAGCAGGGTCAGGCTTTTCCGCAATGCCAGAGCGGCGAAGCCGACCGCCAGCGCGCAGCTCACGGCGGAGAGAAGATGGAGGCGCGTGAGGGGTGTTCCGAGGGGAAGAAGTCCCCACACCCGGCCCAGAAATGTATAGAGAGGATAACCCGGAGGGTGGGCGATTCCCAGGAAGCGGCCAACAGCAGCCAGCTCTCCACTATCGATGGTGCCGAGGTCGCGCTGCAAGCCGGTGACATAGAGTCCGAGGGGGGGCGCCGCGGCGAGGATGAAAATCAACCAAGCGGGGGGAGAACGCCTCATCGGGTCACGCACCTTCCTTCCGGATCATCCGTCTAAATCGACACTCTGCCGGTCGCGTTTTTGATCCATTTCGATGGGGTATCACTCTCAGACGAGTCTGAGGATACACTTCCAGCCGGTTCCGGTCAGCCCCCATTCTGAGCCCGTCGGATCCTGGGACTCCTTAAAAACTTGGCAAAGTGGTCGTTGACACCCCTCTTTCATCCCAATAGCATGAGGGATGCCTCTATATCTCCATCCGGAGATCCAAGTTGTCTACCCGGTTACCATGAGTTTGAGGGATTGAGAATCAAATGAGTCATGAAGCCGCCAACGATCGTCCGATGGAAAGCCGGCCACAGTCCGACATTTTCCAGAAATGTTATGAGTTCACCCGTGCCGACATTGCCAAGAAGGAGGGATGGTATCCCTATTTTGTTCCCCTACAGGCATCTGACGGCACCGAAGTTACGATCAAGGGTAAAAAACTCATCATGCTGGGGTCCAACAACTACCTGGGGCTCACACATGATCCGCGGATTATCGAGCAGGCCGAGGCTGTCGCCCGGGTCTATGGGACCGGGTGCACCGGCAGTCGTTTTCTCAATGGGAATCTCGACCTTCACGAGAAATTAGAAAGGGAGCTGGCCGATTTCGTGGGGATGGAGGCGGCGCTGGTCTTCTCGACCGGATTCCAAACCAATCAGGGTATCCTCACCACTATCGTAGGCCGTGATGATACGGCGATTCTCGACAAATTGGATCATGCCAGTATCGTCGACGGGGTTCGTCTTTCCGAGGGCGAGTCGATCCGGTTCCGCCACAATGATGTCGCTGATATGGAGAGCGCGCTGCGCAAGGCCGAGGCGCGGGACGGCGGGAAGATGGTCGTTGTTGATGGCGTCTTCTCCATGGAAGGGGATCTTGCCAATTTGCCGGAGCTGATTCCGGTCGCGAAACGGTATGGCGCCGCTTTTATGGTGGATGAAGCTCACTCGGTCGGCATGCTTGGACCGACCGGCGCCGGAGCGGCTGAACATTTCGGCATGACCGACCAGGTCGATATCATCATGGCGACCTTCAGCAAATCATTTGGTTCTCTCGGCGGATTCGCCGCGGGCAAGGCGGGCGTAATCAGTTACATCAAACATCACGCCCGGAGCCTCATCTTCAGCGCCAGTATGCCGCCTTATGCCGTCGCGACGGTCCGGGCGGCGCTCGAAATAATTAAAAACGAACCGGAACGACGGGAGAAGATGTGGCGCAACGCCAAACGGCTCATCGATGGGTTAAAATCCCTGGGATTTGATATCGGTCCGACGGAAACGCCCATCATCCCCATTATTATCGGCGATACGATGAAGACCATCCTTTTCTGGAAAGCGCTCTTCGAAGCGGGGGTCTATACTAATCCCGTCATTGCCCCCGCCGTTCCCGAAAAGACGGCGCGGCTGCGGACCAGCGTCATGGCGACTCATACGGATGAGCAGATGGACCGCGTCTTGGAGATATGCGGTAAAGTGGGCAAGAAGATGGGATTAATTTAGCAGGGTATCATGTCCTTAACAATCCGTCCTGTTCAGAGTTCGAAAGATCTGCACACTTTCGTAACCTTCCCCTGGAAGGTCTACAAAGATAATTCCTATTGGGTGCCGCCTTTGATCCGGGATGAAAAGAAATTGCTCACACCCGGAAAACATCCATTTTATGAACACGGCGCGATTCAACCCTACCTCGCTGAAACGGCGGATGGTTCCGGGCGGCCAAAAGTGGTCGGCCGGATCGCCGCTATCCGCAATGAGAATCACGAATCGTTTCACGAAGAGGCGGTGGGGTTTTTCGGGTTTTTTGAACTCCTCGCGACGCCGCAGCTCCTAAGCCGGGAGGGCGTCAGTGGGGTCACACCGCAGGAAATTGTTAATGCCCTGATCGCCGCAGTGCGGGCCTGGCTCGCCGAACGGTCGCTGCCTGTCTTTCGGGGTCCGGTCAATCCGTCGACAAATGAAACCTGCGCGCTGCTCATCGACGGATTCGACGACCCGCCCCAGATCATGATGCCTTACAACCTGCCTGAATACGCCGTGCTGCTGGAAGGGTCCGGGCTCAAAAAAGCGAAGGATCTGGTCGCTTATACGGCTACGACCGCCGACGTGCCGGAAACACTGGTTAAGAGAGCGACGGCCGCGGCGGAGAGAACCGGGGTTATCATCAGGGCCCTTAACAAAAAAGATATGCGGAACGAGGTGAAGCGGGTCCAAAAGGTGTACAATTCCGCGTGGGAGAAGAACTGGGGATTCATCCCCATGACACCCGCCGAATTGGATCACATGGCCGATGAACTTGGGCAGATTGCAGAACCGAAACTTGTGTGCTTTGCCGAGAAAGACGGGGAACCGATCGGCTTCGGTCTCGGTTTGCCCGATTTTCATCAAGCCCTGCGTTACGCAAACGGCCGGCTCTTACCTTTCGGATTGCTGAAGATTCTCTGGCACCGCCGCAAGATCAACCGCGCGCGGGTTCTGGCGTTGGGGGTTCTGGCGCCCTACCGGCGGCTGGGAATCGACCAGCTGATGTACATTTGGCTCTGGCAGAACGCCAAAGAGATCGGGATTTATAATGGTGAGTTCTCTTGGATTCTTGAGGATAATATTCCGATGAGAACCGCCGCTGATCATCTGGGATCCAAAGTCTACAAGACCTATCGGATCTACGAAGGCTGACGAGCCGTTCCACAATGGTTTGAATCCGCTGCTGATGGAATCCTCAGGCTAAATATGAATGTTAAACCGAAGGTTTTGGTCACGGGAGCGACGGGATTCGCCGGTTCGCATCTGGCCGATCTCTTGATCCGGCGGGGATATCCCGTCCGTGTTCTGACCCGGACAACAAGTGATCTGCGATGGGTTCCTTCTGAAGCGGAACGAGTGATCGGGGATGTGCGGGAGCCCGAATCTTTAAAATACGCATTGCAGGACATCAATTGGGTCTTCCATTTCGGCGGATTGATCAGCGCCCGGAACCGCGAGGAGTTTTTCGTGGTGAATGCGGCGGGGACACGAAATCTCTTCCAGGCCTTTCTGCGGCATGGAGATGATCCGAAGTTGTTCCTTCTGTGCAGCAGCCTGGCGGCGGTGGGACCCGGCGCAGAGGGCGTCATGTTGAAGGAATCGGGAACCCCGCGACCGGTCACTGCGTATGGAGCCAGCAAGCGAGCGGGCGAAGAGGCCCTATTAGACGTTGGTGATAATAAGAGTGATAATAAGTGGGAACATCAAGGCGGGCCGGTTCGAAAGATCATTGTGCGTCCACCGGCTGTTTACGGCCCGAGAGATCCGTCCATCCTAAAGTTTTTCCGCTGGGTGGAGAGAGGCTGGATTCCGCTTCCCGCGCCACAAAATGCGCGGTTCAGCGTGATCCATGTTGACGACTTGGCCTTGGGTACGGTTCTCTTAGCAGAACAGGGCCTGTCCGGCACCTATCACCTCAGCGACGGAGAGAGTCACTCATGGCTGGATCTGGGAGAGAGGGTCGCGAGTCAATTGCACGTCAGAGCCCGCCATCTCCCGATCCCGTTTTGGATCTCCGCGACGGCGGCTCTGGGAGGGGAGCTATGGGGACGGTTGCGACATCATCCTCCCCTCATCAGCCGGGACAAAGTACGGGAGCTGCGCGGGATTTCATGGGTCTGCAGTATAGAGAAAGCGCGCAGCGAAGCGGGATACCAACCGAGTCGGATGATCAGCGAGGGCCTGAAGACGACCATCGCTTGGTATCGCGATTCCGGCTGGCTTTAAAAAAACATCTCAGCAGAACCGATTCCAAGGGTTATACACCCATTGATGCCGTGACACTGGCCTATCTCATTTTTACCGCGCTTTTCCTTCTCATCGCGCCTCACCATCCCGCCGGCTGGCTGAAATATCTTTTGATTCATCTCGGCGCGTTGGGCCTGGTTGCGTCTCTCCGGTATATTCCTCGACCGCGTTTTGTACCCCTGATGTTTCTTCGAGACGCCTATCCGCTTCTGGCCATGCCGTTGATGTACGGCGAACTTCAATTCCTGAATCAAATTCTGGCCAACGGATATTATGACGCCGTCATCATTCCTATCGAAAACCTTCTGTTCCGGACCCAACCGGCGATTTACCTCAGGGGATGGCTGCCGAGCCTGGCACTGAGCGAGTACCTGCATCTTTCTTATCTTTTGTATATCGGTCTTATTCCCTTTTGCGGCATTGTCTTTTACATTAAAAAGAGATATGAGAATTTCCGGATCTATGTCACAACGGTTCTTTTGACTTTCTTCCTTTGTTATGTCGCATTTATCGTTTTTCCTGTGGCCGGGCCGTATTATGCATTTCCGCGCCCCGATCCAAAAATGATCGGTCTCGTCTTTCCCGAATTTGTTCACTGGATGCTGGATCGTGGAGCGAGCTTGGGGTCGGCCTTTCCATCATCGCATGTCGCTGTCGCCGTGGCGAGTTTGCTGGTTGTTTTCCCGCTGGATAGAAAACTCTTCTGGATCATCTTACCGGTCGTCGCCGGAATCACCGTGGGTGTTGTCTACGGCGGATTCCACTATGCCCTCGACGCGATCGTGGGATCGATGGTCGGCGCCGGTGTAGGATTGCTTGGCCCGGGACTTTATCAAGAGATATCGGATACATTGAAGTCGCGGGCGCCCGAACGGTAGCGGCAAGTTAATCAATCCCGTGGAAGAATCCCTCCCGGCTTCTTAAGACAACCGCGCTCCAGATAATTCCGAGAAGGCCCAAGATGAGGAAGAGGATGGATCCCCGGCTGTGGATGAAGGCGCCCCCGACCGGCCCGCCGGCGAACGAACCGAAAAACTGGCACATATGAAAAACGCCGATCGCCGTCCCGCGGTGTTGTCGCGGCGCCTGCCGGGACATGAGGGCCGGCAGCAAGGGTTCAAGCAGGCTGAGACTGAGAATGAATAAACCCAGACCCACCGTAAGCCCGATAAAGGTTCCCGGCATGGCCGTCATGACGCCAAGAGGCAATGAAAAGAAGAGCGCCGTAGAGGAAGATGACGCGCCGGCGCCGGTGCCGATCCGCCATTCGCGCACTCATGACCATGAGGGCGAGTCCCGCCGCAATTGTCGGCGCGAGGATCAGCGACAGCATCCCCTGCCCGACATGCGCGGCAAGCTGAATCGGCATGATGACAAAGATGACCGTTAAGGTGGCATGCAGAAGAAAGATGCCGGCACAGAGGAGGAAGAGGGTCGGCTGGGTGAGAACAGCTTTTAAGTCGATCATGTGAAGTTGGCCCTTCTTCCCTGACAAGAATTCTTCAGGCCCCAGGCCTTTGACAGAAGAGGAGGGCTTGTTCAACCGGTCCTGTTTTGCTGGTGAGGAGATATGTACCGGTTCGGGAACGAGAAATTGCAGGTAAACAATAGCGATGCTCGAAAGAATGGCGGTTCCAATGAAAAGGGCGGGAACGCCGAATGTCGAAGCAAGGACCGGTCCTGCCACAACGCCCAAGGCGAGAGAGACGCCGACCCACAGACCCAGGCGGGCCATCGCCTGTGTTCTGGCGTGATCGGGGGATAAATCTGCGGCAAGCGCGACAACAGAAGAGGCGACGGCGCCGCTCCCTTGAAGAATCCGGCCCGCGATAAGCCAAACGATATGCTGGCCGAACGCCGCGAGCAGTGATCCGGCGGCAAAGAGCCCAAGACCAATGCTAATAACGCCTTTGCGGCCGATCCGGTCGCTCAGATGACCCAGTGGAATTTGGAAGATCGCCTGAGTGAGTCCGTAGGCGCCGAGGGCGAAACCGATGAGTACGGGAGTCGCCCCTTTCAATGAAAGGGCAAAAAGAGAGAGGACAGGAAGGATCATGTAGAGGCCCATCATCCGGAGCGCATAGATCATCGCCAGTCCTGTGAGAGCGCGGCTTTGCCTGTCGCTCAAATGACCGATACGCTTGCGGCGGAACGAGAGCCGGCGGATGCCGCGCGGTTTCTTGGCCTCAGGATTTGATGGTGAATCGTGCTTCATAACGGTGGAGTTTAACGGGTTTTTGGATGCGAGCCCAGGGCCTTTGCCGCTTGAATTTTTGGCTTTCGGAACTTACAATGCTTTCTGAGAGTTACCGATCCAATTGAATGGGGAATGGAATGCGATAGGGGAAGGGGAACGTTATGAAGAGAATTTATCTCAGATGGTTGCTTCCAGCGGTGATGGTTCTCTCCATGTTTGCCGCGCCACAGGTGATCCAGGCTGAAGAGCCGATGTTCGCCATTCGGTTGGTTGAGGGCGGGGACCGGTTGTACGCTGTGGGGGATATCGAACAGATTGGATTCGAGACCAATAATGACATAGAGGAACTTGTTGTTGTGCTTTCCGGAGGGATGGATCACTTTCCCGTTGAGGGTATTGCAAGAATTGATTTTGTCTGGGACCTGTCGGGTGTTGATAATCCCGAGGATGCAGCGGTCATGATCGACGCCATCCGCCTGTTCCAGAACCAGCCGAATCCCTTTTCGCCCGAAACAAAAATCCGGTTTGAGATACCCGAAGCAGGCCGCGCCGAGCTGACGATTTATGATGTGAGCGGCCGGCTGATCCGTACGCTTGTGAAGGATGAACGCCGGAGCGGAGCCTACAGCGTGGCTTGGGATGGATTGGATGATTCCGGGCGGAAGGTTTCCAGCGGCGTGTACTTTTATAGTTTAAGGGCTCCGGGTGTGGAAGAGAGCCGCAGGATGATTCTGCTGCCTTAGCGGGTGTCATCGGCCCGAGGAGCGTGGCGCGCTAATCCAGGCGATTGCGCCGTACCCAGTATTTGTGGAATCCAATATCAATCAATTCATAATTGCTCGCCAGAAAATCCCTCAATGTTTCGTATTCGTCGAGGGTGATGATTTTTTTCTGTTTCAGGATATCTATAAGCGCGGGTCTGCCCTCCAGGGGCCGGTCGAGAATTATAACGGGTTTTGATTGTATAATGTCTGCGGCGATTCCTTTGAGTGGGATGCGGACATCGGGACGGTCCAGCCAGTAGTAGAGCTGCCACGGATGACTCAGGAAGGTTGCGTTGGCGGCAAATATGGGGTGGCCCGGCGGGACACAAACAACCGACTCTCCATCCGCGATTTCCATCAACCGGGCGATCTCGGCGCGGCCGCGCAAGTATCCGCCATCGCGCACCCAATGCTGGATCGCTTGCAGGGGTTGCCATAGAACAAAAGCCAAGGCGAGAAGAATGGCGGTCATGCGTCCGGGGATGATCAACCGTCTTACTATGTATACGGCCGGTCCCGCCGCCAACACCGCTGCCAGAAAACCGAAGAATTGCTGGCCATATTGTAGATCGTGATTGGGTTGAACCGTATAGCAAGCGGCGCTCAGAATAAATCCAAAGACCAATAGGTTGACCCTGGCGCGGTTCTCCGGATTCGAGGAGCGCATGGCGTCGATGCATCCCCAGGCCGCGAGCCCGGTTACGACCAAGGGGAAATGGCCTTTTGCAACAAAGTCGCCCGAAATGTTGAACAGGTACGTCCAGTGGACGAAATCCTTTGTTAGGCTGTTTGAAAACAGATAGAGGGCCAGCGGAATCAAGCCCCCGATAGCACCCCCTGCGAATGCGGCGACTTGGCGCCAACAATGCATTCCCCGCAGAGCTTCCCAGAATAGCCACAATAGAATCCAGGGAAACAGGAACCAAAGCCGTGGTGTGATGGAAAAGGCGATTCCCATCAGAAGACCGGCGCCGAGAAAGCGCCGGGACGAGTTTCCGGCGAACAGGCACCATACACCGCCAAGCGCCAAGAGGTTGGCCAATAGATCAGGCCGAAGGTTATACAATTCAAGCGATACGGCTTGCCCCAAAACCAGAAGTGTCACCATTAATCCAGTACCGCGCTCATGCCAAAGATGCCGCGCCAGCCTGATGCTGACCCAGAGAATACAACCACTCAATGCGAGAGCCAAAGTGCGGATGAAATCACAGATCATCCCATTTTTTGGGAGGATATCCATAATAGGCGATAAGAGAAGCCAAAGTCCGGGCGGGTGATTTTGAAAGAAATCGGAATAAGGGATCAACCCTTGATGCATGAGCCAGGCGGTATGAATATGTTCGATTTCATCCCAGTCGGGCCGCCGGCCGATTAGCAATCCGATCATCAAAATAATGACGATAAGAACGAGGCTGGTTGCTTGAGCCCGAGTTGGAAATTCGCGGGATCCGAAACGGCGCCAGATCCGGCCGGCGGCAAAACAAGCGACGATCCCGACACCGATAAGAAGAAAAGTGTTCGCCCGGAGGCCGGTAGTGATGATCAGATCAAACATTGTTCCGCCCACCTTTTATGTTTCGGGCGACCCCGGGTAAAAGATCCTCCAGCGGGCAGCCCACGCAGCTGGGTTTTGCTTTGCAGTAGTTTTTCCCGAGCCAGACGATCTGCGCGTGGAAATCATTGTATAATTCAATATCGGAAGGCAGGCGATTCATGAAGAAATTCTGAAGATCGGGATATCCAATTGAACCGGGAGCCCATTTGTGGCGGGTTGTGACTCTTTTGGTGTAAGTATCCACGACAAAAACGGGTCTATCGAAGGCATAGAGCAGGATACTGTCAGCCGTCTCGGGTCCGATCCCCCAAATAGAAAGGAGCTCGCCGCGGAGCTTCGATGTGTCCGTTCGCGCCATCCGCCGCAGAGAACCTTCATAGGACTCATCCATAAACTGTACAAATGATTTTAGCTTTCGAGCTTTCTGGCGGAAGGCGCCGGATGGACGGATGATCCGGGCAAGATCATCCTCAGGGATTGATCTCAGGGCGGCCAGATTCAAACAAGGTTCCGTTTTGAGGTTCTGAAGCGCCTTCTCCACATTGGTCCACGCCGTGTTTTGAGTCAGGATGGCGCCGATAATGATTTCCAAACGGGTTCGGCCGGGCCACCAGTTGAGACAGCCGTTGGCGTCCCTGAGGCGTTGGTAGACTTCAAATAGCTGGTCGGATTTCATCTGAATGTCCGTTTCTCCAGCCCCCCATATTGGGGTGGTGTCATGAGGATTCAAGCCGGCACTCGTATGCCAGGGTATCAAAAGTTGTGTGCTTACGCCCTCCCGATATCTTTCGATTTCCGCCCATCCGTTAGCCCAAGAGATCCAAAGGGTTCGATGCCCCTATCTGAAGGACAAGAGCGATCTTAGGAGCCGCGAGCTAATCCATGTATTTTGTTTTATAACAAGTGCTTATACCAACCCCGAGATGGATCCAACCCGTCATCCGTCACTGGTATTTTATAGGCTTTTATGTTATCATAAGTAAGTGTGGCATAATAACCTCTTGGATTTCCCAGGGGGGACTTTTCGAAGACCCGACAGTTTACTGGGAATTTGGAATTTTAGGATCCTGCCACATATGAGAAGCAACCGGAGGTCAAGTGCGTCGCACACAACTGACATCCGCTGTTCGTTGCATACCCGTGCTGATGTTGCCGGGTTTGGCATTGCTTGCCGGACCGGGTTTGGCATGGAACGGTCAGGAAGGAACTCTTTGGTCTCTCGATTGGGACGCACCCACGGCAGAATCCCTGGCCTTGTTGGAAGGCCGGTCGGTTCTGCTGACATATAACCAAGATCTGGCGCTTATTCTTACTCCTGATAGCTGGACTATCCCGCCGATGGGTTCGGTAGAAATGATTCCATTGGAGCGGTGGAGAGATCAAGGACACTACTACCTTTATCAATTAAGTGATGCTTGGTCGGCCGAGTTTGAGCCGCCGGCCCGTGTTCTGCATCGTGAAGGCCGCACCGTTATCCTCTGGACATCAGGGTCCACTCCTGAACTTACCCCAGTATGTGCTGAAAAGATGCCGGGTCTTTGCCAGCCTGTCCGAATAAATTTAGCGCCGAAACCCTGGCCCGCCATAACGGTTTCGACCCCGGATAAGACCTCAACCGATTTTGATCCGCTGATCGATGTTATGGTCGGCCTGGTCGACGAAAGCGAATACGTCTCGGTCTGGCAGCAATTGGATGATTTTGAAACGCGTTATACATTCACTTCCCAGAATGAAGATGCCGCGCAATGGATTGCCGATCGTATGACTTCGCTGGGTTTGGATGTTTCCTTCCACGAATTCGATCAAGAAGGTCCGCACCGGAATGTCATTGGAACGCTTCCGGGCCTCATCCATCCTGAAGAGTATGTTTATCTGGTCGGCCACTTTGATTCAACAAGTGATGATCCGTACAATCACGCGCCGGGTGCGGATGATAACGCCAGCGGAATATCGGGCGTCTTAGAAACGGCAAGGGTTCTCACCCGGTTCAGCTTTGAGAAGTCGATCCGGTTTGTCGGCTTCAATAGTGAAGAGCAGGGATTTGTCGGTTCCAGCGCCTATGTGTACGATATTGCTCAAGCCGGAGAAAATGTAACCGGGTGCTATAATCTGGATATGATCGCCTACCGGGGCGAGGATCCGGCGCCTCCTGATTTTATTATTTATACCAACGAAAACTCCCAGCCCCTTGCACAAACTCTGAGCGACGCCGCGTCCTGGTATCTGCCGGAGGATCTGGAGCCGGTGATCGTTGTGCAGAGTATTCAGGCCTCCGATCACGCCGCATTCTGGGATTATGGATATCCGGCCGTTCATGGAGCGGAAGAAGAGGTTTGGGGCAGCGACTATTCGCCCTGGTATCACAGCACCGAAGATCGCATTGAAAATTATCCGACGGACTTCCCAGCCACGATCACAAAGGCCGTCGTGGCCGCCGTCGCGCAGACCGCGGGCCCCATCACGCCGCCGGAAGCGTATCTGGCCATTGACGCCTTGATCGTGGATGACGATCAGCTCGGTCTCTCGCACGGGAACGGAAACGGCATCCCGGAATACAGCGAAACAATCGAGCTTACGGTGATATTGAAAAATATCGGATTGTCTGCCGCCGCGGACGTTGAAGCCGACCTGGCATATGAAGGCGAATTCGCTTTCATAGAAGATGGTAATGCATCCTTCGGCGCCATTCCGGCGGGCGGAACAGCGGAGTCAGTGGATCCCTTTGTCATAGATATAAGCGATGAGATTCCAGACGATTACGATATGGTTTTTGAGATGGTCGTCAATGCGGATCCGGATGAACTCGGTTTCCATATGACCGCCTCGGCGCCGGTTCTTCGCGTTGCCGGATTTCAGTTGGATGATGTCGCCGGCGGCGACGGCGACGGAGTTGCCGAGCCTGGGGAGGCTTTGTTCCTGCGGATTACGGTGGCGAATGATGGCGGCGCTTCAGTGCCGGAGCTCTTGGGTGTTTTGTCATCGGATGAGCCGTATCTCGATATCGATCCGGCGCCCGGGAATTTCGGAGGCGTTCCTGCCGGAGAATTGAAACATGGGGGCCCTTTCGTTATACAGCTCCATCCGGATGCGCCCGTGGAAACTTACACCACAATGGCGATAGCGCTTACCGGTGACGGCGGCATTGCCCGCATTGAATCGCTCGTGCTGAATATCGGCGGTGTCTTTTCCGATGACATGGAGTCGGGCGAGGAGTATTGGACTCATCGCAGCGGGTTCCATGGGTTCGGTGATCAGTGGCATCTCGAGGATTATAGAAACGCGACCGCCGGGGGTGGATATGCCTGGAAGTGCGGCGGATCGGGCGCCTCCGATTATGACAACGGGCTTTGTGCCGTTTTGGAGTCGATGACGTTCAATGTGCCGTTCAGAAGCGAGTTGTCATTCTGGCATTGGATTGATGCCGAAATCATGACCGCCAGCCAGGCTTGGGACGGCGGTAATGTGGAGATATCTTCTGACGGCGGGCAGAATTGGGAACTACTCACTCCGGCCGGCGGGTATCCTTTCACAATTGTTGATAATGATGACAGCCCGTTCCCGGCTGGAACACCGATTTTCAGCGGACAGGAGGATTGGCGGCAGGAGTTTTTCGACCTATCGTCGTATTCCGGCGGGCTGAAGGTAAGATTCGTTTTCGGAACCGATGCGGTTGTCCAACAAGAAGGTTGGTATGTGGACGATGTCGAGGTTCTATTGGATGTTTCTGCAGTTGGAGAAAATGATAGAAGCGTTGTTCTGCGCCTCTATCCTGCAACCCCGAATCCCGCAAGGGGGCCGGCCTTGCTGAGATTTGATCTCCCCACTCGCAGTCATGTGCGGTTGTCCGTATTTGATGTCACCGGACGGGTGGTCCGGAACTTGATGTCGGGCACCCTCGAGAGTGGGCGGTATGAATCTCAGTGGGACGGTACGGATAATCGGGGAGGCCTAGTGGGTTCCGGGGTTTATTGGGTACGAATGGACGCCGGCAACAACGAAAAGACAACCCGGGTTGTGAGGGTGAAATAAGGAGTCTCCGGTCCAACCGGAGAGGAGGAATCATGTCCATAAAGCGGATGAGCTGTATAGCCTGTGCATTAGTCGCGATGTCGTGGGCTCTCCTGTATTCATTGCCGGCTATGGCGGAATGGATCCCACTAGGGACCGTTAAGACCGGTTTCCAAGTTTTGGATTCCAGCTCTCAGGGCATCACGCTGGAATACAATCTCGAAGGCTTGGAAAAGGAGCTGGTGGAAATCGACGGCCGGGATTATGCGCAGTACTTTATTCCGGATATGTCGATCTTAATGAATGAAGGAGAACCCCAACTGCCCGTGGTGCGCCAATCCTTTATCATTCCGGATCGCGGAGCGGTGGATGTGCGCATTCTTTCGATGGAAAGCGTAACCATCGAAACGGAACGGGTGGTTCCATCCAAGGGACACATCGAGCGTGATATTGATCCGGCGGATATCCCCTATATTTTTGGATCGGTTTACGATAACGCCGAGCCCTACCCGGCCGGTGGCGCCGCCATCCAGGAGCCGTTCATCCTTCGGGACTTCCGCGGCGCCGTCTTGGAGATCCAGCCTGTCGTCTACAATCCGGCTTTAGAGACGATAGAAGTTGTCACCAGAATCGAGCTGGAAATCACCCCGGTTGACGGCGAGGCGGTTAATGAGCTCATCCGGGATGAACCTTTGCGTTCCGTCGACAGCGAATTCGAAGCGATCTATTTGAACCATTTCCCCAATTATGAAGGGGACCGCTACACCGCTATCCCCGAGCCCGGACGGTGCGTCATCATTACCTATGATGCCTTTTATAGCGCAGCGGTTCAGCTGTACGAGTGGAAGTTGCAAAAGGGGATTCCGACGATTCTGACGAATCTTTCTTCGATCGGGAGCACCGGCGCCCAGGTCAAAAGCTATATTCAAGGGCTCTACGCTGAGCCGGAGGGTATAACGTATATCATTCTCATTGGGGATTCCGCGCAGATGCCCACTTTGTACGGTGATTACCAGGGCGCCGCCTCCGATCCCTGTTATGCGAAGCTGGCAGGCGGGGATCAATATCCCGACGCCTTCGTTTCGCGTATCTCGGCCCAGACGGTGGCTCAGGCGGAAACCCAGATTGCGAAATTCATCCGCTATGAGCGGGATCCTGATCTGACGACACCGGCCGGGAATTGGTATACCAAGGGGGCCGGTCTTGCAAGCAATCAGACCGGCGGGACCCCGTATACCGATTGCCAGAGAATCGGGTTCTTGTCGGATGCACTGCTCGGTTATACTTATACATCAGTAACGGAGATCTGCGATCCGTACGCCACCATTGCCCTGGTTGCGGCCGCCTTGAATCAAGGGTGCGGTGTTTTTAACTATATCGGCCATGGAAGCGGTACCAGCTGGAGTTCTTCTGGTTTCTCTGTGACCAATGTCCATCAATTAGTTAACGGCACAATGAATCCCTTTATTGTGGATGTCTCATGCTCAAACGGGACCTTCACACTGAACGAGTGTCTCGCGGAGGCGTTTCTCCGGACCGGAAGTGTTGCGGAACCCGCTGGCGCGATCGCCATGTTCTCGGCCTCCACGAGTTCTTCCTGGGTGCCTCCCTGCGACATGCAGACGGAAGTCATCCGCTGTCTGACCGAGGATGTGTGCAACAGTGTCGGCGCTCTCTTCTTTTCCGGATCGATGAAGGTTATGGATCTTTACGGGCAGAGTGGTGAGGGTCTCAAGCTGGTGGAGCAGTACAATATCTTTGGGGACTGCGCCCTGACAGTACGAAGCGACCTCCCGGCGAGTCTCACGGTTCTGCATAACGCCACCATCATCGAAGATCAAAGCACTTATGATGTTACTGTTCCCGGTGTGGAAGGAGCCTTGGCCGCCCTGTATGATGATGGTGTGCTCTATGGTTCCGCTTATACCGATCCAACAGGCTTGGCGACGATTACGCTTGATTCGGCGCCGACCGCCGGCCAGACACTCACGTTGACGGTAACGGCCTATAATCATGAAACGCGCCAGATCTCAGTTGATGTCGACTCGGCGACCTTGGCCGTTCTCGAGGTGGACTCTTTCACGATAAATGATCTAGGTATACGGACTGCGAACGGGCGTGTGGAGGCCGGGGAGAATGTCGAAGTAGAGGTCGTCCTGATGAATTCCGGGATCGAGACGGCATACAGCGTCGAGGCGAGCCTTCTCTCAAACAACCCCGGCATAACCATTGTTGATGGGGATGCTTCATTTGGAGATATTGCTCCCGACGCCACGGGAACTAATGATGCTCCATTTGTTATCTCGGTCAGTCCTGATGTTCCTGATGGGCAGCGTATAACCCTATCCCTCGAGATCAGCGCCGCTTCGGGCTCTTGGAACGGGTTCGTTAATTTCAAGGTCTACTGCCCGAACGTTATCATGTCGACCGTCCATGTTGACGACACGGCCCTCGGAAATGGTGACGGTTATCTGCAACCCGGGGAGACCGCTGATATCCTCGTGACTCTCGGCAACAATGGAGGCGGAGATGCGGCCGGCTTAAATGTCCGATTGGGCTCCACTTCGCTCTCCATACTGGTAACGCAAACACAGGCGGAGCTGGAGGAGTTATACTCACATTCAACCGGTGTGCTCTCACCGCCATTCACCGTTGAGGTGAGTTCTATAATCGGCCTGGGGGCCAAGGATTTTAGCTTAAACATTAACGGCGATAACGGTTTGCAGAAGCTTATCAACTTCCAGCTTTACGTTGTCGATGGAACACCTTCTTCGGTTGAAAATCATTGGGGCCAGCGAATGGACAAGGTCTGGCTTGCGCCGGTTTATCCGAATCCCGCGCCGGCTTGCGCCAAGATGACCTTCAATCTACCGAAGCAAGGCTCTGTCGATTTGGCGGTTTACAATGCCGCCGGCCGGCGGATCGCGACTCTGGCCTCCGGCACGCCGGATGCTGGAATCCATGAGATTCGCTGGGATGGACGGGATCAGAATGGCGCCGCGGTCGGCAGTGGCATCTATTTCGCCAAGCTGGTTGCGGACGGCGTGGTCTTAACACGGCAAATGACAGTTGTAAGATAGGTTGTCATCTAAGTTGTAAAACAAACCGTTGTTATTTTAAAAGAGAACCCCCGCTCTCGAAATGAGGGCGGGGGTTTTTCCAGGCTAGACTTCAACAAATTGCTTCACAAAGTATTCCGGATTGAGGCTCTCACCCGTAGACCGGCGGAGGAGTTCATCCCATCGCAGCCCCGTTCCGGGGGAGAAGATCTTTTCTTTCAGGTATCTGCCGACGGCGGGGTGCCCGGCGATAGAGGTATTGTTCTTGGGGAGAATTTCCCGATCGATCCATCCGCGGAGCTGGCTCGCCATAAACTCGCCCCAGAGGTAATTGTGATAGTAAACGGGGAAGCAGGCGATGTGGATTTTGCTGGCCCAATCGGGAGCGTCGCGTTTTTCCGGCCGGCGGATGACCTGGAATTGCTCCACAAGATCCCACCAGAGAGAGTTTAGATCGGTACCGGTTCCGCGATAGAGCTCTCTCTCAAAATGAATCATGACCAGCATCCAACGCGTCGAGACGAGCATCTGAGTTCGAAGTTGTTTTCGGGCCGCCACGGCCACCTTTGATAATTTCTCCTGAGGGACTCGCAGCACCTCCCGCAGCCAGGATTCCTCCTGAGCCAGCCGTCCCATCAACATGGCCACCGCCTCGGTGGTGAATGTGTGGCTTGCGGTTCGAAGAAGGAATGGGAGTTTCATGTCGAGGTATTTGTCATAAACCGCATGCCCGAATTCGTGGAGCATTGTGCTCATCCATCGGGTTGAGGGTTTTATGTTGCACAATACGCGAACATCTTCGTTGCGGTCGACATCGATACAGTAAGCATGCTGGTTCTTTCCTTCACGCTCGTAGAGGTCCGAGCGCTTCAGGATGTCGCCGACCGGAAGACCGATCCCCTCGTAAAAGTCCCGGGTGATCTCTTCCAGATTCCGACCGGCGAAGAGGGGATCAAGATCAGCATCCTCGAGCGCCGGGGCATCCTGGAAGAAGGGGTCTTCATAGTGCCAGGGCCGCATCTCATCCGGCCTGATCCCAAATCGTGCCGCCAGTTTGGCGTCCATCTCCCGCCGGAGCTTGCGAAACGGCGCATCGGAGAGTTTCTCGAACGTTCGGCAGATCTCCATGACTTCCTGCTCAGTTTGCTCCTGAAGTTCCAGCGCCATGACATAATAGTTTTCAAAACCGAGATCGCGGGCCACTTTGTTGCGCAGCGCCGCCAGCTCTAAGATTTGCGCCGCGACATGAGCGCCGACCTCTTTGCTGCCTTCCCAAGCCCGGCGCCGCTCATGGCTGTCTGTGCTCTCCTTCAGGATCCGCCGGATCTCATTGTCGGTCATCTTTGCGCCGTGCACTTCCGGCCGGTGGGTCGAAAATGCCGTCTCTATATCCCGTTGCTTTTGAACAAGTTCCTGCAGCATTTCAGCATCCATCTGGTTCTCGAGATGGGCATTGATGAGCAAAATCAACTGACGTTCGAGCAGCGGTTCGGTGATTTCTCCGGAATCCCTCCAGGCCTTGAGCCGGCTCAAGTTACCGGCGTTGGAAAAGATCTTGCGAAATCGCGTTTCCATTGCGGCGGCTTTTGCCGCATCTTCTTCCTTCCCCGTCAAGCTGGCCTGCCAATACGACTCGCACATCTCCTTGTAAAGCGGTTCGATCCGCCCGACACAATCGTCGATGAAATGCTGAAACTCATTTATGATATTTGACATGGGCGGCCTCCATGGAGAATCGGCGGGGGAGCCGGGTTCAGAGATGTACTTATTATTTGATATCCAGTTTCTTGGCCAGGATATCACTGTCATAGAGAAACGGGCAAGATACCCGAATTGACGAGGAAGAATTCATGAAACAGGACGGCACTGCATCGCATCCCATTTATTTGGACCATAATGCGACGACACCCGTGGCGCCTGAGGTTGTGAACCTCATGTCTCAGGTGCTGGCGGAAGATTTCGGTAATCCTTCCAGCGATCACCCCTATGGATTAAACGCCAGAGCGCGGGTGATCACAGCCCGGGCCGAGATCGCCACCCTTCTTGGTTGCGCGCCTGAAGAGATCCTCATCACCGGCGGCGGGAGTGAGTCGAATAATCAGGCGTTGCGCGGGATTGTTGAAGCGCTGGGGGACCGCTTCGGCGGACTTGTTATCTCGGCCGTGGAGCATCCAGCGATTGTAAAACCGGCGGCCTGGTTGGCGGCGCGGGGTGTTCAACTGCGGGTGGTCCCGGTTGATAAGTTTGGAAGGGTCGATCCGGGGGATGTTGAAACGGCTGTTCGAGATCTGAGCTGTGGCGGGCGGCTCGCCCTTGTCTCAATCATGCACGCTAACAATGAAGTGGGGACGCTGCAGCCGATCCAAGAGATCTCCCGGCGTGTGAAATCATGGGGAGCGATTCTGCATACCGACGCGGCTCAATCGGTGGGAAAGATACCCGTTGACGTGACGACACTAGATGTCGATCTCCTGACGGTTGCCGGGCATAAGCTTTACGGTCCTAAAGGGATCGGTGCTCTCTATATCCGTGCCGGGACGCCTATGGTCCCGCTGATTCTTGGGGCCGGACAGGAACGAGGGCTCCGCGCCGGAACGGAAAATGCCCCGGGTATGGCCGGATTGGGTTGTGCGTGCCGTCTCGCCCATCAGCGAATGCCGGAGGATGAGCCCTATGCGCGTCGGCTGCGCGACACTTTTTTAAGGATGTTGAAGGAGAGAATCCCTGGAATCGAGCGCAATGGCCATCCTGTTGAGGTGTTGCCGAACACACTGAATGTTTCATTCCCCGGTGTCCTAGGCCGTCATTTGCTGGAGAAGTGTCCGGGCCTCGCCGCTTCGACTGGATCGGCCTGTCATGCCGGTGAGGAGAAGCCATCTGAGATTCTTCTAAAGATGGGATTGTCGGAGTCTCGGGCGTTGGGCGCCTTGCGCCTGTCACTGGGGCGACACACAGAGGCGGCGCATGTCGAAAAGGCGACGGATTTCTTGACGGATGCCTGGAAGGCTTTGAGATGACCCTGCATCTTCAACAAGAGCAGATTGAGACAATACAGCGCCGGGGTCGAAGAGCCTATCCCATGGAGTGCTGTGGTTTTCTTCTCGGGATCTTTGATGGAAACGTCCGGCGGGTTCATGCAACCTGGGAAGCTGAGAACATTCAGAAAGGCGAAGCAGCCGGGAGACGATACACCATTTCACCTGAGAGCCTTTTTCATTGCGACCAGAAGGCCCGGCGTGAGGGAATGGAGATTCTCGGCGTCTATCATTCCCACCCCGACCATCCCGCAGAACCGTCGGAATTCGATGCGCAGCATGCAGTGGCCGATTGGTCCTATCTGATAGTTCAGATTAGCGCGAAGAGGACCGGTTCGGTGACTGCTTGGCGGCCAAGAAACGATCGTGCTGGTTTTGATCCTGAAGACATCCGTGTGGATGACGGGGGGGTGGAGGAGTGAGACAGGCGGCAAGACAGCGAGCAAGACAAGGAGCAAGCGTATGACGGCGAAATGGCCCTCCTGGGCCGTGGCCCGGGATATTTCGAATGTACAACTTACCCACGCTGAGGTCGCGCGGTATAGCCGGCACCTTATTCTGCCGGAGATGACGATAACGGGGCAGAAGCGCTTGAAGGCTGGATCTGTTCTATGTGTCGGGACCGGGGGATTGGGCTCTCCTCTGGCTTTATATCTCGCGGCGACCGGCGTCGGGCGGATCGGTCTCGTCGATTTGGATGTCGTGGATGCGTCGAATCTGCAGCGTCAGATTTTACACGGCACAAGGGATATTGATCGGCCGAAACTCGAGTCGGCGAAGGAGACATTGCAGGATATCAATCCCCATGTCCAGATCGATTGCCATGAGACATTCCTAAATTCGGAGAACGCCCTTGAGATCATCAAGGAATACGATGTCATCGCCGATGGCACCGACAATTTCCCCGCCCGGTATCTCATCAATGACGCCTGTGTTCTTCTGAAGAAGCCGGATGTCTATGGCGGGATCTTCCGCTTTGAGGGACAGGTGTCGGTCTTTTTTGGCGCCGAGGGCCCCTGCTATCGGTGTCTATATCCCGAGCCGCCGCCGCCGGGTCTCGCCCCTTCTTGTATGGAAGCAGGCGTGATGGGGATTCTGCCCGGGGTCATTGGCTTGATTCAGGCGACCGAGGTCGTGAAGCTGCTCACCGGCTTGGGAGAACCCCTCATCGGCCGGTTATTGCTCTACGATGCTCTGCCGATGACATTTCGAGAGATCCGGTTAAGCAAAAATAAAAAGTGCGGGCTCTGCGGCGATGAGCCGACTCAAAAGGAGCTGATCGATTACGAGCAGTTTTGCGGCATCACACAGATTCAAAACGACCAAGAGACCTTGAAAGAAGTCCGCCGAATGGCCGCAGTGATGCTGAGGCGTCTTCCCGTTGGGACCATATCCGGCGAGGGTCCGGTGATTGATCCTGCAAGTTTAAATGTTAAATCAGTTGAGTTAAAGAGGCGGTTGGATGCCGGGGATCCAGTTGTTGTTCTGGATGTGCGGGAACCACAGGAGGCCATGATCTGCTCGATCCCTCAATCCCGTTTGATGTCGTTGGAAGAGATTTCCTTGCGTTATAAGGAATTGGATCCGAAACAGGAAACCTATGTTTATTGCAAGGGTGGCGTTCGCAGCTGGGGGGTTGCTCTATTCCTGGCGCAAATGGGATTTGATAAAGTCTATAATCTCGAAAAGGGAATCGTCGGCTGGGCGGAAGAGGTTGATCCAACGATGCCGAAGTACTAAACCTATCGGCCGAGTCCTGTAAAATTTGACCCCGGGTCATGCCCGGGGTCAAAACCAAGGATGCTGAGTCCTATTTCTTCACGACTGGAATGACAATCTTTGTCTTGTTTTCCTCTGGCGGTGTGGTCCGGTCATCGGTCAGCCAATGCTCCTGTAACGGTCCGGCCGTTTCGTAGCTGTTTTTTGCGATCCACTCGAAAAGAACGCCGTAGCAAGGATCGGTTGTTTCAATCGGACCTGTACAGATCCCGTAGGCGGCAAGCATTTCCGGCATCTCAATCAGCTCATATGGCTTCTCGACAGCCGTCACGCCGGCCACGGGAACACAGACTTGCCAAAGTAATGAATCCTCGGCCACCTCTTCCGGGCTGTTGAGATAAATGCCGAAGGGTCCCCCGGTCATTTGGAAACCACTCATCCCTGTGTACATCATGAGTTTTCCGATCGCCGCGCCGTGCTGTTCATACGAGCCGGACATCGACAAGGCCACCAACGTCATTGCGGGGAGGGTTTCGGCCTTGATCTCACTCATGCTGTTCGGCATGACGACAACCTCCGACTTTTCACCCGGAGGTTGATCGGGGGGGGCATCAGCGGCAAGACCCGTGGCGGCGCACAAAAAAAACAGGACCAAGACCACATTGAATAGCGTTGAACAATGGGGGGTTCGCATGGCGTTTCTCCTTAGGTGGGACCCGTAAGGCAAGGGGGCTCAATCGGCCCTGTTATCCCTTTGTGATCCCTTTAGAGACCCTATCTTCCCTCACCGGCTCTCTGGAAAAGAGGGCCGATTTCTGATAACGAGAGTACTTCCGAAAAGGAATGCCCTGAGAGATTATCCGGATCAGCATCCTCCGATACCTCCAAGGTTGTCAACCGTCGACCGATAAATGTACCTCCCAAAACAGCTTACCTATCTTGCCAAACGATCCTGGAGTCGTTAGGCTTTGGCGTCGGCTGGCCGTAGAATCGGTCCCTCCGATCCCACGAGATCGGATTCCCGATGCTCGGAAGTCACATCATTATGGATAGAAATGAACCTCGGACGCCTGGGCCGACCGGCGTAAATTGTCTGTAACATAATGAAACACATGGAGATAGAGGTTAATGGGACAGAACAGGATTGAGAAAATTGCTGAGCGCTTCGCCATCGGTTTGCCTAAGAATTACAAGGTCCGATCGGGGGATTTTCTCACGATCCAACCAGCCCATGTCATGACCCATGATAACACCGGCGCCGTCATCCCGAAGTTCAAATCCATTGGTGCGACCAAGATTTATAATCCGGCGCAACCGGTCTACGGTCTCGATCACGACGTTCAAAACGAGGAGCCCGAGAATCTGGCGAAGTATGCAAAGATCGAGGCGTTTGCCAAAGAGCATGGAATTGTCTTTCATCCCGCCAAGATGGGGATCGTTCACCAGCTCATGCTGGAGAATGGTTTTGTACAACCTGGATCTTTTGTCGTCGGATCCGATTCCCATTCCAATATCTACGGAGCCGTCGGGGCCCTGGGGACGCCGGTCGTCCGCACCGATGCCGCCGCTATCTGGGCGACGGGCCGAACATGGTGGCAGGTTCCCGAGATTGTAAAGGTCAATCTCGAGGGACGCCTCCGGCCCGGCGTCACGGGCAAAGATGTCATCATTGCTCTCATCGGTTACTTCAACAAAGATGAAGTTCTAAACGGCGCGATTGAGTTCGATGGCGACGGTCTCGCTTCCCTTTCGATGGATCAGCGGATGACGATTTCCAACATGACGACCGAGTGGGGCGCCCTGGTTGGATTGATCCCATATGATGAAACGACGCGGGCTTTCTTTGTGATGCGCGCCGAGGAGATGAAGAAGCGGGGTATTGTTAATCCGCGCTTGACTCCTGAAATTATCCGGCGCTTTGAAGCGGAGAATCCTCAACCCGATCCCGATGCCTTCTACGCCAAGGAGTTTACCTTTGATCTCGGTTCGGTGACGCCGCATGTGGCCGGGCCAAACGAGGTCAAAAAGATCACACCCTTGTCCGAGATCAGCGGGCAAAAGGTAAAGATCCACAAGGCTTATCTGCTATCATGCGTGAATGGACGATTGGAGGATATGGCGGAAGCGGCGAGGGTGCTCAAGGGTGGAAAAGTACATCCTGAGGTGAAGTTGTACGTCGCCGCCGCATCGGCGTTTGTGCAGAGCGAAGCCCAGCGTCTTGGATATTGGGACATCCTGATGAAGGCCGGCGCCATAGCGCTGCCAACGGGATGCGGTCCGTGTATCGGCCTGGGTGAGGGGTTGCTGGAGCCGGGTGAAGTCGCCGTTTCAGCAACCAATAGGAATTTTAAGGGACGGATGGGTTCTCCCGAGGCGTTCGCTTACCTCGCTTCTCCCGCCGTCGTGGCCGCATCGGCCATGGCAGGGATTATCGCGGCGCCCGAATCGATGGCGCCGGCCGGCCTGCGCGGCGCTGTCAAGATCAATGCGCCGCAGGCCCAGGTAAAAGAAAGGATCGAAATCCGTGACGGCTTCCCCGGTTTCATCGAGGGTGAGCTGCTTCTTGTGCCGAAGGACAACCTCAATACCGACGGCATCTATGGCAAGGATTTTACCTACAAAGATAATCTTACGCCCGAGGAGATGGGACGAGCGGCAATGCTGAACTACGATCCCGAATTCCAAAATATTGTTGAAGTAGGCGACCTTTTGGTCGGCGGATGGAACTTCGGTTCCGGTTCGTCAAGGGAGCAGGCGGCGACCGCGTTAAAATACCGCGGCATTCAGATGGTTATTGCCGGATCCTACTCGCAAACGTACAAGCGCAACGCTTTCAACAATGGTTTTATCGTTGTAGAATGCCCGGAGCTTGTGACGGAGCTGCGGGAGAAATACTGCGACATGAAGGCTTTGACGATACGGACATCGATGAAAGCGCGGATTGACTTCGAATCGAGTGAAATATCCGTTGACGGCAAAAAGTATTCAATTTCTCCCTTGCGGGAGGTAGCTCAGGAGTTAGTGGCATTGGGTGGTTTTGAGGCGGTTCTGAGACAGCGGTTGGGTTTGGCATAGCTTCGCCGGCGGCGCCGTTGGAACGATACAGGAGGAGTATCATGCGTGATCAGATTATCGAAATGTTTCCCGAAATCAATGATATCCATGACAAGAACCTGCGCAAGCAGGTTGTGGATGTTTGGGAAGACGCCCTGACGCTCGGTGGGTGGAAGCCGGAGGATATGAAGAGGATCCCGTTCACGCTGCTGGCGGATGATGTTCGAATAATGTTTAATGAGCATGTCCGCACCGTCTGCCGGATGTGTATCGCCATGTATGATGTGTTGAAAGACGCCTATGATGATCGCTGCAAGGTTGATCATGATATTCTGATTGCGGGCGCGATGCTGGCGGATGTAGGGAAGTGCTTGGAGTATGTCGAGAAGGATGGGAAAATCGTCAAAGGCCGGGGTGGGGAGTATCTCCGCCATCCCTTTAGCGGTGTCGGTCTCTGTTATAAACATGGCGTATCCGATGCTGTCATGCATGTCGTCGCCACGCATTCAAAGGAAGGCGATCATGTCAGGCGGTTTCCGGAATCGATTGTATTCCATCACGCCGATTTCACCGATTTTGAATTGGTCAAATAACTGAATTGAATGGCTGAATTTTATGACGGAATTGGAAGACCGGATTGAGTGCCGGGTGGGATAACCGCCGGTGTTACCTGAGAGGAGAGGAAGATGGCCGAGTTTCTGTCAAAGACATTGGCTGATTGGGCTTCTCAATTGAAATATGAGCATCTCACTGATGATGCTATCGATGCCGCTAAGCGATTTATGTACGACTCCGTCGGATGCGCTATCGGCGGCGCCCGGACCGAAGACTGCGGGATTGCCGAAGCGTTGATGATGTCCAAAAGAGCGGTGGGGCAGGCTTCAGTTTTTGTCTCCGGGAAGAAAACGCATGTCATCGAGGCGGCCTTTTTGAACGCCCTGATGATAAGGGCGATGGACTATAACGATATCTATTGGAAGCAGGATCCCTCGCATCCGTCGGATATCATTCCGGCTGCTCTCTCGATCTGCGAGTGGAAGGGGCTCTCGGGACGGGATCTGATCCTCGGTATCGTACTCGCCTATGAGATTGAAATGCGTCTTTGTGAGTTCGCTCTGCCGGGGATCCGGGAGAGGGGATGGCATCACGCCACGCTCACCGCCTATGCCGCCCCGCTCGTTGCGGGCCGGATGCTCAATCTTGATGCGCAAAAAATGCAGCATGCACTTGGCATTTCAGCCTGTCATCACCTGACACTCGGCGCCGCCGTCGCCGGCAAACTGACGATGATGAAGAACACCGTTGATCCGATGGCGACCCGCTGCGGGGTTGAGGGCGCCTTGTTGGCGCAGGGCGGCTATACAGGCCCTGAAAATGTTTTGGACGGAAAAGAAGGAATGGTTCATTGCCTTGGACCGGATTGGGATTACTCAAAGTTGATCAATGATTTGGGGGGCTCATTCAAGATCAGCCAATGCGGGATGAAAGCCTATCCGACGGAGGCTCTGACACATGCTCCGATCACGGCGACTCTGGATCTGATCAAAGAACACAGCCTGAAAGCCGACGATGTCAAGACGGTGCACATCGAATCGATCGCGCGGGCGGCGGATATTCTCAGCGATCCGTCGAAGTACAATCCGCAGTCGAAAGAAACGGCAGATCACTCGCTGCCTTATTGCATCTCCGCCGCGCTGAGCCAGGGCCGGGTGACGCCTCCTGAGTTTCAGGAAGATATGCTTTTTAATCCAAAACTCAGGGAGCAGTTGAACAAAATCAAGGTCACGGCGAATCCCGAATTCGAAAAGCTCTTTCCTGAAATTCAGCCCTGCAAGGTCACTATCGAGACGATCGACGGGCGGAAGTTGGAAAAGCGGATCGATATCCCCAAGGGGGACCCACGCGATCCGATGACGGAAGAGGAGTTGCAGGTCAAATTCGATGCGCTCGCGTCGCCATCCTTCTCGGTGGGGCGGCGGAATGAGATCCGCAGGGCGATTCTTGCGCTTGATTCGATGGAGAATGTTTCAGATTTGATGAGGCTTTGTACAGGCGATCTGTAAACTTTACGGCCCTTTGGGCGGGATGAACATCCTGTGCACGCCTTGATCCATTCCGAGCAGGCGCGCACAGGATACGCGGCTCGTGACCCAATAAATTGATTACAACAGAATCGCCGCTGAATATGCCCAGCACCGCGGGATCCATCCCGTGGTTTTTAACACTCTGCTCAACCAGGGAGCCGTGGCATCGACCTCCAAGGTTTTGGAGGTCGGGTGCGGGACCGGGAATCATATTTCCGCCTTGAGAAGTGCAACCCAATGCACATGCTGGGGGTTTGGGCCGTCCAAAGAGATGCTGGGCAAGGCTCGGAAGAAGCTGGAATCGATCCATTTCGCTCTCTCCAGGGCGGGAAATCTCTGCGCGAAGCGGGATTTCCTCGATCTCATATACAGTGTCGATGTGATCCATCACCTCAATGATATCCCACCTATTTCCCGGACTCCGCCGATGTCGATGTGGCCGGTATCCCCGGATCTCCCTGCTTCAGACGTTTATGCGAGATGCCGGCTTCGGCGGCCTGTTCCAGCAGCAGGTTGAATGGATCTCGGTGCTGACCGATATAGGCCCTTACCGCAAAAAGCTTTCTCATCGCTGCATCTCATTTCCGACGCCGCCTTTAAGAGGGGGCTTCGCCGAATGAGCCGGGACCTCAGAAAAGGACCCATCCGCCATGTCGTGCGATATATTTTAGTTTGGGGGGTCAAATCGATCCGGTCTTGAGCCCCGGCACGTTGGGTGGGATGATGGATCCAAGAAAGGAGGCACATCATGCCGAGATTCATTCTGATGACCTGTCTGTCGGCCGAGTCCCTCGTCGATGCCAAAGCCAGGAAAGCTATGGGGAAGGATTGGATTAAGAAAGTGAAGGAGAAGTGTCCTGATGTGAAATGGGTCTCCCATTATGCGCTCCTCGGAGCCTACGACTTTATGGATATCTATGATGCACCCGATGCGGAAACAGCTCACAAAGTATCGTTGATTTCGTTGACCGAAGGCGCCGTCAGTGCGGAAAGTTGGCAGGCGCTCCCATATGATGAATTCCTGGACATCTTAGATGAGGTTCAAAAATAAAGTGGCTCAATCAAGGAATTTCGAGCTGTTAACATTGGGCTTTCATGGCGGTGTGGGAACCGTTACCGGTTCCCGCTTCCTTCTAAAAGCCGATAAAATATGGTCATTGATCGATGTGGGGATGTTTCAAGGACTCAAGGCGCACCGTGAGCTGAATTGGAAGAAGCCGACTTTTGAACCATCGCAGATCAATCATATCCTTCTAACGCATGCGCACCTTGATCATTCGGGGTATCTTCCCCGCCTGGCCAGAGAAGGTTACACCGGCCCGGTGCATTGCACCCGAGCGACAAGCGAGCTGACCGATCTTATCTTGAAAGACAGCGCCAAGCTTCAAGAAGAAGACGCGGCCTTCGCGAATAAAAAGGGCTTCAGCAAGCATAAACCGGCAGAGCCTCTTTATACCGTGAAGGATGCCGAGGCGGCGGTGCAGCTGTTCCGTGTCGTCGATTATGAGAAATGGCTTGACCTCGGGCGTGGGATCAGGGTTCGCTTTCACAATGCCGGACATATTCTTGGCTCCGCCTTTTTGGAAATCATCGTAGACAGCAACGGCTCGCAGAAAACAATCATTTTCAGCGGTGATGTGGGCCGTTATGACGTTCCATTGCACACAGACCCTGATCCAATGCCGCCATGCGATATCCTGGTTGTGGAATCGACCTATGGGAATCGCATCCATGAAAAGGGATCAATCGAAGATCAGCTTAAAGAACCGATTCTGAAGACATTTAAGCGGGGCGGTATGGTTCTGATTCCCGCGTTTGCCGTGGGGCGGTCACAGCTTGTTACTTTAATTCTACGACGGATGATGAAGTCGGGCGATCTCCCGGAGGTGCCCATCCATATCGACAGTCCAATGGCGGTGAAAGCGACAAGCATCTACAGCAAGCATCTCTACGATCATAATCTCGATGATGATCTTGTTGATGACGGCCGAAAGCGGCTTTTCCCGGACAATGTCCAATTGCATGTGACCCCGGACGAGTCAAAACAACTCAACCAGCTCAAGGGCCCGCGCATCATTGTTTCACCCAGCGGAATGCTCACCGGCGGGCGTGTCATCCACCATCTGGGGTGGCGGCTTCCGGATCCGAAGAATCTGATTATTCTCGTCGGCTATCAGGCGATGGGAACGCGTGGACGGGCGTTACAGGATGGCGCTGAGGTTCTCCGGATGCATGGCAGGGAGATACCTGTCAGGGCCGAATTTTTGAATCTGCACGGCCTTTCGGGGCATGCGGATCAGAAGGAAATGATGAGGTGGATCAAGACCTCTGGACGGGCGCCTAAAGAGGTCTTTGTCGTGCATGGCGAACCCGATTCAGCGGCTGTCCTGGCTAAGCATATTCGGAAGGCGATCCAAGCGAAAACCCATCGGCCGAGAATTGGGGACGAATTCGATTTGAACTCACTCAGTACAACTTGAGAAGAATACACCTAGGATTCACTTGTCGCGGCCGATAGGGTGTCCTTTGCAGGAGAGGGTGAATGGTATGCCGAAATATCTGAACCGGATATTGGCATTGGTTGTTGTGATCGTGTTTTATTTCTGCGGTGTCTTTGAAGTGTTCTCGGGCTGGGGGATGAGTAAACCGGTCCAAGTTTCCTTCGTTATACTGTTGATCGGCGCCACCCTCTGGATTACAGAGGCGATCCCCCTATTTGTCACCAGCCTGCTTATTCTCTTTCTTGGCAAGACCTGGTTACTGGGAGTATTGCGTGAGGGTGGAGTTAAAATTTCAGAAACGGTATTTCTAGGACCTTTCTTTTCGAACATTATCCTGCTGTTTCTAGGCGGGTTCGTCATTTCTTCCGCGCTGCACCGGTACAAAATTGACGAAGATCTTGCCCGCAGGATTATTACAAAAACCGGGAATTCCATACCCATGATGATAGCCGGTATTATGGGTATTACAGCCTTTCTGTCGATGTGGCTCAGCAATACGGCGACCGCGGCGATGATGCTGGCGCTCTGTATTCCAATCATCAATTCGCTTCCTGCGGATGATCGTTATCGAAAGGCAATCCTGCTCTCTATCCCCTTTTCCGCTAATATCGGCGGAATGGGAACTCCGATCGGTACGCCGCCAAACGCCATCGCGATTCAATATATGCAGAAAGCCGGTATCGCGCCGAGTTTTCTCAAGTGGATGATTCTCGGAGTTCCCAGTGTGATTGGCATGCTGGTCATAATGTGGTTTGTCATCATGTTCTTTTTTCGGGGAACGAGCAAGGGTATTGTTCAGGAATTCAAACCCCTGAAAACCGTCTATTCGCGGCGGGCCAAGCTCGTTATTGCGATCTCTTTGGTCACGGTGGCCCTGTGGATCACCGAACCTATTCATAAGTTATCTTCCGGAACGGTCGCCTTGATTCCAGTGCTGTTGTTTTTCGGCGTGGGGTTCCTCAAAATCAACGATCTTCGGGCTCTGTCCTGGGATGTATTGTTGATCATGGGCGGAGGCTTGTGCCTGGGCGAGATCATCAGCGCGGGGGGGCTTTCCAATTGGCTTGTGGCGCGGTTGCCCGTGGATCAGGGAAGCTTCTTTATGCTGGCGGTGGTGCTGGGCGTGGTTTCTTGCTTCATGTCAACCTTGATGAGCAATACGGCAACGGCTAACTTGATAATGCCGATTGTCATGGGCATGGGGCTTAGCCAAGTTTCACCAGTATTGGTCGGGGTCGCCTTCTCCTGCTCCTTGGCCATGTCACTGCCGATTTCAACGCCTCCGAATGCACTGGCCTTCAGTACCGGCGAAATAAGCGTGAAGGACATGCTGAGGCCGGGTCTGATTGGCACCATTATCGGGATTGTTTTGACCTTTACGGCGGGTTGGTGGTGGTGGAAGATCATCGGCCTCTATTGAGTGATTTTAGAGATATAAGACGTGTAAAACCGGCTTCGCGAGGGAGATTCTCAATGGAACTTCATCGTCAACAATGCCAAAAATGCAACTCCTATAACATGAGGAATTTGCTTGTCCGGGTTCCAAGCAAGCCTCAAGCCGTATTTGTACGATGCGCGGAATGCAATGAGTTTGTCGCCAGGTACAAATTGAGCGACTACTATCACCACGGGAAGGGCGCCGAGTCATATATGAGATCACACGGCTCCGGCGCTGCCGACAGTGGACGCAGAATCTTAAAGGAGTTCAGCAAGGTGGTGGGAGACGCTGAGAAAGAATTTGCGGAAGTCATGGAACAGTTCAAGAAAGAAGGCAAGGCCGAATGATGACTCCGGCCTTGCCTCTGGATTTTGACAGCCAATCCTACCGCTAGACTTTGAAGAGATTTACCAGTTCATGTAAGCGGGATGAAATCGCCGACAGATTCTGCGAATTTTCCTTTGTCTCATTCGAGTTTTCAGATGTATCATGAGCTGTTTGGTTTAGGCTCTGAATACTTGAAGAGATCTCATTGGCTCCACTTGATGCTTCCTGAACATTGTTGGAGATATTGATCGCTGCATCAGACGCCCCCGCGATGCTGCTGGAAATTTCATCTGTTGTGGAAGATTGTTCTTCAACGGCGCTGGCGATTGTATGGGTAATGCTATTGATTTCCTCAATAACATTCGAAATTTCCTCAATAGCCTTAACGGCGCTTCCGGTGCTGTTTTGCATATCGTTAATCTGCCGGCCGATTTCCTCGGTGGCGATAGCCGTCTGCTTGGCCAGTTCCTTGACTTCATTGGCCACAACCGCGAATCCCTTTCCGGCCTCACCGGCCGAGGCCGCTTCAATCGTGGCGTTCAGGGCCAGGAGGTTTGTTTGATCAGCGATATCGCTGATGGTATCCAGGACCTTCCCGATTTCAGTTGCGGAGCTGCTGAGTTGTTTCATTGTATCGCCGGCGTGCTGCGCCTTGGTGTTGGCATTGGATGCGATCTGTGAGGCTTGTGAACAGCTTTTCGCCACCTCACTGAGAGAAGAGCTCATCTCTTCAATCGCTGTCGCCACATTCCTGACGGAAAGCGACATGTCGTCTGAGACGGTCGCGACGGTGTTGAGATTAGTCGAGAGTTCGCCCGTTGCGGAGGCCAGATTATTGGATTGAGATGTGATCTCATCCGATCTCAGGGACATGTTGGTGGATGTCGCCGATAATTTTTGAGAGGCTTCATTCAGCGAAGACGTTGTTTCGGCAACGTCTTGAATAATCCCCTGGATCTTTTCAGTAAAGGCGTTGAAGTATCGGGCAAGAATATCAATCTCATTTTTCGTGTTTGTCGAACTTGTGGCCAGCCGTTTTGTGAGGTCGCCATCGCCCTGGGAAATGTCGCGCAGGGCTTCAATGGTCGCCTTGATCACCGAGGAAATATTTCTGGAAACCAACCAAATGACCAGGAGGATGAAAACGGCGCCGGCGAGGACCATGATTCCGGTTAAACGCAGAATGTTTCGGACGTCGGCAAGGACATTGTTCTCGGGTATTACGATGACATATTCATAGTCAGGTGACTTGATGCCGGTTCCAGCCAATAGATTTTTCGGGCCGATGATTCCAGCAGTGGCAATGTAGCATTTCTCATCATTGACCCTGCCCTTGACAACACTTGATGAGACCTCTTCCGTTTCACCCGGATCGGTGTCGGCGGTCTCTACAGTCATTTCACTCCCGGAAAAGAGCGAAGCCGAATCATAGATTGTTCCAAGAAGCTCCGGATCTGAATGAGTGAAGGCGGTCTGGCTGCTCTTGTCGTAAAGGAATATTTTAGAGTCAACCAACTCATTGTTGCAGAGCTGCTTGTACGCCATCGAGAGATTTTTTTGGATCATCCCCCAATCAACATATGCTAAAAACCAACCATTGAAGTCACCCGATGAATTTTGGCATGGGTAGGCGCAGACAAGCGTGCTGGTGTTATCCAGTGAAAGTTTTTTCAATATATCGCTCTTAATGAAGGCGATGTCTGTTTTGGCTTCTTTGTTGAAAACGGCCGCTTCCTGTACCGAAATTCCCTTCAATGTATTTGTTTCATGAGTCAATCCGTTGTTTTGAAAAGTGCTCAACAACACCTGGTTTTTGTCGTCCATAACCAAGAACAGATTAAATCCCGTCGAGTTCTGCATGCTCTGCATCTGCGATGCGAGCTCATCCATTGTCTCAAATTCAATGGCCAGGCCAAATGTCAGTTGATCGGTTATGCTGACGAATTTTTCGTATTGACTTGAAAGAAAGTCATTAACTTGTTCGGAAGAATTGGTTACAACGATACGAGCCAGATTTTCACTGCTCGTGATGGAAGAATTCTTGTGTGAATCGTAGCTTGCCCAGCCAATTGCCAGGATCGGCAGCAATGAGGGTATGAGAATACTGTTGATCTTGAATCTGATAGAGGAATTTTTCCAATATTTAAAAATGGACATAATGAATTCTCCCCGTTGAAACCCTACCACAGTGAATATGGAGTTGATCTGGGCGCATGAATAATGCGCCCAGATCTCCATCGCCACAAAAGAGCGGATGCAGCTATTCTAAAGGCTCAAGACTTGTCATTTTGTTGTCAGCTTTCCGAACTCCATCCCATTCCGCCTTCGTGATGAAAGCCTCGGAGCCGGCCATGCTGCTGATGATGTCAAAGTAATCAAGTTTGTATTTGTCCTTGAGAACATCAGCCTCATTCTTGCATCGAACAACATAAACGGTTTGGATAGACTGATGATCGAAGTCCCGCCACATCTGCTCATCTTTCAATAATGTATATTTGTGATTTTCCAGAGATTTGACTATATCGGCGGAGGCGATTGAATTCGCGCGTTCCGCGGCGGCTTTGTACTCATATATAATGGTGTAGGCGGATGCGCCCGAAGTACTCGGATAACGGTTATACTTTGCCGCAAATGCATCGACAAACTGTTGTCCCCTTGGATAATTGTACTTGGCGGGTACCGACCAGCACCAGGGAAGCGCCCCAACGACACCTTCCATAACCTTCGGACCGGCTGCTTCAGCCATGCCGAGAGTCAAGTTAGGAACAACAATGGCGCATGTTTCTTTAAGACCCATTGATGTCGCGATACGAATGCCCGATGCCATGTCGTCACCGAAGAGAACGAGCACGAGAACATCGGGTTTTACCAATTTTGCCAGGCCGAGGGCCTTTTTGAAATCCTCGTCGGAGGCTCCAGGGAAGGGTGTTGTGATCCCCTTATGGGTGGTTTTGTCTTCCGTATTGGTAAACTTTCTGAAGGAATCCTCGGTGGTCCAGCCCCAGGTATAGTCCGCAGTGACGTAGAAATACTTTTTCCCTGCGTAATTCTGGTTCATATAGGCGGCCATCGCCTTTGCGCCGGCCCAGGCATCGAAGCACTCGCGGAACGTGTGGCGATGCCCATCTTTGCCTGTAGTGTCGGTTGAATAGGTCAGTGTCCCAAAGAAAGGAACACCCTTTTGCTGGCACACGCCGGAAGCCGCGACGGCCACACCGCTTGAGGAGCCGCCAAAAACCATGCTGACACCTTCGTTATCAATAAGATCGGTAACATTGGCCACAGTCACGTCCGCTTTGGATTGCGAATCGCGCCAAACAAGTTCTACCTGCTGGCCGAGGATACCGCCGCTGGCATTGATCTCACCGATAGCCAGTTCCGCGGCCCGATATTGATCAAGACCCATATCGGCGTATGGTCCGGTCTTGGGATAGTTCAAACCGACTTTCACAGTGGATCCAAAGGCGGGTGTGATGACAAAGCAGAAGATGACAAGCACTGTGACGATGGATAGGACTTTTTTCATATTTAAGGCTCCTTATTCAGATGGGGCTTCTTTAACAAATTGACGGAATTGTGGCAATATCCTCATTTTGGAACCGCACAATAACCTTTCCCCACAGCCGGCGATGGTGCATGTGGGAGGCACATTGGTGCCGGCTCAAAAACAACTCCCCCCATTCGTTCTTTTGACCCCATAGAAGAGACGAGAAGGATCATCAATCACCGGACCGCGCATTGCCGATTCCCCATCACCCGCAAGCGAGGTGTCGATGCGATGACCTGTTTTACTCCTGTAATGGACTCTTCGGAAATCCGGTGAGTGATATTGAAGATTGAGATCACTGAAATTTAATAAGAGTGAAGAGATTTTAATGTCCAACAATTTTCGATTCATTAGGAAGAATAATTCTGCGGATGAAATGACCAGGGAGATTCGATTTGGTATTCCTTTCCGCGCTAAAACGGAGGGTGTATAATCTATTGCTAAATATTGGGTTATTACACCCATGCATAGGTTCTCTTCAAGGAACCAGCAAAATTGGATTAAAGTTGCTCATAATTCTTTGTTTAATGTGTACGCAAAAATCCTTATGGACGGACGGTGACCACCTGTATCTGGGGATGCGCCATCATACGGTAAGAGTCGTGAGTCTCGATTTCTGACCGATAGTCATATGTAGTGCCGCCTCCGCGGGTGGTCCTTCGGCCGAAGCGGTAAGACAAATTCAAGGATCGAGAAGGATCTTCCGGTGCCCAAAAACCAGGATACTTTCAAGATGATACGTGAGGCCGTTGCAGCCCGTGATGGCTTCCTGCGCAACCATCCCGAACTCCAATCGTTCCAGGATGAGATCATCCGGCAGACAAAAAATCTGGGGTGCGCCGCAAATCGAATGGCCGTTCTTGATGCGATGATGCGAGAGAGTGTGGCCGAACTTCGGAAACATCTTTTAGAGCTGAGACATGACCTCCAATCGTTGGTGGAAGAGAATCCGGCTGAGGCGCCGGCTCAGGCGCCCGAGGAATCGCTCGAACCGGGTGATGGTTCCGCAGAGAGGGCTGTCCCTGAATCCGAAGACCGGCATGAGCCGGAATGCAGGGGGCACTCCCCGGCCGGCAAGATCATCGGGCCGGCTGATGCGTGGCCCAGACCCCCCGTTGGTGAACGATTCCCGCCAAAGAAGAGTGACGGCGAGCCCACCGAACCGGAGCGCCGGGACGATTAACCCCGTTCTTGTTGTGTCGCAAGACGTTAAAGAATCAGATCGGCCGTCCCCGATGGTTGGTCCGACCCAGGGTTTCATCCTGTATCCCTTGCCGAACTCCAGGGGGATTTTGGCCGCCGGTTCGTTATATTATAATGAGGACAGGGCCGCTCCGGTTTCTGGTCTGTGTTTTCCACTGAGCCATCTATTTTCAAAACCTGGGGAGAAGATATTGTCATGCATTCAAAGCTTTCGGTGATCCTTTCGATTCTCGCCGTGACTTTTTTAACACCCTTTGCCGCTTCGGCGAAAACGGCCGAGGAAGCCTTCGCGATGGGGACCCAGCGGCTTTCAAAAGGTGATTTCTCTGGCGCCTATGAGGCCTACGGGGAGGCTGTCGAGATCGATGGTTCAAAGACGGAATACAGACAGGAGCAGGCTATTCTGCACCGGGTGATGAAAATCCGCGAAGATATCAAGTCGGAGAAGGATCCCGAGATTTGGGAACGAATGGCGCAATCTCTACGCGGGTATTACTACACTAAAGAGATCTATGAAGAGGCGCTTGATCTTGACCTGATGGTTCACAAGAAGATCGATTCAGTGCTCAGCGCAACGCAGTTGGCGGAAACGTATCTTCAATTGAATAAGAATGCGGATGCCGAGAAGATTCTGGCCGGAGTCGACGAGGCGTCGGCCCTGCCCTACGGACGGCTGCTTTATGGGATTGCCCTCGGGCGTCAGCAGAAGATCGAACTTGCAAAAAAGGTTTTGGAAAACGTCGAGATTCCAGAGGCGGCGGCACCGGGCATGCTCTATCAATCAGCCCGGCTTTACGCCTTAACGGGCAATGATTCGGGCGCCGCGGCCTACCTGACACGCACACTCGAATCGATTCCTCCCAGCCGCATTGAAACGGCCCGCCGCCAGATAATGGCCTGCAAGGATTTCGCCGGCCTGCTGAATAACCCGGTCTTTACAAAGGCCCTCGAAACTCAGTCGAAGGTCTCAGAATCGGGTTGCAGCGGTGGAACGAGCTGCGGTAATTGTCCGAGCCGGCAGAGCTGCGGGGGAAGCCAAAGCGCTCCCGCAAGTTCCTCAAAATAGAAAATTCGGTTTTAGAAGATATTGAGAAAGCTCAGAACAACTCTCCAGCTGTCATTTTTGGCTCTCACGCTGGCGGCGGTTTTTATTGTTAAAGGCAATGCCGAGAGGTGGTGTCCCTTTGGGGGGATAGAAGCCATCTACGCCTATTTCACCGACGGCAATATGCCCTGTTCCCTCGGCGTTTCCAATTTTTATATCCTAGGGGCCGTTCTGTTGATGACACTGCTGTTGCGGCGTGTTTTTTGTGGTTATGTCTGCCCGATCGGAGCCATCTCTGAGTGGATTCACCGCTGGGCGGTGCGAATCGGCATCAATCCGTTCAGGATTTCTCATAGACTCGACCGGGTGTTAAGTCTCCTGAAATACGGAGTGCTTGCGCTTATCCTCTATTTTACCTATCGGACCGGCGAGCTGATATTCCGCGGCTACGATCCCTGCTATGCCTTGCTCAGCCGCCATGGCGATGACATCACCCTCTGGGCCTATGTCGTTTCAGGTTTTATCATTGCCGGATCGATCCTCGTCACGATTCCCTTCTGCCGCTGGTTGTGCCCGCTGGCTGCCGTGCTTCAACCCTTCTCCAAAATGGGATTAACGCGTGTCCGGCGGGATCCGGAAGCCTGCACCGATTGCGGTCTGTGCGCCAAATCCTGCCTCATGGCGATTCCGATCGATAAAGATGAGGAGATCACCGCGGCGCGGTGTACAACTTGTCTCGAGTGCGTGACGGTTTGCCCATCCGCCAAAAGAGGAGCGCTGACCTGGGGACCGTTCTGGGCGCCGAAACGAAACTTACCCTATCCGGTGCCGGTGATCATCCTGTTGCTTTGCATCATGGGCGCCGTCGCCGCATCGGTATTCAATCCCATGCCGTCATTCACCTATAAAAGGGGTGCCGCTATCGGGAAGGTGGCAAGTGTCGAGCTGGGGATCCACGATCTTACGTGCCGCGGCCGGGCCTCTTTGCTGGTTTTTTTCCTGGATCGCGATGATGAGTTTGAAATTCCGGGTTACTTAAAGCTCGAGGCCTGGCCCGGACCGGGTGCCGCGAAAGCCAAAATCATATATGATCCCGCAAAGGCCGATGCGGAGCTTGTGCGGCAAGCCGTGACGGAGCCCTATTACAATTTGGGTGAGAATCTCTGGCGCGCGTCCCCTTTTACGATCGAAGGGTATAATCCCTTCGGCAATCACTAGTCGGCATTCACTAAATTCCCGAATCCGGCCACAAAGGGCGGATGGAGCCTCGGGGGACATAGGAACCGGTGACGGTATGATGCGACCCACCGACAATTCCTCCGATGACGCTTTGATACGGCGCGTCGCCGGCGGTGATTTGGGCGCTTTTGACGAGGTTGTCCGCCGTTATCAAAAATGTATCTGGAATGCGGCCCTTCGTTTTACCGGTGATGCCGTCGAGGCGGAGGATCTGGCTCAAGAGACCTTCCTTAGAGCGCTGACGGCCAAGTCTCCTTTCCAATCCACCGGCAGTCTTCGGGCCTACCTCCTGCGGATTGTCGGCCGGCTTTGCATCGACCGGTCGCGCAAAAAACGGCCAATCTATACCGATCAGGCGCCCGATCCCCAGAGCACCGATCCCTCGCCATCTCAAATCCGGGAAGACGATGAACGATGCAAGCGGGTCCGCGCGGCCCTTCTTACCCTGCCGCCGAAACAGCGTGTGGCGATCGTCCTGAAATACTATGACGGACTTCGGCATGCGGAGATCGCCGGAGTGATCGGCGGTTCAGAGAAGGCCGTGGAACGGCACCTGGCGCGCGCGCGGGAGCGTTTGAGGCGCCTGCTGCCGGATGAAGAGGGCTGCGATTCCCTTTAGGGATCTGGTTTATGGGGGGATTTCCGATTTTGCCACGTTATAAAGGTGGAGGAGATGAAATGAGATGTGATCAGGTGAAGGCTATCCTTGATACCTATAACTCCGGGGTTTGTGCGCCGGAGGAAGCGCGTCTGATAGAACAGCATCTCAAACAGTGTGATTTGTGCCGGGCCGAGGCGCGGGAGCGCCGCCGGATCATTAACTTTCTTCATGATTTTGGTGAGTCGGATCCGCCGGATGGATTTCATGCGCGGGTCCTGCTGGCCGCCGAGCGCAAGATCATGTTTGACCGGGAGAGCCTTTTTGAATCTCTGCTCCGGCCGCTGGAATGGTGGCGAGTGGCGGGGAGAGGACTCCGTGCGGCAACTCTGGCGGCATCAGCCCTGGGTGTGATTCTCGGCGGTCTTATGGGATCACAATTGTTTAACGCCCCGCCCGGTGCTTCCACCGAGGGTGTCAATGATGAACGGGGCGTGGCGCAGCTGCTTTACGGCGAGGATTGCCTCGGAGCGTCTCCCGAGGGATCTCTGCTGGAGAGCTATTTGGCATTGGTCGCGGATTTAGCGGCGCAGGAGAGGGAACGATGAAAGGAAAAATCATCTCTGTCATCTTCATCTTCTCCCTTGCCTTTAATCTGACGATTCTCATTGTCTGGGGCGCGAGGGCGATACCGGGGAATCAGCACTCCGATGACGGTGTGCCGGCGGAATGCGGTGTCCAATGCGGTCCCCATGAGTGGATCGGTTTCACCGCCGAGGATCGGGCTTCGATCTTGCCCCTGATTGAGGAATTTAATCAAAAGCGTTGTGACATTTGCCGCCGCTTGGACGGTCCCCGTGCGGAGTTGATCGATGAGATCGCTGCAGCGGAACCAAACCAGATCCGGATTAACGAACTCCAAGAAAAGATTCTCGATAATCAGCGGGAGATGCAGAGCCTGATCATTGAGCAGATGTTGAAAGAGAAACAGTTGCTGTCGGAGAAGCAACAAGAGAGGTATTTCCAATACTTTCGTCAAAGTTGTGGAAGTATGGGGATGAGAGGAGGGGTTTCCGGAGTCTGTAATCCGGAGCCAATGGGAACCAGAGAGGATGGATCAAAATGAGGAGTGATTTGATGACTCGATTTCTGTCGATCTTAATGATCGTTTGTTTGTTTGGGTTCGGTTTCGTGGCGGTTGGATGCAGTGGGGATACTTCAACTGAAAAGGGTGATGTCACCTCATCGAGCGATGATATTGCCATTCCATCATCCGATTTAAATTCAGGGCTGGCCGATGACGCCGCCTGCAACAAGGCCTGCCAGAAGGCTTGTACTGAGGCTTGTGCAAAGGCTTGCGCGGGCGGGGATAGCGCCGCCTGCCAGAAGGCTTGTGCCGGGGCTTGTGCTGGGAAATGTTCGCCGGAGCTGATGCAGCAATGCAAGGAGATCTGCAAAGCTGAGTGTGGTGATACCTGCACCGGCAAATGTAAAGAGAAATGCGCCGAAGTTTGCGCCAAGGCTTGTGCGGGACGGGATGGCGCCGCCTGCCAGAAGGCTTGCGCGGCGGCTTGTACGGGCAAAGACACGACGGCCTGTGCAAAGAAGTGCGCCGGTGCTTGCCCCATGATGTCCGGAGACAAGGGCGGCGATAAGGCGGTTGGAGGCAAGTAGGCCGATTATGCTTCATTCAGAACTTCGTTCTGAGTCTTGCGCTTGCCTATATCTGGAATGAAATTTGACCCCGGGGACTTCGCCCCCGGGGTCTTTCAGATCTACCGCACAATCGTGATCATTTGCGACACCCTCTTCCTCCCCGATTCGGCTCGGATCATGTAATTACCGCTGGCGAGATGGATGCCGTTGTCATCAAGGCCGTCCCAATAGAGTTGATGTCCGCCGGCCAAAAGCGATCCGGAGTAGAGATTCCTCACACACCGGCCGCCTATATCAAAAACGCGCAGGTGAACCGGCAGGAGCTGGGATGACGCGTCATTTCCGGAATTCAGGTGCAGATGAATCGTCGTTCCCGCGGAGAAGGGATTGGGATGATTCGGACTCAGCTGGATTGTCGCTTGCGCCGGTGAGCTGTTTTCCCATGGCACATCACTGTCCGGTATATCGGGCAGTCCGTCATGATCGCCATCGACGATGAAGGAGATGCAATTGTCCAATTCCGGCAGATCGGCGATGAGATTGCTGGGCGCGGAATCGCCACCCAGCTCACCGTCAGGTTCCGGGTCCCAGCAGATGGAGGCGACCACCGAAACCTGCGCGCCGACCGGAACCAGTCCGGGGCCCAATTCATAGAGAACATCCCAGGGAATCGCCAACTCGCTCCCACCTTCGTCGCCGTAGAAATGGGCCGAGTCGAAGGCGAGAATCACCTGCTCGGTGACATTCTCGGTGGTCGTCGGCGAGAGGATCCTCCACAGTCCGTTGCCGTCATAGGGGGACTGGTGCTGGTAACAGCCATACTCAAAATCGACCAGGAAACCGGGGCAGGAGAAAGAGGCGCCCCGTTCCCAGGCGTCAATCGCGGTGAGATCATCCTCGCCGTTGGGTCCATTAGGATCGGTGTCGATGTAGAGCAGCCAGCTGTTTCCGTATACCTTGCCATGCACCGCAATGTACAAGTAGGTCTCGTCCCAGGTCGTATAGAGCGCGACGATTTCGTTGGTGTCACCGGGCGCCGGTGTCGTCCACGCGGAATCCCAGCCATCATCGTGGAGCAGTGTTTCGGCGGTCCATTCCTCACTATCGACAAAACCGTCAATCGTGATCGTCGTCGCGGGTTGATACTGAATGGCGATATCAGCCGTGTTGTCGAGGGCGCTATTCCCGTTTCCCGCTCCATCCATAACCGCGCCGGCGTCGAGCAGGAGCTCTAGAGTCTCGGTGTTAAGAGTCTCAAGAGCGTTCGCCGTGGATTCATCTAATTCAATCTCAATTCGCTTCGAATCGCTCGTCGACAGGACGGTACAGGAAGCGGAAAGGGCCACATCCGGCATGCCGTCGTCGTCATCATCGATCCCGATGCCGGTCAGGACGATCGCGTCATATTGTACAGCCTGATCGAAGATGAGGACCAGCCGGTCGGGGCCGGGGTAATAGGTTCCCGATACGGCGAGCGGCGCCAGCTCATCGGCAAAGACCGCCGCCAGAGCTTCCAGCTCGGGAACTTCTTCATTTCCGTCGACCGTGGTCGCGTACCCTGCGTAGATCAGAACCTCAAAAGATTCCTCCGCGTGGATCTCATCCCCCTCCATCAGGGTCGCGCTGAATTGGAAATTATGGTCCGCCCCTGCAGTGCCGGTGATGATCGCCGCCGTCGCATTGGTGTTGGGATTCTGCTGCCCGAAATAGCGGCCGCCGTTATCCCAAACGCGATCGAGATCAGCATTCCAGAGCAGATCGACCAGATCGGGTGTCCAGGCGGATTTAACATAAGCATCCGCGCCGCCGGTCCGGTATGTAACGCGGAGATAAGGCTGTCCGCTGACGACCGTGATCGTTTTCTGTACGGCGGGGTGAACCAGGCGGATCTGTACCGTATCCCCGCTCGCTTGCACAACCTCGAAGCCGTAGAGATCGTTTTCGCGATCCATGCCGCCGATGCTGACGTCGGACAGGGGCGCCACATGATTCGTTTCGTTATAGTCGCCGTTGGTGTCGACCCAATAGACGGGACAGTTGCTGCCGACGGAGTACCCGTAGCCGGATCCCTTCGCAAAAATATAGTTCGCCTTCCCGCCGATCGACTCAAAAACGGCCATGATCCGCTCGTTATAGATCACGAGCTCTTCGATGCCGTCCTCATCGAAGTCGGAAAGATAGGCGCCGGTGGGATTGACATACTGCCCATCGGCCCAGCGGGATGCTTCAGCATAGGCATTGGCGTTCTTTATGTGATTTGAGTAATGATGGATCCAGCCGGAGACATATCCGTCATCATGCCACCCGGTCTCATGCATCATGGACATAAAGGTATACCAGCCCGATTCTGAGAGATCGTTGGACGGGCTGGACATCAGCTTTGTCAGCGTGTTGTTCCAAATCGCGCCGTAATTCCACTTGGGGGAGTGGCCATCCGAGTTTTCCTGGCCTGTATAACTTGCCCAATCAATATACCAGCTGTTGCAGCCGCCGCCGTATCCCCAGAATTCACCCAGCAGGCCGTAGGTGCCGTTTTGCACGGTGATGGGGTTGGAGCCGTAATAGAAGCCGCCCTCATTCAGGGTGTCGGAGAGTTTCCAGGTGCTGACCGTTGCGCTATAGGTCGAGCAGTTTTGTATGACATGAATGTAATTGTTCAAGCCCTCGGAATTCCCGGCGCCCTGGCTCACCTCCGCGGCGATCTCCCAGTCGTTTCCATAGATCAAGAGCTCGTCGGAGGAAAGTCCGATGATTGTATTCCAAGCCTGGCCCCAGTTCCAATTCACATTGCCGACGAAATCGTTGTCGATGGGGAGGATCTTGAGGCCGTTTGGAAGGGTATAGATGTGCCGGTCGTCGAAGGCGGTATTGTAATAGCCGCAATGAACATAATCATCAAGGATCACCGCTTCGATGCCGTTGGGAAGCCAGTTGTCGGATATCGTCGGATCGACGACGCCGCACGAGGCGTCGATGCCGTTTCCATCGACATCAGGATTCTCCAGCCAAACCCGCTCGGGCACCCAAGCGACCTTCGTGTCCACTCCATAACGCCAATCGGTCATCTGCTTTTCAATATAGACCGCCCAATCGTTCATATTGTTCTGCGCAAAAGGCATGATGTGCTGGGCATAGGCCGAACTAGTCATCTCAGCCCAGCCGGCGGAAATGCCGTTCACGAGCCACTCATTAAAGGAGGGATCATGCCATTCAGCCGAGGTCTGCAGCGTCGCGGCGAGATGGAAGTTGCAGGGGATACTGTAACATTCATGCACCGCCATGATCTCGTCGAATCCGTCATCCGGATTGGCTGGATCGCATTCCATACCGGGTGTTTCCCCGCGTTCCCCGCGGAAGACCGTGCTCCATGTCAGGCCCTGGTTGCCATGTTGTACAAAGGCGACATTGTGAGCGGTGAGGCGGGTGTCCTGTGATGTTTCGATATCATCGAGAACAACACGGCCGTCGGTCGTGAAGATATAAAAGTCGACCGGTGTCGCGTCGGTTTCGGCGATCTCTGCATAGGAGCGCCCGCCGGCGATCCTGTCGGTCGCTTGTATAAAAGCGGCCGGGAGGTGAATGGAGGCTTCCAGTGTTCCAAGCGAAGGCGTGGCGTGGATTTTCCGGATGAGGCTCGATCCGGCTTCGCTTCCATCCGCCGTGAAATAGCGTGCGCGGGGTTGCGCCCCTTGGGAATCAAGATAATCGAGGCAGAGCGCCTCATCCCAGGAAATCGGCGCCGAACCGGCCACCCCTGCGGGGAGAAGACGGGTTCCGCCGTCCCTATAATCGAGAAGAATATAAACGCGGGTTTGATCCTGGGCAAAACGGTTCCGCCCTTCCTGAATCATCTCGAACAACCCGACCCGGAAGAGAAGCCATTCCTGCTCCTGATTGTAGAAGAAAGCCATCAGGTCACCCGAGGTCCCCTCGGCGGCGCCGTCGAAGACCGGATCGAGAGCTTTAACATCGATGGACCGGTAGGAGTCCAGATCGCCGGTGGCGTCCAGCGGCGCGGCGCCGGCCGGGCCTCCAAAGACGGCAAAAGAGGCCAATATGGCCAGAAGGATCGGTGCGAGGATCGGTGCCACGTGTCTGATACGGCGGATGACGGATGTCATGAAGGGTCCTCCTTGGGATCCTGGGGATGCGCCCGGGATTGAATCCGGCTAACTCGTTGTAATGCAAAAGGATTGGGGTGTGGGTCCGGCAGTTTCCAGATTAAACCCCGTCACGCTAATTATACCAGAGAGAGGGGGGTGTGAGTAGTGGGGGAACCCCGGCGCATAGAGTGATACAATAGAAGTCGCAACCAAGAACCACACCGGAGGAATAATGATTCGAAGCCGCGGGACCCTTCTCATTGTCACCCTTCTCATCAGCGCTCTCTGCGGCCTCCTGAGCGGATTTATAGACGGCTCCGCCGCGTCGACCGGCGTTCACACGAGTTATCTTTGGCACATGCATCAGCCGATTTACTGGCCCGATAACAGCACCTGGACGCCCGGCCGTTATGAGACGGCCTATGAAACGATCGCCCTCGGGCATAGCGAGAGTGATGTTTTCTCAATCTTTAACGTTGATGACCGCGTTGCCGCCTATCAATGGTCGCCCCGCGACGCGGTGAATTCGATGCTCGATCTTCCCGAGGCCGGCGCACAGGTTTCCTTCGCCGGCGCCCTGATCGAAAATATAAAAAGCCTCGGCGATGCCGGATGGAACGGCGGGCGTTACGCATCGAACTGGTCCGCGAATTTTCGCGAGGCGCGCGGCTGGACGACATCCGGCGGGAAGCGGCGGATGGATATGGTGGTCGTCGGCCATCACCACGGCATCAACGCCCTCATGGATGAAAACGCGGTGCGCAAAGAGCTGGCCTGCGCCAAGGCGATTTACGACACGGCCTGGGGGGATAATGATTATTCGAAGGGATTCTTCCCCGCCGAGATGTGTTTCAGCGAACGGTTGATCCCCGCCCTGGTCGAGGCGGGTTTGGAATGGGTGATTGTGCCGGATGTCCATATCGCGCGCGCCTGCGCTAATTACCCCTACGCCGCCAATGAAGACAACTGCGATCCGCCCAATGCGGCCGATAAGATCAATCCGGCGCAGAACGATTATACAAGTCATTATATTTCCCGCGGGGTCACGCTGAAGGTGCCTTATCCGTTCGGGTTCACACCGCATCAGGCCGAAGCGGTGGATCCGCTGACTGGGGAGGTTTCACAAATCGTGGTGATTCCGGCGGCGAACGCTATGGGGTGGGAGGAAGGCTCGGGGATGTTCGGGACGGGTTCGATCGACGCGATGGCGTCGAGCAACAATCCGAATCAACCGATGCTCGTGCTCTTCGCGCATGACGGTGATAATCATTGGGCGGGAGGTTACAGCTACTATTACGAAAGCGTACCGCAGTTTTCGCACCAAGCCGCCTCGGCCGGTTATACACCGACGGTCGTGGCGCAGTATCTCCAAGACCACCCCGTGCCGGCTGATGATATCGTGCACATTGAAGACGGCGGATGGGTTAATGCCGATGGCGATTTCGGCAGCCCGCAGTATATCAATTGGAATTGGCCCCTCGTCGATCCGTCCGGCGCCTTTGATATCCCCAGCGGCTGGGCCGAGGATGAACGCAATTGGGCCGTCCTCACCGCGGCGCAGAATCGTGTGGAGACGGCCGAGCAGATCCTGGGCGGCGTTGATCCGGAAAAGATTGTGAATCCCACGGGAGCCAATAATGCGGAGCGGGCCTGGCATCATCTGCTGGCCGGCTACGAGAGCGGCTATATGTACTATGGCAGTTCGATCGATATGGAGATCAAGGCGACGCTGGCTTGTAACAACGCCGTCACCGCAGCCGATGCGGTCATCGCGGGCGGATCCGACGGCACGGCGCCGACGATCTGGTTGCCGCAGAGATTGCCTTGGAATCCCGGCGGATCCGGCGGGGGCGCGCTGTGGGGATATCCCGGCGGCGCCGGCGCGCCGATGTCATCCGACTTTCATATTTGGACTTTTGCGTATGATGTCTCGGGTCTCGCCAGGATCGAGCTGATGATCCGTGAGGATCTCGACGGCTGGAACGATCCTGAGTCGCATGACAACGAAACATTCGCGGGGGGCGCGGAGACCGGCGCATGGACGGCGCTTCCGATGACCTATCGCGATTTCCCGATCGGCGAGCCCTGGGACATTCCCGGGATCGATTTCACCGTGTTGCCCGATTATATCGCTGATGAATATTGGCTCCAGCTCACCGGCTATGCCGAGACGCTGCTCGATTACTATGTTGAAGCCGAAGACAACCTTGGGAATATCAAGCGCACACCAATCCAGCATGTCTATGTCGGCGAAGACGCCTCAGGCGGTTACGTCATGGACGGATCGCTGGATGACGGCGTAGCGCTGCTGGCTTCCGGCGGCGGCCTCTCCCTGTGGGGAGCCCGGGAAGACAATATTCTTTATCTCGCCACGGAGGGGATCGGCGCGACGGCCGATCTGGATCATTTTCTGATGGTACTGACCGACACGTCGTCTGTTGTCAATGCTCCCTGGGCGAAGTCCGGCTCGGTGAGAGAATGGGATTACTTCCTCGCCGCCGAGGACGGCAATGGATGGATCGGCTGGTTTGACGCCGCGCAATCGGTGCAAAGCGGCGTCTCTTACGGACTCGCCCAGGGAGCGGTGCTTGAGGGAACATTGAATCTCGACGCCCTCTATCCCGGCGGGATACCCGAGACTTTCTGGCTCGCGGCCTTGGGTTATGAAACACAAGACGGCGGAGCTCTGATCGCCCAGGCGCCGGCCGGGAACGGCAATGGAAATGTGGAAGGGGTGGAATATTGTGAATTGGCGCCGGCGAGCGAGGTGGATGATCCGGCGCAACAACTCTTTAACGGTCTAAGTCTCTCCCCGCATCCGACACCGTTCAGTTCGCACCTCACTCTACGTCTTGAGCTCCCACAAGCACAGAATGTACAAATCGATATTTTCAATATTGCCGGACAGCGTGTCGCGCAGATCTATGATGGACCGGCCGCAACGGGATCACGGGATCTTTCATGGAATGGCCGGAAATCAGATGGGACGGCTTGTCCCAACGGTATCTATTGGATCAAGGCGAGCGGCGAGACAGGGTCGGTATCGGCGCGGTGCGTCTTGATGCGATGAACCGCTGTCGGTTCGTGTCGGCGACGGGGATTCTGCATTGTCGAATTTATAAGTGACATGCGCGATGGGCCTTTTGCGCCCAATTTATCCGACCGTCTTGAGTAACAAAATCATTCACGTCACATTTTTGGAAACCGCATCTTGACCTGTAAGTCACATTCTGATATTATAGTCATGCTTGTAACTGACTGTTCTGCAATCGGCTTGGGATGAGTATTATCTATTTGTTGGGCAAATTATGCTAATGGTCTTGAGTCAGAGATCTGCTTTCTGTGCCGCCTCCTTTCTGGCGAATTGGATGTCCTTTGCATTGATCAAGCCCTCCAGCCCACGCGGGGGGGGGGGGGGCGCTCTAGCCCGCCTTTCCGGCATCTTCCTTCTGAAGAACCAACCTCTGCCAGCCTTTCTTGCCAAACCCTCGTCTTCTCATACCCGAGCCAGGTACTTTCGGTCAGCTACAAACCACGAATGTGAGACAGGATTGGTCCGGATGGGCCATCCGAGGGACCGCATGTCTTGAATATGGGAGGTGAAAATGGCCGCGACTTGGATGAATCGGCTTGCCTGGTATTCAATGCTCGGAATATTACTTTTGTTCTGCCTCTTTGCAGGCAGCACCCATCTGTCTGCCGGAAGGATCTCACCCGGAAACCAACCAGCATTGCTCACCTTCTCCTTCGAGATGGATTCTTCCAAAGTGCACATTCAACACCTCGCCGATTCTGACTACAGCGCTGTGACCTATGAAGGACTCCCCTCATTCAGAGATCCCGATTGGGACGGCTGCCCGATGTTGCCCGTTCTCAACAAGACAATTTTATTACCCTCCCGCATGCGCGTAACCTCGCTCACGGTTTTGCCGCGCGATCCCATTCTCATTGCGGATGACATCTTACCCCGGCCGGTTCCTTCGACTGAAGAGAATGAGGGATGGGAACCGAGTCCGACCTACTACGGCCCGGGTGGATCATTCCCGCCGCGTTTTGAAATCCTCGGCACCAACGAGGGATATCGGGAACTCTCCCTGGCCTCCTTCGCCGCCTTCCCTCTTGAATGGCGGGCGAACAACGGCGAGCTATATCTTTATCAAACCCTCGAGGTCGCCGTAAATCTGACCTCTATTTCGGATGATGAAGGCGCTCCCCCAAGACTCCGCCCCGAGCGCCGTTTCTCACGCGGCCGATGGGAGGTTGATTGGGCCCGTGAAAACGTATTGAATTCCGAGGAGTTTGAAGGATTTTATCCTGACCTTGGCTCCGAGGAGCCAAACTTCCATGCAGCAGTTGCAGAGACTGCGGCCGCTGCCGGTTTCGATCCGACGGAGAAACCCTCATTGCAGGGCTCTCCCGTAGATATGGTCATCCTGACCGAGAATACATGGACAGATGGAACGTCATTTGATGGTGACATGACCAGAGCTTTTCAGGTCTGGGCGGATTGGCGGACTGTAACAGGGATCCCGACAGTTGTGAGGTCACTCAGTTGGATTCGAGAGAATTATTCAGGAGGAGATGATCCCGAACGAATCCGTGAGTTTCTCAAGGAAGCCTATTCACTCTGGGGAACCGATTTTGTAATTCTCGGGGGAGATGTAGAGGTCGTTCCTTCAAGAACATCTCTGTATGAGATGCCCTATGCCGGAGAAGATGGTCAAGATCCCTCGAGCGATTGGTACTATGCGGGTCTAGACTCGGATTGGGATCAAGACAATAACGGTTTCTACAGTTGGACCTATGCGGTTGATGTTTATCCTGAGCTCTGGATTGGACGGATTCCTGCCAGAGATTCCCTAGAAGCTACTGCAATCATCGAGAAGCTCCAGACCTATGAGCGAGTTCCGGGCTTAGGCCTGGACACACCTCCAGATAGCTTTTACACAAAAGCGGTGCTTGCAGCGGGACTTACGAACTATAGTGCTTGGGACTTAGCAACTGATGATAGTTATAAGTGGTGGCACAGCGGGATTCGTCAAGCTGAGGCAATAAAGAGAAATATCTTGGATGAAGTGAGCCCTTCCTTTTCTACTGTGCAGCTCTATCCTGATCTCGGCACTACGGCAAGCTGCGGCGGCACATCTCTGGAATGTTATAAGGACATTAAGGACGCATTCGACACATACCCTTCGGAGCCTGGATTCACAGCGGCCAATGTCAGAGATTATTTGAATGCGAATGCAGCAATATTCTTTCACATGGAACACTCAGGAGCGCATGGATTGGGTGGTCCATCAAATGGTGCTTTAACAAAACCTCTGATAGACGATTGCCTACAAAATGTCGGTGCAGGTTGCACGGAGAACGGCTGTTTATCCTGGATCGACGTCTGTTTCGATGATTACAAAACCAGTAATATTTTCATTGGCCCAACTCGCGAGTTGCTATCGACTATGAGTAATGGGCCCTCATATTTCGTTGGCGCCTCGCGTGGTTGTAGCGTTGCCCGTCTGGATGAGGATTCCGTGGTGGAAACCTTGGTCCGAGATCCCGACGGCGGAGCTGTCTCTATGTGGGGAGGCTCGTCGCTAACAGGATGGAGGGAAGACAGCGAAAATCAACCCGCTACCGCGCTGCAGTACTTCGATTATATCCTGGCGCATTCTCTTCCCACGGGGGTCAGCCTCTACAATGCTCATTTAGACAATGATAGTCCAACTTCATTCAACCGATATTCCCGTCTTCTTTGCCATCTCTTTGGAGATCCCAGTATGCTTGCCTGGAGTGCGGTTCCCGATACGCTGACTCTAACCTCATCCATGGAGACTTTTCCCAGCCACCCTTCAACAGTGCCGGACACGATAATTGTCAAGATCGGCGCGACGCCAGTCGAGAATGCCCGTGTCTGCCTGAGTAAGAATGATCTCTATGTCATTGGCCGGACAGATGAAAATGGTGAAGCGATATTTCCTGCCCTGCAATTGCTGGATATCAGCGACACCCTCACGATCTGGGCGTCTGCACCCAACGTCATCCCCAAGATGATTCAAATACTTCCAGAAATCGGCATGCCTGGAAATCATCCGCAAGTTCTCGCTATCCCGCTCATTTACGACTCTCACGAATTCTCGGACTTGCCCGATTCAAGTACCAAGGCGGATTTTCTTGAGCCCGGCGATCTAGTGGACCTTACGGTGTACCTCCATAACCCTACCCTTTCAACAAGTTCGGCCGGCAAGGCGCTCCTGGGGATTAGCCCCAGGATAAAGACTTCAATGTTGATTAATTCCGAATACAATCCCGACCTCATCTTTATTGGCAAGGATAAATACAATCCCCCCGCGGAGCTCGACACTTTCTCCCTTATCATGAATGAATATGCATTCCGGCCTGAATTGGAACCGAATTACATGAACAACACCGGCGCCATTTACATCTGGCGGGATACGACCTTCACCTACAACGTTGTTGCTCATTATGACACGCCGGATATCGGCGATTCCTTCTCCGGGGTGTTCATAACCGAGGGGGGTATAGATGTGGTCTATGAAGGCATAGACGGCAGCGACGAGGTGTCACTGACAACTTGGGGATCGCTTGACGTGCTGGAATTCGACTTCGTTGGTGATGCAACCGACGACACGCTGCTTTTTAATGCCCAGGCGCAGAATTGGATCGAAGTCACCGCGGACTCGGCCGCCTATGACACCGTCTCGTTTATCGATGGGATTGATACGACAAGTGTCGAATTCCAGTTCCGAATAAAGCCGGGGATGCCTACCGATTGGCGTCTAAATATGAGTGTTCAATCAAATCCTCCAGGCAGCAATACGGATCCCACATTCAGTGATTTCTACACGACAATCCATACTCCCGACCTGGTCTTGAATTGCGTCGAAATCGACAGCCTCGACGGTCTATGGGACTGTGGCTATACTGCTGAGGAATTTGGCGCGCGGCCCAGGGTGTGGAATCGCGGGGATGCCGCAACAGGTGATCTTCTTCTGACCCTCGAGGCCACCGGTGCAAATATCTCAGTTTACAAGGATACACTGTGGCTGGATTTGGAAGCAGGCGAGGAAGATTGGACCCACGGCGAATTTCTCTTCTGTGATGATGAACGTACATTCAGAATCACTTCTCTGACAGCTGCTCGTGAAGTTGATGGGGATATGGACACGCTGGGTGTTTGGGAAAATCTGGATCCCTGGCCTCTGAACGACTACTGGGTCGAAGTTCCGGATATAGATGTCGAGCCGATGAATGGCGGCTTGAGGGTTAGGTGGGATGAAGCTCCTGGTGAAGGCAATATTCTAGGTTATTATGTCTATCGCGATTCTGCGACCGTCGTGCGGCGTGTCACCGGTGAGCTTCTCATCGATACCTTTGTGCTTCAATTGAATGACCTTGAATACAAGGACGGGGCGGGTAATCCCCTTTCCTACACCTACGGTGTCTCGGCCGTAACCAATGGTCTGTATGAGGGGCCGATAACCTGGGCGGGTTCTGAACTGACCACTCTCCAAGACAGGTCAGGCTGGCCGATTCGCGTCCCCAAAGGGTGCGTCACGTCAGTCGTACTCGCTGACATTGATCGTGAATCCTCATTGGAGATCATCGTCGGCGGGCGTGTGATATCTGCTTGGAATCTAAACGGGACGCCGGCTTATGGGGGCGATGGAACGCTGTATGACCCGATTCCAGATGACAGCGAGTTTGATCAACCCAACTTTGAGTTTCACGGAGATCTAGCCGCCGGTGACATTGATCATGATGGCAAAGACGAAATTGTAGGATGTTTCGGTGATGACTCCCTCTTGGTCATTGACTCCGATGGGGATCGGCTCTGGTCTGCCAGAGTCCATGCGCGATCGACTCCAACACTGGCCGATCTGGACGACGACGACAATTTGGAGATCATTCTCAATGGGTGCGACGGCGGTAGCCTATTTGTCTTCCGGGAGGACGGAGAGACCTACTGGTGCAACAATACAAATGGTCTCTTTGCCGATGCTCCTCAAGGGGATACTTATAATTGGGGCAATTATGCAGGAGTTGGAGTGGCTGATCTCAATGAGGATGGTGAGCTTGATATCATTCAGCCGCTTCCTTCCGGTTACGTATATGCCTGGGATTCCGATACTACCGGTTGTCCGGCTGGTCCGGATAGTCTTTGGGATCCTCATTATGTTGGTTGTCCGGGTTGTCCTCTTTCCACTCCAGCCCTAGGCCACGTGTACAGCAACGGCAATACCTACCTTGATGTTGTCTTCGCTGCACGGAATGTGCAATGGTATCCCGTCCAGACAATTGATGGAAATTCGGGAGACCCCCTGGGCGATTTCTGGTTCTACCGTGGGAGCGGTGTAGATAGCTTGGTGATCTTCGAGCGCCCTTCTCAGCCGAGCTTGGGGGATTTGGGAGGTAGTTCCGACACCCTTGAGGTTGTCATTTCGCGCCAGGCTGATAAAGACAGTATCATTACTTACGATCCGATCACCAAGGTTACCTTGCTCTGGGTTTATGATGGAGAAGATCACATCACGACCTGTCTGGATTCTATCCCTCTTCCCGGACGCAGATATCTTAACAATGCGGTGACCCAAGGCTCACCATTACTGGCAGATATTGACGACGATGGCCGGATCGAAATTCTCGTGCCTTCCATGCAGGGAGGACTCTTCTGCTGGGAGGCAATTTGGGATTCTGAATCTCATTGCTTTGAATGTGAACCTGAAAGCGGTTGGCCCATAGTCTATCCGGAAAATCCGGGGACACCGATCATTGCCGACCCTGACAATGACGGCTATTTTGAAATGATTGTTCCGGTGGGCGACTACGTTCATGTCTACAACCTGCCCAGCCTGACGTCCAGCGATGATGTACTCTGGGGGAGTGCGGCTCATGATTCGAGGCGGACTGGGAATACAGAGAGCGGAGTCTTGTACCGAATACAACACCCGGATGGGCCGGAAGAAATCCTCCCTGGCCATGGGGCTGCCTTCCTTCCAGAGGGCCCCAATCCCTTCAAGGGTCAAAAAATTCTGACCTTCCGTGTGCCGTTTAGAACACGAATATCGCTCGATATCTACGATACATCAGGAAGGAAAGTGAGAACGCTCGAAAATCGGATACTGGATCCGGGAGTCTATTCCTTGCCTTGGGACGGACAATCCGATGGCGGGCATAAGGTTCCGGCAGGTGTCTATTTTGCCCGCTATAAGGCCGGGCGGTTTGAGTTAACCGAGAAGCTTGTCCTGATTCGGTAGACAGGTGTATAATTATGGTATCTAAAGGTGCCTGATATTAAGGGGGTGACAGTTATGAGGACCGAAAGCGGGTCTTGGGGGCGATCCGGTGCTCACCTGTGGCTTGCGATTTTGATTCTGGGGATACTCATATCGAGCAGGCCGGTGGTAGCCGAAGACTGGTTCGGGGATCCGATCAAGACGATTCTTCCTGAAGAACCAAGAAATCTTGCCTTCGGATATTTCGATCAGGATAGCCTATTGGATGTGGCCTATCAGACCCTCACTCGGCACCTCTATATCCTTCATAATTTGGGAAATGGTCATTTTTCATCCACCGCCCCTTATGCGGGAGGAATCAAGGATGTCGCGGCGGGGGATCTTGATCACTACGCCGGTGACGATATCGTTACCGCTGACACAGAAGAAGGAAGTATGCTGATCTATCTCAGCGATGGCTACGGTTCCTTTGAGCCTCCGTTGATCATTCTACTAGATGTTGAACTGAATCTCATCCGAGTGGCGGACTTGGATTCTGACAATGATAATGATCTTGTCTGCTTCGGAATACTACCTCCTGACTATATCGAAAGCATCATCATCTATTGGGGAACCGGCGATGGTATTGATCCAAATCCAGATTTCTACGAATGCCAAATCGATCCGGGGTGCATGTGGGGGGATGACACTGATGCGAAGGAGTTGAAAGTCGCAGATTTCACTGGGGATTCTCTTAATGACGTTCTCGTATGTGCATTTGGCTCTCACTATGACTGCCTCAACGACATGGGCATCGGCTTGCTGCGCAGTGTGGGCGATCGTCAATTCTCGGAATCCGTCGAATGGATTTTGCGGGAACCTGGGGTCTGTCCCAACAATTGTAAATACAGAGACTTTGATCTCGGCTATCTCGATGCAGATAATCTTCTCGATTTAGGTCTAAATGGAGATCCGGAGCCTGACTTTAGGACATTTATAAATCTGGGAGATGGTCAACTTGTTGAAGGCCAGGGACTCGATACAATACCGGGTTATTATATGGATCTGGGAGATCTCAATCGTGACGGATTGACAGATCTTGCCTGGTCACATTTCGCCGGCGGTCTATCTGCAATAGCTCGAGGGGACGGAGCGGGTGGAATGGAACATGTCCAAATGCTGTACTCCGTTCTTCGCGATGTTGAGATGGCAGACATTGATACACATCCTGGTCATGAAGTTGTCGGATTCTTTGAGGACACGCTCACTGTCTATCCCAACATAACCTATCTCGATCCGTCATCGGTGGAACAAACTCAGATTGCCAAATCCCATCTTCTTCAGGTCTCGCCCTCGGTGGTTATCGGGAGCGGTTGCGACATTACACTTTTTACCGGAGCATCAACCAGCCCGCATCAGCACAGTAGTGTCGAGATCGTTGACATTCTCGGCCGCAGTCGCGCGACCTTGAATCTCAAACAGAGCACCGATGGAACGGCATTCGCTCATTGGGATGGCTGCAACGATTCCGGCCACCCTTTGCCTGCTGGGATCTATTGGATCCGTGCGTCCCAGAATGAGCAAATCGCGGCGACCAAGGTAACGATATTGCGGTAATCCTGCGTCTTCCAACCGAGGGGGGTGACGGTTATGAGGATCGAGAGCAGGTCTTGGAGGCGATCCGGTGCTCACCTGTTGCTTGCGATTTTGATTCTGGGGATTGCCAGTTTGTGTAGGCCGTTATTGGCTGAAGACTGGTTCGGGGATCCGATCAAGACGGTTCTTCCTGAGGAGCCCATACAGTTGGCGCTGGGATATTTCAATCCCGACACGTTACTCGATGCGGCTTATCTGACCCCGGATCTCAATGTAAGAGTGTTATACGGTTTGGGTGACGGTCACTTTCAGTTGGCAGCAACCTATCCAGGTCTTTACTATGACATTGCAGCTGGTGATATCGATGACTATGGAGGTGATGATATCATAACAGCCGGCGGCCATCCTGATGACATGCTTGTATATTTAAATGAGGGCGACGGGTTATTTGAACCACCCGTGGCCATCTCATTTGATGGTGGGTTGAGGTTGGCCCGAATTGCTGATCTCGATTCTGATGGAAACAAAGATGTTATTGCATTTGGATTTGTCACTGTTGAAGTTATTGAGAGCATCATCATTTTCTGGGGAAACGGCAATGGGTTTGATCCAATTCCAGATGCCTACGAGTGCCAAATCGATCCGGGGTGCATGTGGGGGGATGACACGTATGCAACGGAGTTGAAAGTTGCCGACGTCACTGGCGATGGGCTTAAAGATATTGTCGTAAGCGTTGTTGGCAGTCACTACGACTGCCTGCAGGATCGAGCCATTGCCTTGCTGAGAAATCTCGGAAGTCGCCAATTCCCTGAGTCAGTCGAGTGGGTTATTCGCGAAGAAGATGGCCATTTTTATGATAACTTCCCAGGAATGGATATTGCGCATTTAAACGAAGATAACTTGCTCGATATTGGAATGAGTGGTGGGCCCGGGAGCCTCAGGACTTTAATAAATACAGGTGACGGTGGATTTGCTCCCGGAGTGACATTTACTAACTCAATTGTGTCTTATTGGATTGGGCTTGATGACTTAAATGATGACTATGAAACGGATTTAGCATTTACAATGTATGGTCCGGGGCAATGGGGCGTTATTGCAGCTGGGGATGGGTCTGGATCCTTTGAGGAAACCCAGGTAATTCATGTAGTCTTGCGTGATTTGGAAATTACAGACATTGACGAGCATCCCGGCAAGGACCTGATCGGTTTCAATGAAGACACACTTAATGTTCTTCCTAACATCACGTATCTGGATCCGTCATCAGTGGAACCGGTGCAGATTGCTCAATCGCGCCGTCTTCAAGTTTCACCCTCGGTGATCGCCGCCGGCGGCTGCAAGATTACGCTCCAAGCCGAAACACCCAGCAGCACGCTCCGGTCATTCAGGGTTGAGGTCGTGGACATTGTCGGTCGTAATCGCGCAACCCTAAATCTCAGGCAGGGGGCTGGCGGCCAGGCATCCGTCTACTGGAATGGCTGCGACGATTTAGGCAACCCCCTGTCTGCGGGAATTTACTGGATTCGGGCAACGTGGGATAGGCACACTGCAGCCACAAAGGTGACGGTATTGCGCTGATGTGAAACGGCTAGTGTCAAGGGCGACCATCTCTTTAATAGGGAGGTGGTCGTCTATTTTCATGCCTGAAATGGCCGTTAGACGACCTGGACCGGAGGGTCAAGCGAGGCGGCGTGTTGACGAACTGAGAACCTCATACCACATTCAAATCCGATACGCCCGGCAAATTCCTAACGCCTGGTACCGACGCGCACGGGTGTGGGTTCATGTTAGCGACGGGAATTCTGCATTGTCGAATTTATAAGTCACATGCAAAACCGGCCAGTTGCGCGCATTTTCCTCCTCCTTCTCGATCCGGAATCCCACAAGCGCTCGTCGTTGTGGCACTGATCCTGCATTTGCCCCAGCGCATAGATGTCAACACGGCGACAAGTCTCCAGCGTGCGGACCTTGAGCGATGAAGCACGACTATCCTGTACCTATCGCCGCCGCCATCCCGAGACAACGGTCCTGTATGAGATCGTGCAGCAGCATCTGGAGACCTTCCTCGCCCGGCGGACAGCGGACACGTCGGCCTGGCTGGTGGATCAGCTTCTTCCCAAGGCGGGCTATCGGCAATGGGTTTTGACCTTTCCCTGGACCCTGCGCTTCCGCCTGGCGGCGGATCGAGCACTTCTGACCACGTTGTTGCGGGTGTTCTTGCAAGTTCTTTTCGCCTGGCAACGCCGGCGTGGGAGGTGGACGGCAGCGACTATCTCGATCCCGATCTTGCCGCGCTGTGCGAGGCGTTCTTCTTTGCCCGCAACGCCCCACTGGGAAAGCGGGCAAGTCCCCGCGTGGGACCGGGAAGCGCTGGAGCGCCTGCTCCGCTACGGTCTCCGCGTAAGCGATCAATAAACCTTCCAATTACCCACAAGTATTTCCCATCTGAATATCGAACCCGAGCTGAATGTCTGTGAAACGTGACAGGCCGCGCCACATGACGAGATTCCCAGGCGGCGGATCATTAGCTCGGGCAAGGTAGCCGCCAAGTTTTGCAACTTTTGTAATGTAGTCTGACAATGTCGCTTTCGTCATGCCGTGGCGTTTACAATCTCGCACCAGAAGGTCGAGGAGTTGACACTCTGAAGTGGTAAAGACGACGCTTGCAGGCAATGTAGCAGCCGTTCTATTGATCATCGTCATCCAGAAGATGCGCCAGCTTAGGAGACAGAATACCGCAATCAGTCGACACAGGCGTTCAGCGGTTCTAAGTTTTGAATCTTCAGCTTTGCACCCTGACTTGAGAATTTTGTGGAAGGTTTCAATTTTCCAGCGCGAAGCGTACCACTGCAATTTTTCAATTGCCTCAGCTTGGGAAGTCACCGGTAAATCCGTAATCAGCTTCCAGTTGATCTTCTCGCGATCCTTCGGTGTTCCGCGCTCCTGGGCGTATAGAACGGTGAGTTTAATTTCCGGATATCTATTTTGTTTGCCAATCGGGGGCAGTACTTGGATTCGGCGATAACGGATATCCAGAATGGCTTTTGATCTATTTCCTTTCCTGTCTTGCACTTCGATGCGATGAGTTCCTTTGACACGGACTTTCTTCATTTCGTCCGCAATCGTATGTTTGCCATCCCCAGCCAACCGGTTAACACAGGTCCGCACGAGGAAATGCGTCCCGATGTTTTGCGCAGTACAAAAGAGCTCATAGATGTCGCTTTCTCGATCACCGATATGAACACATCTGTCAGGCTCATTCATCAAGGTCGTGGATGCCTTGATGTTCTCGATCCACCGCATGCTTTCTTTCTTCTCGATTGGGACTCGTGTCGGATTGATTTTCTTCTTGAGAGCGTTGCATCCCTTAAATCTTTTTCGGGTCCAAAATTTCACAGCTGAGATACCGAGGGGGAGCCCTTCGGTAGTAATTACGAGGCTGGAATGCAAAAGCATTCCGCAAACTGTCTTGGCTTTTGGCATATATTCCTTTCGTTGTCCACCGCGTGTCTTACGCACGACTCCAATAGCCTTCTTGTTTTTCCTCTGAAATGAAAATTCAGTCGTGTCATGAAGCACAAGTGCGACTCCTTGGGTTGCACGAAACCGGTCACGGGTGGCCTGAAAATGTCCGGAAAGAATTTCTGCCTCACTCACACGCTCATTTGAGAAAAATCGGTATGCAGCCTTTGTGGCCGCCCAATCCTGGCAGGCCATTGGAATGCTTTCGCCAAAACTCTCCGACATGTGGTTCACGAGAGCCTTGAATCTCTTCTCCAAACGAACATCAGCAAATCGGCACCCTGCCAACTCTTTGTTAATCCACGAGTTCACTTGGTCATTTTTATTGACATGACGGATCATTGTTTCACCTCCGTATATAAGCAAAAAGTCGCTGGACTTATCGATAGTCCTAATGTAGATATACATCAGGAGGGGGATTATGCAAGAATACATCCGCTTTGATCTGGATGGACCAGTATTACCCGGGAGTGTTTCAACAGCTCATAGTCAGTGTGGAAAACCTAATTGTGCGTGCAAAGGCGATCCGCCCCGCCTTCACGGTATCTATTACCGATGGACCGGCCTTATTGACGGCAAAAGAACGACAAAGACAATCAGCAGACAGACGGCTATGGAATGCAAAAAGCGAATCAGAAATTATCGTAAACTCCAACGGCAAATTGCCAAACTGCTGCGCCAGTCCATTATCGACGCACCCTGGACGCAGGAATCCAGTAAAACAACAAAAAGGAGAGGCAAATGAATTGATCCTATAGTAATACTTGTGGGTAATTGGAAGGTTTACTGACCGCTTACCTTTCAATGTATTCCACACTTGCTGCCATGTCCTGCCATTGCATGGGGATGCCGATGTACACCATGCCCATTGCGTATTCGAAGTGTTCAGAGTAACGCAGGGCGAATGTCTGCAGGCAACGCTGATAGCAGTCGTAGGTATTGTTGCTGATGGGCATGTAGTAGTTCCAGAGCATCATCCATTCTTTATGGAGACTTTCGAGTCCGCCGCTCGAACAGCCGACCCACCATGCTGCTTGGTTGAGAAATTCTCCTGCAAGTGCTGGGCGGTATGCCGTGTTGCGGAATATGCCTGCACTGCCGCAGCCAGGAGCGAACATGCCGAAGGGCCGTTCGAGTTCTGGATCAAACAGGCTTCCGTCCCATGGGTTGCTTCCGCTTCCTTTGTGGACGAGGTATCCGGGTGTCTGGCTTGCTGCGCTGACCGGTCCGATGCTGGTGATATAGGAGCACCAATTGTTCCCATTGCGGATGTCTGCAAAGTCTATGTGGCTCTGCAAGTATCCGTTGATATTGTTGGGATAGTCGGAGTCTTTCATGACCTGCACTGCCCACCCGTCGTTCTCAAGTGAGGGGAGTACGTTCCAGTTGTACACAGAGATGCTCGTGTCTGGAGCGATGCCCGAGTCTTCTTCATCTCCTAAGAGGACGAGTGCGCGTCGTGGAAGGGTGCTGTCAAGTGCCTGTTGGTGGTAGCTCATGGCATTCAGGCAGTATGCCCCCACTTCTGCTTGCGTCCTTCCGGGAATGCGGGTGATGCCCACGTCTGGATGCCAACCGTCGATCTCCCAGTCTTGATTGAGGACGCCGTAATGCGCGTCGCCGGATTGCCATGGTGTCCAGTAGCATTCTTCGCATCCGTCCCACTTGTAGGGTGAGATGATGTTATCAGGATGCTCAGGATCATCACAGCCGCTCCCGATGATGGTCGCGCCTTTCGGTACTGTGCCAAATGCTTCCTGATACAGGGCAAGAAACATTTTCAAGTACCATGCTGAGTTCCCTATTGCAGGCACCATCTCGATATCGTCGTAGCCGAGATTGTTGAGGATGGCGAACACTGTCCAGAGTTCAGGAGTGAGCATCAAGTCCATCGGGCCATAGATGATCCAGTCAGGGCATTCTTCACGGAAAAGTTCGATGTCGTACTCGTCTTGTTCTGTGGGGACGAATTCTTGCATGCCTGATTGGTGCACATGACCGAGATGCTCGCTGGGTTCATTGTCAAGGACGAGATTTACCCTGCTTGTACTTCCGTCGGGTTCTTCTTGGACTTGGATGATGATGATGTCTTCTGCCTCTGTGATGGTGATCAGTTCATCGACAATATAGTTGTGCTGCCCTGATCCAGGGATGGTGGCGAGCTCTCGCATCTCATTGACATTGGGGCCGCCGAGAATGCGATGGAGTGTTGTTGGTTGCGGCACTCCTGCTTCTGTTCCTTGCAGCCATACCTTGAGCTCGTTTCCGTCACGCCATGCGCTGATCGGATCGTATGCACATGCATTGTTGGGATCATCGTGGATGCAAATTACTGGGACGAGCCAATCGTTTCCTACAGGACCTCTACCTGACCAGGAGACTGGATGATTGCCTTGCATGCTTCTGGTCATGACAGTGTCGCTTCGCATGGAGTTATATCGGATATTTGACCCTGCGTCGAGTTTTACACTTTCAACATTGAAGGTGAGTGTGTAGTCATTAACCCAGGTCTCTCCCCAGACCCACGCGCCGCCCAGACCTGACATGGTCGCGCTAGGGACATTCGGGTTCATCTTGCAGCTGTACACGACTGTTTCCTGGATGGGTAGGTCGTCATATATTTTGTTCTCGACTGTCGTTGTAGAGAACACGGTGGGGGTGAGTGCCATGCTGTCGATTCCCGCTGCAAAGTCAACATCGTATAACGGCATGCCGTTATAGTCGAGGTAGTGGTTGCTTCCTATCCATTCGTCTTGTTGGAAGGCGAGTGGGAGGGTGCGAAGCCGCTTATCAGGAAGGAAGTAGCCTTGCTGGTCAGTGCCGTTCATCCTGTACCAGGGGAGCATTGCTTCAAGATTGGTATGTTCGTTCCCTCTTAAAGTGATGAGGCAACGCACGCCAATTTCTTCAATGAGCCGTTCCCAGTGGGGGGAATCCCCTGTGTCACATCCCAGGATGAAGTATAAGTCGGGCCCTGTGATCCCGTACTCGGTAAAGATCTCCTTGAAGAAGTCGGCGGTAACGCCAATACCATAATATGGTATAGAGGTGTCCCTGTCTGCTCTCACTATTTGGTCTGCCGTGTAGAGATTTCTCAGATTCCAGTAGCTCTCGTCACGCGTGTCCTCGCCCAGATCAGTGTAGGCATATAGTTCGATGGCAAGGACATCCACGTTTGCATGCTGATACGTCTCCAGCACCCGGACCGGATCGGAAGTGTTGATAATGTCGAATACGAAATCCCAGATTTCATAAAGTGTGTAGGTGTCATAGTAGCCCATAAGGTTGAGGAAATTGCGGTCGTTGCCTGTTTGATAGCCCTGATTCTCCCAGCAACTGGTTGCGGCAAAATACTCTTCCATGTCAGGGTCGTGCTCAAATGCGCTTACTCCAAGGTAGAAGGTGTTTGTGCCGCGGGGGAGTGCATGATCTGCGAATGTATTTCCTGCAATGACTGCGAGCAGGAAAAAATATAGGACGATCCGCATGACTTCGCTCTCCTTATTGTGTACGCTTGATTTCCTCGATTGTCTGAGTGTCAAGGAGCTTAAAGTTTTTGCCTCCCTGGAGTACTCTGATCACTTCGCGGAGAACATTATTGACTTGTTGGGGGCTATAGGTCCTTGTAATGGGCCGACCATAATCTCTTCGCGCAGGATTAATAACTACAACACCTCCTTTGTTAAGGGTTTTGATGATACCGCTGACAAAGAAATTATACTGGGCATGCACTCGTTCTATTGTTGGTACTGAGTTGTCGGGTCCGGGCTCGCCAATCACCAAGATCTCCCGTTCCCCGTCGGGATACCAGATGTTATAGGAACCCGGCGAGACTTTCTCAATGCGGTCGATGAAGTCGTATTGATGTGCAAACTCCTGTAATGCAGCTTCGGGATCTGCACCGCTGTTCCTTGCCCGCCGGTACGTGTCGCTAAGGAACTTGGTGAAGTTGTGTTCGGTGATGCTGGTAGTGTCCATTCCACTGCGCTCTTCCAAGGTGACTTCCCAAATAATGGTGTCATTGGCAAAGAGCTTGGTGTCTTCGATTCTTAACTGAAATTCCTGGCCATCTAGAACAATTCCATGCAGGATGACCGTTCCGGCCGTTGGTTTGTACTCCAGTGGTTCGTCCTGGGCAAGCACAATGCCTGCCATTGAAAAGCACAAGAGTAGGAAGGGGATGTACTTCATGGCTCCTCCTAACACAAAATCCGCCACTCCATCGCTGGAATGAACGGATTCGATCTTCCTTCGGCTGCTTCGATGGCACGGCTCCATCTACGCCTCCGCTTGCTGTCCCGACCGCCAAATAACAGGGAACCCCAGCAAAGTCTCAATTATTCAATCTGCAGGGAGAGTATACCAATGCCTAATCGGCGTCAATCCCAATTGTGCGACGGCTGGATTGGGAGGGTTGTTTGAATGACGATGGCGTGAGGCAGGGAGGGGTGATCCAGGGGTCAAGCGGCCGACGATCGAAGGCTGTCATTGCTGGTCCACGGTCCCTGCCTCGCGCGCATCTTATACATCCGGTAAATCTTTAACCCCTGGTACCGACTCGCACGGGTGCGGGTTCGTGCGACCAAAAGACAAGAGCCTGTAACGCCCGCGAACAGCGCCGTCACTTAAGAAGGGTCATCCGTCTGGATTGCGTCTGCCCGCCGGCCGTTAATGTGCAGAAGTAGAGCCCGCTGGGCAAGCGATGCCCTTTCGCACCCGTGCCATCCCAAGCAATGCTCTGCTTGCCGGCTGTCAGCTCTCCATCAAACAAAGTGCGCACCAGGCCGCCGGTCACATTGAAGACTCTTATTAATCCGCGGGATGCCTGGGGCTGATCAAAGTGCAGAACCGTGCCTTCCACAAAAGGATTTGGGAAATTGCGGATTGTGCCGGCGCCGAACAATGTCTCATCGACCGAGGATGAAACATTCAGCGAGTCAAATGTCCCTGGGCTCAGGTTGTAGTATGTTCCGCTGCCGCTGGTTTCCAACTTTATGGCCCGCACCATATAGACATTCATCCCCTCCGAGGGAGATGCGTCGATCCAGGTGAGCCCATCGACCGGGGTCTCATTGATACGTTCAAATGCGGCGCGGATCGATGGCGCGCGATAGATGTGATACCCTTCCAGGCCGCTACCCGCCGAAGTCCAGGTCAATTCCACTTGTTCGCCGGGCAGTATGGTGGTTTGCAATTGAGAGGGGGAGGCCAGCACGTGAAGCTTGAGTGTCGGATCGCCCATCAACGCGGTGGGAACCTGCCGGATGCAATCACTGCTGGTATACTGATTGATATTGTTCTGTGTCAATCTGGTGCTATACCCGATCGAATGACCCAATGCCATATGATGAAGGTGCCAATTGGGCCGGCCGGAATAGACGCAGACAAGCGGCTGCCCCTGCGCGCCCAACATGGCGCGTAGAAGGTTGTTGGTTGAATCCCAGTCCCCGAAATAACTCCCGTAGAGAGAGGTGAAGACGGAAGTAACAGGCCGCGTTGCGAAGTCATAAGATGTGCCCACCCCGGCGCAACTTGTATAACTCCCCGCTCCACATCCGTAGCACCACAAGTAGCTCTCGCTCTCGAGCGTTGGAAAGAAATCCCCCTCAGACACCGCGCCGGCGCCGAAGAGGCCGGTGAAATAACGCCACCCCGTTGCGGCGGGAGCCAATCCATAGAGTTCCCCGACATTGTCGTCGATCAGACCCCGGCGGATGGTGGTTTGCTGGCCCGCGCGGAAAGCGTGGTTCTTATCCAGATAGCGCGCGATAAGCGCCTGTTCATCCTCTGCAAAGACCGACATATTGGCCAGATCCACTCTCCCGACCTGCAAATCCATATCCGAGGGAAGAAAAGTCTGATCGAACTTGCCGTCACCCGGGATATTGTGATTCTCCGGCCGGGAGGCGGTCGTATTGTTCACCGACAGGTCGGTCCATGTTCCGTCCAGTTCGCCGTAGTAAGTGTCGGCCGGCCACGCCCCGCAGTGATCGCTATGTTCCATGATGTTTCCGGAATAAGGGACAGGAATGCGCCCGAGGAGGAAGAGTGTTTCCATGCTTGGGTCGCCGGCCCGCTCCGCCAGGATGAGCGCTTTGACGGCGGGCACCTCGTCGTTGCGGTTGACCGTGCGGCGGCGCACCTGGTAGCCATCGGCTATCAGGTCCATTTCAAGCCGCTGAAGCCTGTCCGCGAGCGGTGCACTCAGTGATTCCTCTACCAGTAGGAGGATCGTTCCACGATTCTCAATCGCCGGGTACTTAATGCCGGCAAAAAGATGGCCGAAGTGCGGCGGGGCGTAGGGCCCGCCCTCGGCCAGCACCGCTCCCGAGGCCTCTTCGCTGAGCCGCCAGGTGGTCTCTTGTCCATAAACATCAAGGGTCACGTTAACAATCAACTCGTTGCACGGTTCCTCCGGGCTACCCAATGTGAAGGCGGTGATTTCCTCTGCTCCGAAACTTCCTCCTGCGGCGTAGACGACGCCGCATCCGGCGACTTCATAGGCCCCCAGGCCGTGGTAGCAGCACATTCCGTCGTGCCAGGCGTCATAAATGGCAAAGGTGAGATCGGATCCATTGGGTACCTGAATCGTGTCTGAAAAGAATCCGAGCGTCTTGCGGAATGCGTATTCATAACCCCTGCCACAGATGACATCGGAATCCGTGAAACTGGTGGCGCTGCCGTCGAGGTGGGCGATCGGAGCGGACCAGGAAGAATCCCCTTCTGTTCTTCGATAGATGAAGATCTCGGGCGCTGTCGGATCGGCCGGCCAGGAGAGATCTATCCTGGGCGGGGAATCCTGGACAACGGCGCTGACCTCGACGGCGTATTCGCGGGTTCCGGCATGGGCGGCCGGCAACCAGACCCCTATGAGTAGAAGGGCGGACAGCAAAGGAGTGCTGAAACGCATCCGGAAGCTCCTTTCGTTTGGGTCGTTGGGTCCAAGCCGAAGCACGGTATGTCGTCTATACCCTTATTATATAAACATTGGAGTCAGCGGAACCTGAGGATTACCTAAAGAGAATCTATTTTTCTTGCGAAGGCGCTTGTTTGGCGGATTTGATCATCATTTTCCCGCCGCCTTTCATCTCGATCTTCCAATCCTCCGGAAGCAGGTGGTCGAAAGTCAGAGTGACCTCGTCGGCATCACCGTCGGATCCCCGGCGGCACTCAACGAGCACATCATGAACCCCGATGCGTGTTCTCATCGATAAGCCGGGCCATTCATCGGGGAGATTGGGCATCACGCTGACATGCGGCGGATCCTGCGTGAGATCGACGGAGAGGCCCATGTAATCGTCGGCGATGGTTCGCAACAACTCTGAAAGCGACCAGGCCTGGCTGGTGGCGCCGCCGAACTCATCATTGGAGCTCGCACGGGCGCCATCGCGGATCTCTTGGAGTGTTCCCACGGCGCCCTCATCCATAATCTCGTCGAGAAGCATCCGCGTCTGGCCGAAGGCCGCACGGGGATCGGCGCCGGCCGAGACATACGGGCCCGACAGCCAAAGCCAAATGTCGCCATTGTGATAGGCTTCATCGTAATAGTAGTTCGCAAGATCGAGATGTTTTGGATGAAAAGCGGGATCCTCTTCATTCAACGAAAGGATCCCCCAGGGTTTCACGAGATATTCCGCCGCGCGCCGTGTGATCATCCGGCGTTGATCATCGCTGAACAATGTCGGTGACGCCATCACCGCCAACAAGGCATTGGGACGGATTTGAGTATCCTGCGAGCCGTCGGGATTCAGATGGTCGGTGAAATGATCATCCGCCGTGAAATACTGATGGAAGTTCGCTGCGAGTTGATCCGCGCGATGTTGATAGCGGGAAGACAGTTCGGCATCGTCGGAGAAGCGTGCGGCCAATCGCGAAGCTGTAAGGAGACCGCGGTGAAAGAGCGCCTGCACTTCTATGGCCCGGTTCCCCCGCGGTGAGTAGGGATGGGCTTCGCCGCCGGCGTCCATCCATGTTTCGCCGTCGCCGTGTTGTAGGAAACCATGCTCATCGACGGCATGGCGCAACGCCCCCTCGACGGCGCGGAGAACGACGGGCGTCATCTCGCGCGCAAAATCATCCCAGCCTGATCGGCGCCAAAGTTCGTCGAGGGCGCGAACAAACCACCAGGTGCCGTCGATCCCCGCAAACTGAACCTGCTCGACCGTGACAAAGTTGGGCAGGCGTCCCTCGTGTGGGTTGTTGGGATCGGTCGCTTGGAATGTGGCGAAGGATCGCAGCACTGTTTCGGCGGTACTGAAATCGCCATTGGTTATACAAGCGCCGGGGAGAACAATAAAGGTATCCCGTCCCCAATAGGTTGTGAACCAGTAAAAGCCGGCATAAATTCCGGCGCCGCGCTGATTCATGATCAGGTTGTCGAGGGAGATCCGCGCCCAAGCCAAAGCATGGTCGTCTTTCTCGACGCCGGTTTGAATGCGCGCGTTTTGAATGAGGTCCGTGAGGCGATCCCGGCGCGCTTGAGCCAGTCGATCAGCGTCGGCCCGCAAGCGCCGGGCGCTTGCGGCGGCCGCATCGGCCGTGACGTCGGCGGCGAAGATGATCTCGATATCGGCCTCCGGGACCGGCGGGGGAATCCTGCCCGTGATCCTGCCGGGTATGTAGGGGAAGGCCTCGCCCATCGCCCTCCGGGCCGCGTCTTTGGGATAAATTGTTTTGTGATAGGTTCCCTTTTCGCGGAATTCTTCGGCGCCCTTGACGGCGATCGCCAACCATGGGGGATGATCCAGCGGCTGGGTCGATGCGATTTCATCCTCGCGCGCGATGAGCAGAAATCCGTCCCGCCATTCGATCCGGTATTCCGGTTGCCCGGTACTCCAAAGAAAACGCATGTCGACGCGGGGGATCAATTCAAACCGGCCCGCGGGAACATTCTGGTAGAGCACGCGAAAACCGTTGGAGCGGTCGAAGAGGGTGATCACCTCGGTGACCAGCTGTCCGCCGGGAAGCCGGTGCAGGCGCTCGATCCGGTCGGGCCAGACGGTCGCCGAGAGCGATGTTTCCGGTCCGATCTCGGCGCCGTTTTCGAGACGCAGCGACCATCCATCCAGGATCTCATGCATCGCAATGTAAAAGCCGTGATAACTCCGGGTATCGGGTCCCACCGCTTCACCGGCGAGGTGGGCCGCACCCTTGTCGGTATAGATAAACTCCCGGGGATGATCCCGCGTCACCACGATGGCCAGAGAATCAACATTGAATTCAATGGATGAACTCATTTGAAGCTCCGTTCTCGATTCGGAGATGATATCCGGCTCAGCGGCCAGGGCGCCGGCGGTGAAAAAGCCGATGAGGATCCAGGCGAAGGCGAACCGGGCCGCCATCGCCGCCATCCGAGCTTGATGCCATCGTTTGAACAAAAGCCGATTCACGGCGCTTAGGGCATCAGCTTGAAAATAGTACCTGAAATCGGATCAACTTTGACCTTGAGTATCGAGCCGTCCATCTTTAATGTGCCGCCTCCCATGAGATTCTCAAAGGTCGCGCCCGTTTTTATCCGATCGATTCCGCCGAGTGGAATCGACACCTCGATCATTTTGTCGGCATTGTTCAAGACGACAAGGATCAGAGCGTCGGGATCACTGCGAAGATAGGCGAGGGTTTGACCTTCGGCCAGGATTGTACTAAACGATCCCCGGCGCAGCACGGGAAGGTTACGCCGGATTTTTATGAGCTTCTGGTAATGATCGCGAAGGATAACGCGGCGGCCTTCCTCGGCGTATTTCCAATAGAACGGCCGCCGGCAGTCGGGATCTTTGTTCCCTTCCATCGCGACCTCGTCGCCATAGTAGATGTGCGGTGTGCCGACATACGTCATCTGGAAGACAGCGGCCAGCATGAGACGACGGATATCCTTGCCCGCGTCGGTGAGAAAACGAACCGTGTCATGGCTGTCGATGAGGTTCATCATAATCTGCTGGGATTGGGGGGCATAAACCGAACGCCCCGGCGCCAACTCGCGGTCGAATGCGGCGGCGGAACCCTCGCCCTTGCCGATCCATTTCATCACCGGATCCTTGAAGAAACGGTAGTTCATCGTGGCGTCGACCATATCGGGGCTGATCCAACCGGAGGCGTCACCCCATAATTCGGCGATGATATAGGAGTCGGGCTTCGCCTTGCGGACTTCGGCGGCGAAGAGTTTCCAGAACCACAACGGCGCTTCGTTGGGTACATCGAGACGAACGCCATCAATATCGAGTGTTGAGAACCAGTAGCGGGTCGACTCGAGCAGGTAATTGATCATCGGCCAATTCGGCGTCGCCTTCTCTATATCAACAACCGAATTTTCATCCGGATTGGGCAGGCTGAGATCGAAATTCAGATCGGGCAGGCTGCCGTAATTCCACCAGCAGGCGTAATAATTCTCCGCTCTGAAATCGGCGGGCCGGGGATCGGGCAGGGGCCACTTCTTCCATTCGTACCAGTTCCAATATTTTGATTCGGGCCCGTTCTTGACAATATCCTGAAAAGCCCAATGGGCGTCGCCGGTATGATTGAAGACGACATCGATAATAATGCGGATTCCCGCGGCGTGGGCCTTTTGAACAAATTTCTTAAAGAGAGCCTCATCGGCAAAATGGGGGTCGACCGTCATATAATCGATCGTGTCGTATTTGTGGCTTGAGCGGGCCTGAAAAACCGGATTGAAATAGATAATGGTGATACCCAAATCCTGGAGATAAGGAATTTTCTCCATAACACCGGCGATATCACCCCCGTAGAAAGAGTACCAATCGGGATTCCCGTCGGAGCGGTAGGGGCTTTTTTTGAGACCGCCGACATCGTACCAGTCCTTGACGAGATGGTAATATTCTCCGTCAAAGAGGCCGACGCGGGGAAGGCTTGTTTTCCCCTCATAGTACCATTCCTTGAAATCGGGATCGTTTGACTTGTCGCCATTGTAAAAGCGTTCCGGGAAGATCTGATAGAAGACGCCGTCGCGCACCCACAAGGGTATTCTTAGACGTTCCACCGTCGCCGGATCAAAAGCGAATCCGGCCATTGAGGAGCCGTTCTTGGCAAAGCCATCCGGCCCAAGCCAGAGCTCGGTTTTGCCGTCAACATAGACAAAGGCGTAATGAAAGGGCTTCAAATCCTGATCCGAAGAAAGCATTGTTTCATAATAGTCAAATGCGGTGTCTCCCGACAGGCGCTCCATCGGCACTCTGGTCCACTCGCCATCGGCTCTCCAGGCGAGTGAAACCGATTCGACGTCTCCGGTATAAGCGCGCGCACGGAAGAGGACTTCTTGGTTTGATATCATGTTTCGCTCGGAAAGAGAGAAGGAGTGCGTGATACCGTCGGTGAAGATCTTGCCGTCTCCCTTTTTCAGATCGATTTTCTTGAAGCTTTCGTCGATGTGAATCACGGAATTCCTGCCGCCGAATCCGTCATCGACCTGTTCGACGGCCTTGGGGTCGTGCAGCCAGACGCCGTCGACGACGAATTTGTATTTGTGCGTCCCGCCCGGCAACACAAGATTAATGGAATAGGTGCCATCACCCTCGGGGTCCGCCATCGGGTTCGATGTGGCGGACCAATCATTGAACGATCCGGCAATAAAGACCTTCTGCGGCGTTTTATCCGGCGTGTACGAGAAGGCGACCTGGAAAACACCCTCCGGCGCCGGCGCACTCGAGCCTTCGCCCATGGCGCCGCCCATTGAGCCGCCTGCGGAGGGAATCACGCCGCCTTCACCGACATTGAGAATCGAGTTTTTCCCGCCGAGGCCGTCATCGGCAAACTCACCGGCCTTCTGGTCTTCATACCAGGTGCCGTTGACGACAAATTTGTATTCATACCGGCCGGGCTCGAGATTCAACGTATATTCGTAGACATTATTGCCGTCTGCATCGGTCATGCGCATCGCCGTCGGCGACCAGTTGTTGAAAGTACCCGCCAAAAAGATATTGTCCGTCGGCACCATCGGTGTGTAAGTAAAGGTCACCGGGTGTCCGGCGCCGGCATCGGCCCCCGCGGGGGTTGTTATCGTACCGGCCGGCGAAACCTGCGGCGGAGCGATGATACCGTCTTCACCCACATTGAGTATCGAGTTTCGGCCGCCATGGGTGTCATCGACAAACTCACCGGCGCTCAAATCTTCATACCAGGTTCCATTCACGACGAATTTGTATTCATACCGTCCTGGCGCCAGATCCATTGTATATTCAAAGACACCGTCGCCGTTATCGTCGGTCATCTTGTTCGCGGTCGGAGACCAATTATTAAAGGTTCCGGCGAGAAAGACATCCGCCCCCGCGTTTACCGGCTGATAATGAAATGTTATATCAACCGCCTGAGAGGAACCGATAGCGAATCCAAGAAGGGCGACCGCGGCCGCTCCCAGAAGAAATCCCCAAAGGATTTTTCCTGGCCAAAAGAAACCACTCCATTCACTGTATAAAGACCGGTTGCCGGAATTCAGCCGGGATATCCTTGATGCGGCCATGACTCCCCCCCTTCAGGCACTCCTGCGGTTCTGATCCCCCGATTCCCGGATTTCCCGAAAGTCGGATTTCTGCCCGGCCTCGTGGCAAGACGCTTGCCGGAGAGACCGAGAGGATCCTATAGTACGTCGGAGTCATGCTTTCAGGGAAGCCTCAAGGCGCCGACACCGGAATCCGGCAAAATGGGTTCAAAGGATAGGGGGGCGGATGAAGGAACGATCGCGTAACAGATTCCTGTACATACTGTTACTCATAGTGCTCTGTCCGGCTTGCGGGGCCCATGCCGAAACGGCGATCAATCTCTCCTCCCGAATGTCGATCGACGGTTTCTCGACAGAGTTCACCGAAGGGGAGTCGGTTTTTGGCATCAATCCCGATCTCCTCGTGGCCGAAGAATCAACGAACGACTCCAAGTGGGGCGCCTTCAACGACATTAATCAGATCAAGGTCACTTGGGACGCCCAAAACCTCTACGTCGCCGTTGACGGGTTTATCTTTGACAATAATGTTATTCTTCTGCTCGATGTCACGGATCGCGACCCCGAGACAGAGGCCGATAACGGCCTGACCGGCATGACCGAGCTTAATTCATGGCGGAGGAACTTTGTCTTCGCCCAGGATTTTGCGCCGGAGATGTTTTTAGCGACATGGGATGGCAATTCCCAGCCCCGGCTCATGATGTACGACGGACCGAATCATGTGACCGAGGTTCCCTCTTCATCTTTCCTCACCTTGGCGACGTTTCAGCAGAGTTCACCGGGCCGCTCGATGGAAGCGGCGATACCCTGGTCGCTGATCTTCTTGGGGTTGTCCTCGGAGGAGTTCCAGCCCGATCTTGGAACGAATGTCTGGGTGATCCCCGACGGCATGAGTGTTCTCAAAATCGCCGCGGTCGTCACCGCCGGCGCCGATGGAACCGGTGGGCCCGACTCCGCCCCTGATAATTTCTGCGGGCACACAAACGAGAGCTCCGATCAGGTCCTCATTGACAACTACGCCATCGTGCCCCTCGACACAGACAGCATCGAAGCGGTTCCCGATTTCGGCATCGAACCCAAGGATAGAATCACATTCAAGCGCACACCGCCGGTCCGCGGCGTCGAGTGCAAATTCAAGAACCTCATTCTCGATTCGCCCATCGCTTCCCCCGAAGAAGGAATCGCCATGCGGTTCCATGTCAATTTTGAACAGTCGGATGCCCTGATCACGGCGCGGATATTCGATATGGCGGGAGATGAAGTCATCACACTATATGAGAGGGATCCGCGCACAAAGAATGACCCATACGATGAAGAAAAGGATCTTTGGTACGGGATGGCCGAAGACGGTTCGTATGTTCACGGCGGCATATACATTATCAGTGTTGTCCTGGAGCCTGGATTAAGCCGGGTTCAAAAAGCATTTTCGGTGGTGCGATGATGGCGGAACGAAATATAGGAATAAGGCGGCTCTGCTTCACGGTTCTCCTGGTTGTTTTCCCGGCGGTATTGTTATCGCCCCGTCCGGCCGGCGCGTATTTTGAGAAGATTCACGCGGGCGCGCGGGCGACCGGCATGGGGGGCGCTTACTCCGCGCTGGTCGATGACGCCTCCGCGGCGTATTGGAATCCCGCGGCATTGGTGACGCTGCAGCGGGGTGACATCCTCCTCATGTATGCCAAGCCCTATGCCATCTCCAACCTTCAATCGAGCTATATGGGTTTTGCCCTGCCGCGGAATGACGTCTCAGTCGGACTCTCGTGGCATCACACGGGGATCAGCGGCGTGATGGGAGAGAATCTGATCACGCTCGGCCTGGCGAGGGATCTTCTGGCCCCGGGCGGCAGATATGCCTGCTCGGTCGGTGGAAATTTAAAGCTCGCGCATGTCGGATATGATTCCCAGCTCGAAAAGGATTATGGCCAGGAGGTGCATTTTACCGGGGATATCGGGACACTGCTTAGTGTCGGCCGCCGTCTCTCCTTGAGTTATGTCGCCCGCAACCTGGGAGAACCCCGCTTTAATTTTGCCGGTTCGGGCGGCGGAACCATTCTCTACCATACACAGGATCTCGGTGTCGCTTACCGCTGGAATCCTTCTTCAACCGTTACCGGCGCGTATACGCGGGAAGCCTCGGGAGAATGGACGCTGCATGCGGGCGGGGAAGTCTGGTTTTACGATGTTTTCGGTCTGAGAACCGGGTTCTCTATAAATCGGTTCTCCGGAGGAGCCGGTTTGAAAACGGGACGTTACCTGGTGGATGTCGCCTTTGAAACGCACAACGAGTTGGGAGCCTCTTATGAAGTCTCCCTGCGCATCCCCTTTGGGGGGAGCCGATGGTGAGAAGATTAAAGCGATATAAGAGATTCGGGAATTCGCCGATCAACGGGCCGGCAATCATCCTGCTGGCGGCCCTGCTTCTTATGACGGCCGCACCCGCCGTCTTAGCTTTGACAAAAGTTGAAGGCGAGTACCAAATCATGATCGACTCCCGCAAACAGTATCGCTCTTTCCCGTGGGATTACGATGCAAACAACGGCGACACATGGAACGGCGTGAATTTCCGCATCTTCTCCGCGCCCTTCCCCAATACCGAGGCTTTTGTCAAATTCGAGGCGGATTGGAATCCCGGATCCAATGAATGGGAGAACCCCGTCTTTCAATACCGGGAGAGTCATGTCCGCTACCGCCTCGACCGGGATGGCTACGGCGGCGATGTGTACCTTTTTCAACGCCAAGACCGGTACTGGGTTGAGAATCATCTTATCCAAGTTGTTCAATCCGACAAGCTGAAGGATTCAGACAACGCCCAGGGCGCGAGATTCGACATCTGGGGCTTGAAGGGAACAAATTTCACATTTATCGCCAGTGACTATAGCGGGCAGTCGAACCCGGGCGCCGGATCCCAAGCGGGAGCGCCGGTCGGCACCGACGACGCCTATGTGGCGCGCTTGAGACGGTTGTTCTTCAATAATGATTTGCGGGCCGGACTGACATTCAACAGGAGGATGGAAGGGCAGGATGCCGATCCCGACGCCTACCAGGGCGTCATGGCCGGCGATCTGCGTTATACCTGGCGCAACACCGATATTCTGCTCGAATACGCCGAATCCCAGTCTAAAAACACGCCCGAGCACATGTACGGTGTGTGGCATCTGCGGCGCATGAACTTGAAACATATGGAAAACTGGCTGCCGCCCGACGCAGTGTTGCGGGGCGAGATTCGGTCCATTCGCTTCGGAAGCCCGGCCCTCGGTTATTACAATATTGTACCCACTTTCTGGTATTACGGTCCTGGTTTTGTCAATCCGCTCGGAGATGGAAAGAAAGACGAGCAGGGTGTCTGGATCAATACATGGTATTTGATTCCGCAGAGAGCCGTCACTTTATCGCTGAATTATACAAGCACCGTAAACCGCGAGTTCGATAAGAAGCATTATACGGAATTCTATGGCGAGATCTACACGGAATATGAAAACGGCTTCACGTCGAAGATGTCGTACTCGAATCGAAAGACTCGGGATTATGGCGATCCGCGATATACGGATATCACTACCAATAAAGACTTATTCGCTGAAATTCAGGTTGAGAGCTCTCTGGCCTGGATGCGCGTCCAGGGAAAGATCAAAAATCTCGGATCTTCCCGCCGGAAGGAACTGGGGTCATTGGAAACGTCGGTCAACCTGACGGATAAGTTAAAGCTATACGGCCGCTACGCCTTCGGAAATGATCCGGCTCGTTTGCGAAAGGGATTGTTTACCCAGCTTCAGTATAGGCCGCGGGGGAATATGGATATCTTCCTTGAGTATGGTCCCAATTGGATTGGAGATACTCCCGATCCCGTAGATGACAACGATCTGGCGGGGAGCGGGGATAATCAGGATTTGGTCAAACTGATCATCAAGGGGTACTTCTAATGGAAGCAGGAACTTGCCATCGGACGGAATGCGCCGGGCGGCGTCTTGGAATAGGGAATTTGGGCCGCACGATTTTGCTCATGATCAGTTTTGCACTATCGATCGCACCGGGTCACGCCGCGGTGGAATCCACAGGCGACGGCATTCGATTTACCCATATCGCTCCCGCGGCCCTGTCCGTGGCCCTCGCCGGTGATTTTAACAATTGGTCGGCGACGGCGAATCCCATGGGGAAAGACGGCGATCTTTGGAGCGCCGTCATCGAGCTTGAACCCGGGCAGCATGAGTACAAGTTCGTCGTGGATGGACAGTGGATGGCCGATCCGGAGAATCCCGTCACGGTCGGTGAATATGGAAATTCCGGCATCACGGTCTCATCCGAAGGCGCTCTCATCGCAATGAAGGCGACATCAAATACCCCGTTGAGTCCCAAGCTGTGGATCGAGGGGCGGACCATCGCCCTCTATCTCTCGGAAAAATCCAAAGGGCCCGATGCGCGCTATGAGCTGCACCGCCCGAAACTCGATATGGATCTCGGTTTCAGGGTCAGGGTCAATGAGGATATGGAAGCCTATATCCTTACCAACATTAATAATGAATCGGAGAATGTGGATTTTTATCAAACCAGGCTCAACTTCGATCGCGGATCGCTGATAGTCAATAATCCCAGCATCTACCTCAAGGCCTGGGACGGCGATGAAATCGGGATTTGGGATGATCCCCTCCATCTCATCGGGGATATCGGCATCTATCATCATGCTTACGGGTTCAACGCGGTCGGCGTGCAAGCGAAGAAAAAGATCCGCAAATTTGATTTTGAGCTTATCTATTCCGATGACTCGGAACCGGGCGGAACAGATCATCCCGGTATTGAAATCAATACCCTCGGGTCGGAGGAACACCGCGTTTTTCTCGATGGGGGGTTGCTTGGATTTAAGACCGACAAGGTTTTTGATTACCGGATGAACGATACCGACAATGGAATGGATGTCGCCGCGCTGCGGGTTAAGCGGCGGCTTGACCGGATGTTCGATGGAAGGATCCGTCTGGGCGTCTCGTACCGGCTGAACCGCGGTTTTAATCCCGGCTCCCTGGCCTTCATGGAGGTCGACACGAGCGATGCAAGCCGGACGACCGGGGAGCTTTATGAATATGGCGCCACTTTTGAGCGGGCGCAATTCATGGGCGGAGATATACAATTCGATGCGGCTGAGAATCTGATAATTGATCTGGAGTATCTTCATGGATCGGCTTGGATTGAGACCTTCTCGGGCTCCAAGAGCAAAGCCGTGCTCCAAACAGTCGCTGAAGAGGACACGCTGGCAGGCCGGATTTCACGCTTCACCGAGACGTCAGCGGTCGGAGGCCGGGATTTCGACCTGGACAGCTCAAATAGAATGTGGCTCGGACTGCAGTGGGATAAGGGATTCTTCGGCGCCAAATGGCGGTTGTCGATGGAGTATCAAGATCATGACCTTGATGCTCTAGCCATGTCGGCGATGGAAACGCCGCCGCATCATAACATTGAAAACTCGGTGACGATCTGGCGCGGTGAGTTCAACAGCGCCGGATTTCATTTTCCGCTGCTGGGGCTGGCGGCCGACACGAAAATCGCCTTTGAATTCCACAATTTCTCATATGCTGATGACGCCCCGTGGGAGAGCCAGTTCTGGTTTGATACGAGAAATCTCTGGTTGGAGAACGGCGAACATCAGGTTTCCTACCACCGGATGACGCTGCTCGGCGGCCGGGACGCCTTTGTCTGGCACCCCGATTTAACATTCCATCTCGAGCAGGACCACAAGGTCGATTTGATTTATGAAGGAACCTTCAGCGCGGAAGGCTTTGACGGCAAACCCAAGTATCTCGAAACGATTTTGCAGCTTCGAGGATTTATCTATGAGGATTGGCGGCTTTCCTGCGAGACTCGAATCGCGAAATATGATGATCCGGTTTTGGAATTGAAAGAGTCCTACCATTGCTCCTACCTTGAATTGGCCTATCAGCCCGCAGATGGGATAACGTTGGCCCTCAGTTACGGCGTGGATCCTTATGTCGTCGATGGCGTCACCAACCGCTACGACAAGATCGGGCGGGATCAATATCTCTTCAATCAAAACGCCAACGGCGCGACGGCCGAATCGAATTTCTTGGGACTCCGCCGTATCATCGAGCGGGCTGAGCAGGCGTTGGAAGATGAGCGACGTATTCAGCTCGAGGGCATTCTGAATTTCTAGCGCCCGAAGGGGCGGCAAGAGGGATTTTATGCGGCAGCTGTCAAAAACAGGCTTGGCTCTTACGGCGGTTATCATCCTGGGCCTCTTGTTGTCAGGTTGTACAGGTCTAAGTTTTATCAAAAAGCGTCTCCCGCCGCCCCAGATCACCGAAAAGGGCGTTCTGTTTCAGTTTTACAGTCCTTCCGCTCAGATTGTTCAAGTTTGCGGCAATTGGGACACCAATAACTGGTGTTCGGGATTGGCTGATACAGGCGGTTTTCGAATCGGAGCGATGGAGGATCCTGACGGCGACGGGCTCTGGGAGCTTTTTGTGAAATTGCCGGCGGGCCGGTACCAATACAAATTTATTATCGATGAACAGAACTGGAAGACGGATCCCAACAATCCTCAGCGTACCGATGATGGATATGGAGGATCCAACTCCGTCTTGATTGTCGATTAGATATACTATGTTTTGAGCGCTTGGAAGACCGATGCAGGAGGAACACCAATGAGCATCCGTTTAAAGAAAAGAATTTTCAGCGCCGCGCCTCTTCTTCTCGCTGTTGCGATGCTTCTGGTGGTCGGCGCCTGCGAGGATGCCGGCAAAGACACGATCCTCGACCCTACGGGCGGATCGGCGAAGATCAGCGGTGTTCTGACATTCAATGGTCAAGGTGGCACCGATCGTCCGGTTGCGACGATCTATGCCCTGGGCGGATATGATGAAACGTGCGCCACGGGATATTCCACGATCCACATTATGGGGACTTTTAACGATTGGAATGAGGACCTTTGGATAACGACACCCGGCATGGAGTATCTCGGCGGATGCACCTGGGTGGAGCTTCTGTCCCTGGTGGCGGGACCCATCAACTGGAAATTTGTGACCAACGGCGCATGGGACAATCCGCCGGATTATGTCAGCACAGGTTCCGGCGACGGTCTCGTCGGGGATCTGCAAGCGGGGAGTGGCGGCGATCTGGGCGCTGATGTTCCCGAGACCGGTGATTATTACGCCCTGCTTTTTGAAGGAACCGATCCGCCCTCCTATATTATTGCAACGGGTGAGGACGCTCCGATTGTGAAGTCCGATCCGGTAACGGGTGCCTTTGAAATTCTCAACCTCCTGCCGGGAACATACGAAATTATCATCGTGGCCGGCGGCTATATTACAACCCATATAAGCGATGTCTTCCTTGATGCAAAGACAGAGAGCGATCTCGGCACCATCGATATTATATCTCCAAGCGGCGCCATTGCCGGAGTTGTCGCGTTTGAGGATTCCCCTGATCCGATGCCCACGGCGACGATCCAGGTCCACCCGGCGGGCGGCAGCGCTCTTGTGGCAACCGATTCCACGGATGCTGAAGGAAACTTCTCCATCGAGGGGTTGCTGACCGGGCATTATGATTTGAGTTTCAGCGCTTCGGGTTATGAGACGTTGTTTGAATATAATGTTGAATTCATCAATGGGCAGGACACCGACATGGGAACGGTGTTGATGCATCTTGGCTGCAGCACGGCCTACACAATGATCGAAGTTATGGGTGAGTTTAACGGCTGGGCTCCATTGTCCTCGATGGATCGGGTTGGATCTTGTCTCTGGCGGGACACCATCGCGGTTGCTGCTGAAGCCGATACGGGATCGGTTTGGCTGATGAAGTTCCGAACCAACGGCGTCTGGGAGACGCCCCCGGATTTTGGAACCTGTACGACACAGGATGAGATCCAAGGCTTGACCGGGGATGTCTGTCTTGTGACGGGTGCGGAGACCGCTCTGAGCGTTCGCTTCCCCGAATCGGGCCTGTATGAGTTCACCTTGAATGAGGCGATCTATGAGTATTCGATCACGCGAATCGGCGAGATTGTCTATGGTTCCATCAGCGGAACGATCGCCTTTGAAGATGATCCCGTCGAACTGCCGATGACGACGGTGACGGTTTATCCGGCCAATTCGCCCCAAGCGGTGGCGCAGGTTCTTATGGAAGAAGACGGCTCCTTCTTGGTTCAAGACCTCGTCCCGGGGAATTATGTCATCATCTTCCAAGCCGTGGGATATATCATCCATGGGTTGGAAGATGTCGTCATTGTTGGTGATCAGAATACCGATATCGGGCAGATACTGATGGCGCCCGAGGGGGAATGTGTTCCGGTGTCATCGATTGAACTTGTCGGCGAGTTTAACAATTGGCCGGCTCCGGGCCAGGGGCCTTTTGCGACCTATAAGGGGAATTGCATCTGGGCCGATACACTGGCTATAAACATCGCCAGTGACCAGGACAGCACCTACATCATGAAGTTCCGGACTGACCGGACCTGGGATCCAAGCTACGGCTCCTGTTCTGACTACGGCGGTGAGAGTTTCGTCTTTGTTTTTACCGGCGGCCAGGTCTCCGGCGGTATCTGCATGGTCAGCGGGCAGGGGACGGGGATTACGATTAAGTACCCGGCTACCGGGAATTATCGCTTTGAAGTGAATGAAAGAACAAAGATGTTCACGATTCAGTTGCTGAATTAATCCACTGCGGATCCGCGCCTGCGATCATTGGATTGCAGGCGCGGTATGCCGCAAGCCGGTTTCCTTATGAACCTACCTCAATATTAAAACTCTTCCGCGAACCTCATCCTTCCCGGCGGTCAATTGATAAAGATAGACGCCGGGAGCCGTCTTCCGGCCTTCGGCGCTTCGTCCATCCCATACGATGCTCTTGCGCCCTGAAGAGTCGTGCCGGATAGAATGTTCAGCAACCAGGCGCCCATCGATGGATAAGATCCTCAATTGAACCAACCGGGGATCGGGCAGGTTAAAATCAATAGTGAAACCGGCTCGGGTCGGATTCGGGTGGCTTGATAGAATCAGAAACCGCTTGGGATCGATGAGGTCCGGCACATCAGATGAGTCATTGCTTGTTCCGGGCGTCGGGTTCGCTAATTGGATCCAGGAATCGGCGCCGTCGGATTCCCGGCCGAAGGAAACATCCGTCGTTTGGGCGTCGAAGCTCAAAAAATCAAGCGGAACAGAGCCGTTCTCAGGAGCAGAATAGAGTCCGATATCTTCGCCGGCGGCGCTCAATTTGAAAGAGGTGTGCAGGTCTCCTTCGTGGGCCTCCCCGTCGCACCAAACAAGAAGGAATGCCCCGGCGGGCAGCAGCGTATCGGGGAAAATAAACCGGAATGGATGGCGCAGATCGTCGGTCAAAGACAACCCCCCCAGATTCAGGCTGCCGGATCCGCCGTTATAAATCTCAACCCAATCGTCAAAGTCACCCCATTCATCGGTATTTGTCAGGCTGTTCGCAGCCAAGAACTCATTGATAAAAAGTGAAGGCAATGCGGGTGGTTCGGCAATGGTCTGCAGGATGAAATTTGTACGGTCTTCGATAAAGGGTTTGAGGCCGTAATCCCATCCCCAGTCCCAATTGCGATATTCTTCAGGAAATGTATAGGACTCGTGAAACATCGCGGTTGTATAACCCCAGTCCATATTGCCGTGATCGAACGAACCTTCAAAGGCATAGGCGCCGATCATGGCGTGCAGGGAGTCAATCGCGGCTTCGGTTTCGACGAGTCGAAAGGGGCCATTGACCAACTCGAGCAGATAGCGGCGGATTTGCGCCTCAAAGGCGGGGGTGTTCAGGATCCGCTGAATCAACGGAGGGCATTCTCCGCCGGTGCTGCCGAAGCCATTATCCCCCCAGCCGCTCAGGGGGCGCTCCGCCCAATCGATGCCGAAGAAATCGACCCCGTAGGTGTTGTCGAGATCATAGGGGATATATTCAAAGCGATCGGTTTCGGGGTTGTGGTAGAGGTAATAGTTATTAGCCCCATACCAGTAGTTATCCCAGTTCCCGATCAGGACATCAATCGCGGTCGATCTCAGGAAGTTATCGATGCTGAACCGGCCGGCGATTCCCGCTACAAACTCCGCGTTGTTTGAATGATTGATGAAGTCGATGAACTCAGCCAAATCGGTGTAATCAGGGTCGATTTGATTCTGTTCATCATATGTTTCGCCCCAGCCATAGTTTTCATAGGTTTCGGCGGTGCCCGGCTCGACATATCTCAGATCCGCACGTTCATTTTTATAGAGGCATTTATACAGGTTTCCCGTTTTATTTCCGAACCAGGCGTCGGTGAACTCCTCATCCACCTGTTCAATATGTATAAAGACGCCATCAACGATCGACCCGTCATTGATCGTCAGACGGACATGGCCGGCCCGGGAGGATGGAATTTGCATCTCTTTAAACAGGTCCCACGCCAGCTTCGATCGGATAATCGAGACGTCGTTGTGTTCGCCGTTGAGGTTGAACTTCTCTAAGCCATGGAATTTCCGGCCGGGGACAAAGGCATTGAAACTCAATTTCCAGGATTTTTTTATCGCCTGCCGGGATGTGTTGCCCCTCACCCTGATGCCGACGCTATCGGCCGTTTCATCGATAACGGAGTTTTGGAAACGGACACGGCACATGACATATTCATCGCCCCAAGGGTCGGCAAGGAGCGATTCGAGAACGGCTTGGGACATCGTGATCTCAATAACCGGCAATTCGCCTTCACGAAAAATCGTGGCATTCGATTCGTTATAGTCGCTGTCGCTCTTCGGAATAGGCGTGACCGCGATAACGGCAACCGGCGCGGCAATGGAAGCTGCGCAAAGCAGGGAAAAAAGAGTGAGGATGCGCGCGAGGCTCAGGCGCTGTTTTCCGAGTATCATCATCACAATCCTCAATCGTTGGTAAAAAGTGAGGGGGGCTCGTCGAAGAGCCCCCCTCGCGCCATTAATAGGTATGTGCCGGCGGCGTGCTCATCACCGCAGGAAGGTCATCCGCCGCGTCTCCTGCAAATTATTCAGATTGAGACGGACAAAATAGATTCCGGCGGGGATTTCGTTGCCGGCCGCATCCCGCCCATCAAAGAGGGTGGTATGAATGCCGGCTTCGAATACCTGATCCCTAAGAGTGCGGATCAAACGGCCGCCGAGGTCATAAACAGCGATCCGGCCATGACCGCTCTCGGGAGCGATGAAGGAAAGCTTCGTCCGCATTCCAACAGCCGGGTTCGGATGAACCGTCAGCGACAATCGTGATGTCCCGAGGGAAAGATCTTCCACACTGCTCGGCTGGCAGATGTCGTAGATCAGCACCGGCATGACGAGGGGGTTGGCTTCGCTGAACATGGTGTCATCGAGATAGATGTCGCGGTTGCCCTCGCCCTCGCACTCATAAACACTGTTGAGCAGGAATTTGTAGCCGACATTCTTGTAGGTGCCCGCGGGGAAGGTGATCCTGGTCGACCAGATTCCATCGCCGGCCGTCGTATCGGGCAGCACGCCGTTATCACGCAGCTCGTTGATCGGCGGCACGTCCCAGCTCAGGGGCGCCTGGCTGCCGTTGACTCCCACCGTGTCGACACCATCGACGGGCGGTTCGGCAAGTTGATTGAAGTCAACAAACCAAATCACATCCATGGCGTTGAGCGTGAGATCGGCCGGGGCGACATCTTCCCACCAGATATTGACGGTGTCGACCGGAGCCGCATCGCTGAATTCATAGTAGTGGTTGCCCGTTCCTTCCCATTCGGTGCATTGATGCGTGAATTTGTACTCCAGCGTGGAGAAGGGAATCAGGCCGGTGCCGCAATCGCACGCGATGCAGAACTGGAAGGTGCCTGTGTAGACACTGTCCCCATCGGCGTCCTCGAGCATGTCGTCGCAGGTCGGATCCCATGTAAAGGGATCACGGCTTCCCTCGATCGCGACGAGATCGGGATCGGGATAGTACGTGTGATCCCGCAGATGAAGATTCATATTGGCCTTAACAAAAAGTTCAAAGAGCTTGAAGCAATCGACGTTTCCGACACCGTTGGCGACAATCGGATTCCCCGCAAGATCTTCAACATTGATAACGGTCACCGAATAACAGGCGCCGGTGGTCAAGGCGGGCGTTATGTCGAGAAGAACCGTCGTCGCGCCGCCCTGAAGGGTCGCTGTGCTAACCATTATACCGCCGGAGACGGTGTAGTTGTTTGTTGCTTCGGCGGTTGTTTGATCGACCGGCTCGCTGAAGAGAACCGAGATTTGTGTGATCGGATCCTGCCCGACAGCCTTTGCATAGGAAACAGTCGGAGGGATGACGTCGCCGCCGGCCGACTCGCTGACATGTGTCGAGTTGGATAAGACGGCCTGTGTCGACCAATCAGTGGCGTTCCAATCATCGGGCGGATCGTTAATCGTATCCTGGGCATTGTCGCCGCCGCCGCCGCCGGTATCCCAGACTTCACACCAGATTTCCGTGGGGCTGCCGATGGCGGTCTTTTCGACCTTCCACTCAATCGCGCCCGGGGTCACTCCACCCAAAAGCGCGCCCTCGGAGATTGTTGAAAAATCCCAACCCGCGCCGTTCCAGGACGCCAGATTGATATCCTCGGTGCCATAGGGGGTGGCATTGATCCAGGTGTATATGCCGTATTCCGGCTTGTGCGGATCATTGACGATGACATTCCGGCCCCATGCGTCGGATGTGGCGCCGTTGGCGTCGTTGGTCGTGTCAATGTAGATCGCGTACTTGCCCCAGTTATTGGCGCTGATATCGGTATTAATGGTAAAGTAGAAATACCAATAAACATTATCGTTGCAAACATAGAGATTGAGCAGATCCATCGGAGCGTTGCCGTTGCCGTCTCCTGAAGGATCGGATGCCTCGGCGGCGCCGTAAACGCCGTCAAGCACGCCGTCGACGATGGGAGTGCCGAATCCTTCGGCCATGGCAATCCCCGCCCATAGGACCAAAGACAGGCTGACGACTGTCAAAATGAATAAATGGTGTTTCATCGGTGGTGCCCCCTAAGATGTCCTGTCTATCTAGCGCTTGACGGTAGATAGATATGTTTAACTATGCGCCTGCGGAACCACTCCGCCGACGGATATGCAAGCAGGGTATAATTAACCACATTATAACAAGTCGGGCGGGCGGTGTCTAGATATTTGCCACAGGGTGTAAACAAACAGAGATCCCGTGCATCCGATCGAGAGTCCTTTCTTGCCCTCAATCCCGCAATGCGATAGGAATCCTATGACATGGCAACCGTTAGACTTGAAAATGTCGATAAGGTCTATGGCCGGGGGAAGCGGGTTCTTAGCGATCTTTCTCTCGAGATCAAAGACCACGAATTCCTCGTGCTCGTCGGTCCCTCCGGCTGCGGCAAGTCGACCGTCCTGCGGATCATTGCGGGGCTGGAGGAGGTTACAGCGGGCACCGTCTGGATCGGTGACCGGATCGTCAATGATGTCCCGCCAAAGGCCCGCGATGTCGCCATGGTTTTCCAGAGTTATGCTCTCTATCCGCATATGACCGCCTATGAAAATATCTCCTTCGGTCTTCGTCTGCGCAAAATCCCCAAAAAAGAAATTGATAAGACGGTCCGGAATGTCGCTCAAATCCTCGGCGTTGTTGAGCTTCTGGATAAAATGCCGAAGCAACTATCGGGCGGGGAGCGGCAGCGGATCGCCTTGGGCCGGGCCATTGTTCGAAACCCACAGGTCTTTCTCTTTGACGAGCCCCTTTCAAACCTGGATGCCAAGCTGCGCACGGAAATGCGTTCGGAAATTTCCTCGCTTCATCGCCGGCTTCAAGTCACCACGGTCTATGTGACACACGATCAGGTTGAAGCCATGACGATGGGGGAGCGAATCGTCGTCCTCAAAGATGGAATCGTCCAGCAGATCGGCGAGCCTCTGGAGATCTATCAAAAACCGATAAATCTCTTTGTTGCGGGATTTATCGGAAGCCCGCAGATGAACCTCTTTCGCGCTGATGTTTCCGCCGATGCCGCCCGGATTGCCCTTTTCGGAACCTCCCTGCCGTTGCCGGAATCCGGGCGCAAGCTTTTGACCGGCAGTTCCGGGAAAGCGGTGGACCTCGGATTGCGGCCTGAAAATGTTCATCTTGATCCAGCGGGCGCTGTCAAGACGGAGGTCACATTGGTCGAGCCGACCGGCGGCGAATCATACGTCTACAGCCGGATGGGGAATCTAACGTTGGTCGCCCAGGCGCCCGGCGCGATCCGCCTCGCGATAGGCGAGGAGATTCATCTTCGCTTCGACCTTGAACAGGCGCACTTTTTCAATACAGAAACAGAGCAGAGGATCGATTCATTATGAGAAGACGATCTATTTTCTTTCTGATTCCGCCGTTGGTCTTTCTTTTGGCGGTGGGATGCGGCGGTGGAGGGGAGAAACCGATCACGATTTGGGAACAGATGGATCCCGAGGAGCGTGATATTTTCGCCCATCATATTGAGGTTTATGAACAAGAACACCCCGGCGTTCTCTTCGAAGTTTCACATTACAGCACCGATGATCTTCGCACGCAATTTCAAACGGCGGGAATGGCGGGCGGCGGTCCCGATCTCGTTTTTGGGCCCAGTGATCAAGTCGGACCCTTCTCTGTCATGCAGTTGATTCAACCGATTGATGAGCTGCTGACGCACGAAGAGCTCAACGCCTTCCGGCCGGATGCCCTGGATACACTCGATGGACATATCTGGGCCGTGCCCGATCAACTCGGCAACCATCTCATCCTCGTATGGAACAGCGATCTTATAAGTGCGGCGCCGATGACATTGGATGAACTGATCGAAACGGCCAAGAATGTGACGGTGGATGAGAATGGCGACGGAGTTCCGGAGCGATATGGACTGGTCTTTAATGTCAGTGAACCTTTTTGGGCGATCCCCTTTCTGACGGCGTTCGGCGGATGGATCATGGATTCGAACAATAAGCCAACGCTTGACTCGCCGGCGATGGTGGAGGCGCTCCAATTTCTGAAAGATCTTCGGTATCGGTACGGAATTATGCCCGCCGAATGCGATTATGAACTGGCCGACACGATGTTCAAGGAAGGCCGCGCCGCCATGATCATCAACGGGCCCTGGTCATGGGGGGCTTACAAAAAAGCGGGGATCCATTTTGGATTGGCCCGCCTCCCCCGAGAGGCAAAATCAGGCCGGTGGCCTGCGCCGATGGTTTCATCCAAAGGTTATTCGATCGGCAACCGGGTCAAAGGCGATCGGCTCACCCTGGTGCTTGACGCTTTGAACTCTTTGACGTCTGTGGAAAATCAGATCGATTTCGCAATGCAGCTGGGGACTTTGCCGTCGCGCCAGGCGGCCTATGCCGACACCCGCATCCAGAACGACCCTATCTTGAGAAACTCACTGGCCCAGGTGGAGGTCGGACGGAAAATGCCGGTCATCACCGAGATGAGAGCGATTTGGGACATTATGCGCCCCGCCGTGCAATCTGTCTGGAACGGCACGTTGGAACCGGCCGAAGCCGCGCGGCAGATGCAGGAACATGCGGTGGCGAAAATCAATGAGATGAAAGGCTAGTCCTGATAGGGGTGGCGTGAAATGATCTCGACACTATCGAAGCACCGCTTCCCCTATCTTTTGCTCCTACCATCCCTTTTGGTCATCCTGATTGTCGTTCTCTATCCATTTTTGTACAATTTCTGGCTCTCCCTGTCCAATATGAGTCTCTATCACATTCATGACGCGCACCTTGTCGGGTTTGAGAACTATAAGAATATATTGTTGGAGCCTGAGCTTTATGTTGTCCTCGCGAAGACAGCCGTCTGGACTTTTGTAAATGTTTTCTTTCATGTCGGCATCGGCATCGGCGTGGCGATGCTGCTGAATCAATCCATCAAGGGGCGCGGCGTTTATCGGGCGCTTCTGATTCTGCCCTGGGCGATGCCGCAGTATATCGTGGCTTTGACCTGGCGGGGAATGTTCAATTATCAATATGGTTCGATTAATCTGCTGCTTGGAAAATGGCTCCATTTGCCGCCTGTTCCCTGGCTGTCGAACGAGACTTTGGCTTTTATCGCGGCCACAATAACGAACATCTGGCTCGGCTTTCCCTTTATGATGATTGTCGCCCTGGGGGCGATGCAGTCTATTCCGGCGGAGCTCTATGAGGCGGCGGCCATCGATGGCGCCTCGGCCTGGCGGCGGTTCCGCCATGTCACTCTGCCTATGTTGAAGCCGATTATGGTTCCAGCGGTTTCATTGGGGACGATCTGGACTTTCAATAATCTGAACGTCATGTGGATCGTGACGCGCGGAGGACAGCCGTCGGATAAATCCCACATTCTCGTCACCTATGTCTATAAAGCGGCCTTTACATATTACAGATACGGGTATGCCGCCGCCTTTTCCGTCTTGATCTTTTTGATCTTGCTGGGGTTTGTTTTGTGGTATCTGAAAACGACCCACGCGCTTCGGGAGGAAAGGCGATGAGCACGGGACAACGGTTTAAAAATCTCAAACAGGTTCTCGTCTATCTCGCCGTCATCGTGATCACGCTCATCACAATCTACCCTGTTCTGGTCGTGATCAATATTTCGCTGCGCCCCTCGGATGCACTCTACTCGACATCCTTGAGCCTCATCCCGGAGAAGGCCACCTTTCAAGCCTATCACGACATCCTCTTTACAAAAGATTTTCTTGTCTGGATGCGGAATTCCTTCCTCGTGTCGATCGCCGTCACGATTCTTGGTGTGACCTTGGCCTCATCGGCCGGCTATGCCTTCTCGAGGTACGGTTTTCCGGGCCGGAAGGCCGGAATGGTCGCTCTTCTGGTGACGCAGATGTTCCCGGCGACGATGCTGTTGCTGCCCCTCTTCATACTGATGAGCCGTCTCGCCCTGGTCGACACCCTCCTGGGCCTCATTGTGGCTTATACGGCGACAGTGCTCCCTTTCACAATCTGGACGATGAAGGGTTACTATGACACGATCCCCCGTGATCTGGAGGAAGCGGCCCTGGTGGACGGAACGGGGCCGTTCGGGGCCTTTGTCCGCATTATTTTGCCGTTGGCGCGGCCCGCCCTCATGATCACCGGCCTCTTCTCTTTCATGGCCGGCTGGTCCGAGTTTATTGTCGCGCGCGTCATTGTGAGCAGCCAATCATTGTATACCTTGCCGCTGGGGCTTGAGGGCCTGGCCGGGACTTTCCAAACGGAATGGGCGACGTACTCCGCCGGATCCATCCTGGTCTCGATTCCGGTGGTGGCGCTCTTTTTAATTCTCAATCGATTCCTAGTGGGCGGGTTGACGCTAGGGGGAGTCAAGGGTTGACCGGCCGCCCCGTGGGGATTGTTCTCTGCGGATACACCATCCTTCCAGGTAAAATCCCGCCAAGGCCAACCATCCGCCGATTTCGGCGTCATGGGTGGAGGGGTGATCCCACATATCGACGCGGATGCAGTCGACAAGCTCGGGGAGGATTCCCAGCCGGACGAGACGGGTCAGCTCGGCCATGAAGGATCCGCATGAAATCATCTCGCCGGCCAGGACGAGACGATGAGGGCGGATGAGGTTGACGGCATTAGCGATGCCGGTGGAGAGGTATCTGATCAGTGTGTCGAGAGAGGGGTTGCCCGAGTCATACCAACGGATCTGCTCAAAAAGAGAGCGATGGTCGCCCGGATGAATCTTTTTTAGATAGCTGGTGCTAAAAATTTGCTCGAGGCAGCCCTCAAATCCGCAATAACAACGCTCGGTTTCGACAAGAAAGCGCATATGGCCCAGCTCGTTGGCTCCACTAATACATCCGCAGACGGGCATTCCATTCACCAGCATCGAGGCTCCGATCGATCCGTCGCCGATCCTCACCAACAGCGTGTCATCAAAGATGAGCTCTCGATGAAAGAGCATCCAATTGGCCGCCAACGCTTGCATGTCATTGTTCATAATGACCGGGAGCTCTTTTGTCGCCTCCGTGAGCTTTTCCAGGCTGACGGCCCGTTCCCCCGGCGTCGATGAGCTGAAGAGGATCGTCTTGGTGTCGCCATCGACAAATCCGGTGACGCTGATTCCGATCCCGAGCGTTTTAGGATCGATCGTTCGGCTGAGGAGCTTTTTCGCCGCATTGACGATTTGGCCGGCCCCATGCGCCTCTTCAAGGAAGGGTCCTTCAATGACACTTCCCCGGAGGTTCAAACGGGCGCAACTTATCAGACCGGGGGCAATCCCCAATCCGACGACATGACGGCGGGTTGGATCGATTTCGAGGGGTAGGCGGGGCCGGCCTCCCTGAGAAGGAACCGAGCCGCACTCCCGGATGATCTCAGCATCCAGCAGGGAGGCGATGAGGTCACCGACGGTGTTGGGACGGAAACCGCTGAGCCGCGACATCTCTGAGCGGCTCAAAGCTCCTTTTTGCCGGAGGAGTTGCAGCAACTTTCTTTGACGATCAATCATTATCATCAGTCCAGTTAATAACACATGAATATGGAGATCAAGAAGGCTTACGAATTTCAATGCAATGATCTAAAGAAAAATGGGTCGCTTGTTGTTATCGGTGGTGTTGTTAAGTATGCGAAAAAAAGACCGGGATGTGAAGATGGGATTTCAGGCCGGCTCATGGGGGGCGCGCCCTGAATCAGATCACCGGCGCTGGAAAACCTTGATTGTCAACCTCTGCCAAAACGAGGATGTCTCATCGCCTATCCCGGCAAGCTCCCCATAGTCACGCGCAATCTTCGGATCGCACTTCCAAAGGGGATAGGGCATGCCGCCCAAGATGCGATTGAAGAGAAAGGCCTGCAACACGAGGAGGACCAGGGCCAAGAGGAGACCCAAGACCTTGATGGGTGTCTCAAAGTAACCCAGCGCGACAATCAGGGCGGTGGCGGCGGCGGGGGGATGCGGGCATCGGAGCGCAAGGATGAGCGCTCCTGTCAAACCCATGGCCAAACCAATCACCGCGACCCGCGGCCAGCTTAGGATCTGCGGGTTGCTGAGATGAGCCTCGGGGAAGATGAGAACCAGCAGGTGAAGCGCCGTCAATCCCGAAAGCGCCGCGACGGTGTGAGATAGGATTACATTTTTGGGGCTCGCGTTCGGCGACATGGGTGTGTTGAAGAGAATGAATGCCGAGGGACCCAGTGGCGGGAAAAGCAACGGGAAATGGGTCACAAAGGCAACGGCGGTAATAATACCCAATGCCACGGCGCCCTTGAAGAAGACATAGAGAATTAAAAAAAGCCGCCAATGTTTCGCGCTCTTGACCAGATAGATGAGCTGGAGATGCGCTAGGAAGGCAATCAGCCGGAAGATAAAGCCTTGTTGCGGAGATTTCTTGGGTACAATTCTCCCGTATCCGGTCAGAACCCGGATGGCGGGCTCTGCCGGATGGGGGGAGGCGTGATTTTGCAGCTCTTGATTTTCAGACCAATCAGGCAGCCCCCTGGCGTTCAGTTTCCTCATCGCTTTCATTCCTCATTTCTTGAACGGTCATTATTAGACTATCCAGCTTCTCAATCACAGTATTGCCTGTCAGGTGGAAGGAAGCTTGGATGTCAGAGAAGGCTTCACGGGAATCTTTGATGAGATCCTCCATATCTGAAAAGCTCAAAGAGAATTCGATAATGGATGATTCTATAAACATTCTGTTACGCGCCGGGTTATCTCGAAGAGAGCTGGGGAACATGGAGGCCACCGCCATCGGCAGCGCGATCGTCTTTTCGAGTTCATTGTCCCGGATGACCGATGGCAGGGCATTATGCAACCCCACATAACAAATTAGCTCCTCAGGCAAACCCCAGGATTTCATCACCCAGGCCGCCGCTTGTGCATGGTTCCATTTGAAGTTGGATTGTTCGATCTCCGAAAGCCTTTCCGTCCCCGCCTTCCACTCCTCGATGATCGGCATATAATATTCGCCCCAAGTGACCATTAGAACGGGGAGAGCGAGATCCGCCAGGAGCATGGCCGTAAAGGCCTCCTCTTCTTCACTCTTGCAATGACGGCGGGCGAGGGCCCGGGCGAAAATGGCCCGGATCAGAGAGTCGCTCCAGAAGGCCTTGTGATTAAAGATCGATTCTTTCGGGTGCGGCAAAGAATTCATGACCGCATAAGAAAGGGCGATCGGACGGATGTGTTTGAGGCCGAGCAGCGTGACGGCGTGTTTTACGGATCGCACTTCATTCCGGAGAGCAAAGAAAGACGAATTCACCGTGCGGATAACGCAGGCGGCGGTTTCAGGTGATGAGGAAATAACCTTCACGATCCGCTGTAAATCGGGGTCCGGCTTATTGACTTCCTCTATTAGCTTTGTGGCCGCTTCCGGCAGCGGGGGAAAGTCGACATCCTTAAACATTGTGCCGAAGTTTCCACTCGAGACGGCTGCGTGGCGGCGAATCTTATCGATGAATTTGAAGCCCATGGTGTCTCCTACTCCATAATAGGGTTTTGTTGAGATGTAATAGTCAATTCTGGTATCGGCCTGTGATGTAGGGACCTCCAGGGTTCGGTGAAGCCGGTTCCAGATTTTTTCGATGCCACGGACATCATTCCGCCGGGAATTGTTCGCCGATGTTGCGGCGCGGGCAAGCCTCTCCTAGACTCCTCCCGGGGCGTGATTTTGAGAGGAGCCCTGAAGTCTTCCGGAATCCGCGGAGCCACTGCGGGATGCCGAATCGAGGAGGTGTGATGACAGGGAAAGATCGTTCGGTCCTGGACCATCTGGTTTGGTTCAATCCAATGATACGAACAACTCTCCGGCATGCCGTCAATATCGATGAAGAGATGGCCAAGATTATTCTTGGACGAATGGAACTTGAAGTCATACAACAGGTTGAGCGGAATCCTGGCATCCCTCAGGAGAGGCTGGGAGGCATATTGCATACCCGCCTCCACGAGTTGATGGCTCGTTCCGGGTCGCTTCGAGCCGAGGGGGCCGCATCCAAGGCCCCTTCGGAGGGTGATTCGCCGACCGTGCCGGACGGTCCCCGCGAACGCGTCGAGGGTGTTCAAGTCAAGATTAGGGCTCGCACCGAGACCATCCGCCGGTCCCTAAACGACCTGGATGAGCTTCCCCGTGAGATTCTCCGCCAGCGTTATCTCAAGGGTCTCAATGATTCCCAGATCGCGAGCGAGCTCGATCTCAGTTCCGAAGTTGTGTCGAGAATGGCGGAAACGAGCCTGGTGAATTTGCTGGGGGTCTATCTTGGACCTGACGCCAAGACACTTCCGGCCACGTCAGAGCCAGGCTGCTGTCAGGATTTCTGGAGGGTTCCTTTTACCAACTATGTCCGGAATCAACTTGATCCCGATACGACCCATCTTCTTGAGAGCCAAGGATTCAAATGCCGGCGCTGCGGCGGTATGATCGTGTTGCTGCACACAATATTAGACGTCTTTCGATCCGGTGAGAGTGCGGCCGGCGGGACCCGCAAGAGCAACGCCGGCGAGGGGTTTCCGGAGCGGGAATCGATCGGCCGCAGCCGACTCAAAATCGTGGGAGGGGCTTTTGCGACCCTCCTGATAGGGATCATCGTTGCGCTCTTCGTCCAATCAAGTGTGGGGCGCGAGCAAATGATCGGTCCTTCACAGGAGATGACGATTCTCCAACCTGTGCCGGTGGATAGCGAATTTGCCATGCCGGCCGCTTCGCCCTATATCGGCGATTATGAGAGGGCCGTGACCGCCTATGAAAAAGGGCAGTATTCCGTTGCTCTGGGCCGGTGGGAGCGGCTTTACACCGAGGGCGTGCCGGTTCCCAACTTGTTGCTTTACCTGGGAGTCACGCAACTTCTCTCCGGCAAGGTCGAGGAGGCGGCCCAGACACTGGTGCGTCATGTTCCGCAGGGATCGGCGGGGATTCCCTATCACTTTTACCGCGCGCAGGCCCTGCTGATTATCGGGCGGGTCGAGGAAGCGCGGGAGGAGTTGAGAGCTGTACTGGCCGGCGGGGAGAGCTCGTATCGGGATGATGCGGAGCGTCAATTGACGACGCTTCTATCACCCCGACCGACTCACTAGATGCAAGGATTTCTTTGATCTCTTGAAGTTAGAGGTACCCTTCGATTTTCTTGACGATTTTGTCTTTCCGCTCGGCGCCGACAAAACGGCCGACTTCTTCCCCGGCTTTTAAAAAGATAACCGTCGGAACCGACATGATGGAGAACCGTTCCGCGATCTTGGGCGCCTCTTCAATGTCGGCTTTGCCGATAAAAATCCGATCGCCGTATTCTTCAGAGATTTCCGCAAGAATCGGTTCCAAAGCTTTGCAGGGACCGCACCAGGTTGCGCCGAAGTCGAGCATCACCAGCGCGCCGGCCTGAAGAGCCTCCGAATTGAAGTTGTCATCCGTCACCTTATTCAAAGCCATGCAAACCGTCCTTTCAGATTGATTCGTCCGTGGATTTCCGCCGCCCGGTTATCCGGACTCACTTGGAGGAAAATCGGCCGGATTCCGGAAGGGAGCAACAGATCGCCGGAGTAAAAACAAATTTACTATGCTATAAATATGATACCTGAGAGCCTGGGACGCAAGAGGGATCATCTCGGAATCCGCGTGGCGCGTCTCTCTTGATTCGTCATTTTGCCCACCTTGACAATCGCCTCGTTAAAGATTATCTAATGAGGGGTTGGCGGCATACCCACAGCAAATGGAGGCGTTCGTTGGCCAGAATCATTGAAGCTAAAGGTAAGGAAATCCTGCAAAAAGCGGGGCTCCCGACTCCGAAGGGTCGCGTAGCGACGACACCCGCGGAAGCCCGTTCGATCGCGGCGGAGATCGGGGGTGAATGTGTTCTCAAGGCCCAAATCCTTGTCACGGGGCGCGCGGCGAAGGGGTTGATACGTTTCGCCAAGGATGTCGCATCGGCTGAGAAGGAAGCCCGGGATCTTCTGGGGCGCGTCGAATCGAATCAGACGGTGGTGCAGGTTCTTGTGGAGGAGAAGGTCGATGTGGCGAAGGAATACTTCGCCGCGGTTCTGGTCGATGACCGCCTCCGCGCGCCGCGGATTCTTTTCAGCTCTCGGGGCGGATCGGGTATCGAGGAGATTGCGAAAAAGTATCCCGAATCGGTGATCGATGCGCCGATCGATATTCTCACGGGTCTGCAGGCTTTTGAGGCCCGCGATCTCGTCCGGAAGGTCGGCATATCCGGCCGGACGCTCCTGAAACTCGGCGATTTCCTGCCGAATTTGTACAAGGCTTTCCGGCAGGTGGAGGCGCGCACCATCGAGGTGAATCCGATCCTCGAAACGACGGATGGCCGTCTGATCGCGGGCGATTGCCATCTCACCGTCGACGATTATGCCGTCTTCCGGCATCCCGAGTTGGGGATCACCATGGCGCGGGAGCTGGATCACACACCGACGCCCTTGGAGATGGCCGCCTATCGCTGTGAACAGGAAGATTACCGGGGTACATTTTACTTTTTCCAAATGGCCCAGGGATTTAAAGCCGGCGAGGGTTATGTCGGATTCCACGGCGCCGGCGGCGGCGGCAGTATGATGAGTATGGATGCCCTGCAAAAATTTAATTTTAAACCCGCGAATTTCTGCGATACCAGCGGGAATCCTCCGGCAAGCAAGGTGTATCGCGCCGCTAAGGTCATCCTTCAACAAAAAGAGATCGACGGATACTTCGCCAGCGGAAGCGGTGTGGCAAGCCAGGAGCAGTTTCAATCCGCGCGGGGAATGATAAAGGCCTTCCGCGAATTGAATCTCTCCGTGCCCGCCGTGATCCGGCTCGGCGGCAATGCAGAAGAGATCGCCATCGATATCCTCCATAAGTACGGTAAGGATCTTCCCGCGCCGGTGGAAGCTTATGGCAAGGACGATTCGGCGGTCTTCTGCGCCGAGCGGCTTCGGGATCTCGTCGACAATTGGAAGAAGCCGAAGGCTGGAGCGGCGCCGGTGACTCGCATCGGGAATCAGGAGGCGCCGGACAAGCCGTACAAGTTTGCAACGATGACCGGCAGCCTGACGATCGATCATGCGAAGTGCGTGCATTGTACAAATCAGGTCTGCATTCCCGCCTGCCCAACGCAAATTCTGGCGCTGAATGACAACAAGGCGCCTGTCCTGGCGGTGACCGAAGAAGTGGCGAAAAAGGGCCGCTGCACCGAATGCCTGGCCTGCGAGCTGGCGTGTTGGGACGAGGCGGAGAACGCGATTCATATCGACCTGCCCATTCCCGGATTGGAGGAAACTTCCGCATGAGCATCCTCATTGACGGCACGAAGAAAGTTATTGTGCAAGGAATCACCGGGCGCGAGGGCATGGCCCGCACCAAGCTCATGAAAGAGTACGGCACCAATGTCATCGCCGGTTGCACGCCGGGCAAGGGCGGTGTCGAGGTTCTTGAAGTGCCGGTTTATGACACGGTGGGAGAATGCGTTGAGGTGCACGGCGGTGTCGACGCCAGCGTTATCTTTGTTCCGGCGCCGCTGGTCAAGGATGCGGCGCTGGAGGCGATCGGCGCCGGTGTGCCGTTTATCGTCATCGTGCCCGACCGGGTTCCGCTGCATGATGTCCTGACCATTTCACATGCGGCCAAGGAGCGGGGCGCCGTCTTTCTTGGGCCGAACACGCTGGGTTGTCTCTCGCCTGATAAGGCGGTGCTGGGAATGATGGGCGGGCGCGCCGCCGCGGCGAAGAAATTCTTCAAACCGGGACCGGTCGGTGTTTCATCCCGGAGCGGCGGGATCACATCATCGATAGCCTATTACCTCGGACGGAGCGGCGTCGGTGCGACTTCGATTGTACATGTCGGCGGCGATCCTTTGGTCGGACTGCCCCATCCGGAAATCGTCACCCGTTTTCAGGATGACCCTGACACGAAAGCGATTGTGATCTTCGGCGAGATCGGAACAACGCAGGAAGAGCAGGTTGCCGACCTGATGGAATCGGGGCGCGTCACCAAGCCGGTGGTCGCCTATATCGGCGGCAAGGGGGCGAAAGAGGGAACCCGTTTCTCGCACGCCGGCGCGATTATCGAGGGCGGACGGGGCACGCGCGAAGCAAAGGTGGAGCGGCTGACGGCGGCCGGCGCCCACCTGGTGGAGGATTTCGATGATATCCCCCGGGTGACCCGGGAGGTTTTGAAATCGATCGGTATTTCTGTGGATGCCTGAGCTGAGGAGGAATTGAGGTGGCCAGTGAAACCTGGAAAACTGCGATAACAAAAGTTGAGCCGAACAAACTGCTGCTGCGGGGATACCGGATTGATGAGCTGATGGGCAGGGTTTCCTTTGCCGAGGCGATCTTTCTCGCCGTTTCCGGCGAGCTTCCGACGCCGGCGCAGGCCAAGCTCGTTAACGCCATCTTTGTCAGTAGTATTGATCATGGCGCCACGCCGCCCTCGGCCTTGGGTGCGCTGAATGCCGCATCGACGCGGGCGACGCTCGGCGCTTGTGTGGCGGCGGGTGTCCTGCCGATCACACAGGTGCATGGCGGCGCCGGTGAAACGGCCATGCGGATGTTCTATGATGCCGGCAAGCGAGTTGAGGCAGGGGCCACGCCTTTAGAGGCGGCGGCGGCGATCCTCGCCGAGATGAAAGCTAAAGGACAGCGGGCCGCGGGATTCGGCCACCGGATTCATACCGAAGATCCACGCGCCGTGCGGTTGCTGCAGCTGGCGCGGGAGTCGAAGGTGGAGGGCCGGTATCTGGCGATCGGCGCGGCGTTCGAGGCGCAGCTGGAGCAGAGCCTCGGCAAAAAACTTCCTCTTAATGTAGACGGCGCCATCGGCGTGGTCCTCTGCGAGCTGGGTGTCGATCCGGCGTTGGGGAATGCCTTCTTTATCATTTCCCGTGTCCCGGGCCTTGTAGCGCACATTGTAGAAGAGATGAGCCGTGAGCGGCCGATGCGGCACATCGATATCAAGAATCATGAATATGATGGTCCGGCGGAGAGGCCGGTCAAAAACTGATTCGTTGCTCAGATTGAGGGCTTTTACCGGATTCTCTGTCCGACGAAAGGGGGATGGTGAAGTGGCGAAATATCGTGTGGCATGGCTTCCCGGAGATGGTGTCGGTGTGGATGTGATGCACGCCGCGCGCTTGGTATTGGATGGTATCGGTTTCCACGCCGAATATATCCACGGTGATATCGGCTGGGAGTTTTGGAAGAAGGAGGGGAACCCCCTGCCGGATCGAACACTCAGGATAATGCGACAAACCGACTGCGCTCTCTTCGGCGCGATCACCAGCAAGCCGAAAGAAGAGGCGGAAGCGGAACTCGATCCCTCATTGAAGGGCAAGGGCCTCATCTACTCGAGTCCGATCGTGCGTCTCCGCCAGGAGTTTCAACTTTACGCCAACCTGCGACCCTGCCGGGCGTTTGAAAACAATCCCCTGAACTACCGCGATGATATCGATCTGGTCGTCTTCCGGGAGAACACCGAGGGGTTGTACGCTGGATTGGAATTCCATCCCATCCCGGCGGCGGTCCGTGAGGTCCTCGAGGCGAATCACAAGAAGATGGCGCCGTTCAAAGCGACCGCCAATGAAGATATGGCGATGTCGATCCGGCTCTTCACCCGTGAGGCCTGCCGTCGAATTGTACACAAGGCCTTTACCTTTGCCAAAGAGCACGGCTACAAATCGGTGACCGTCGTTGAGAAGCCGAACGTCATCCGCGAGACAAGCGGCTTGATGGTTCGCGAGGCCCGCAAGGTGGCGGAGGAATTCAAGGGTTCCGGCGTCGAGTTGTGGGAAGCTAATGTCGACGCGATGGCGATGTGGCTGGTCAAGAATCCTCAGAATTACGGTGTTCTTGTTTCCTCGAATATGTTCGGCGATATCATTAGCGACCTCTGCGCCCAGCTCGTGGGCGGATTGGGATTCGCCGCCAGCGGCAACATTGCTGATAAGTACGCCGTCTTCGAACCGACGCACGGCAGCGCTCCCAAGTATGAGGGGATGGATAAGGTCAACCCGATCGCCATGATCCTTTCCGCCAAGCTGATGCTCGATTGGCTGGGCGAGAAAGAGATGGCCCGAAAAGTCATGCAGGGCGTGGCGAATGTTGTGAAAGAGGGCAAGGTGCGCACCTACGACATGGGCGGCTCCAGCAAGACCAGTGAAATGGCTGCAGCGATCGCCGAGGCGGCGAAGAAGGCGTAGGATCGCGGCGCGTGCTGGGGCGATAACAGCAGGCTGAAAATCCCCTCTTCGTGAAGGCGAAGGGGGGATTAGTGGGCCCTACCAAGCATAGCAACCATCAGTTCAGTGATCTTGTCGCGATAATCCGGTTTGTGCTGGGTGATCGGTCGTCCCGCCCACGGGTCGGGGCTCGTGGGAAAGGCCGGAACCTTGTTGATGGGATATATACCGGGGACAGCCTAACAGTCTCGAATAGAAGGAGTTAAAGTTTTATGAAAAAATAGTTTGATATAACTTTCGGCTTACCGTAAAATATTAGGTGTGGCGAAAACAGATAATCAAGGAGGCGGGGAATGACATTGACCGATACGTTGACAGCCAGCTTGGAGGACTATCTGGAGGCTATTTTTCACATCATCGCGAAGAAAAAGGCGGTGAGGCCTAAGGATATCGCCAAGCGGCTGAGTGTCAGCAACTCCTCTGTGACGGGTGCGCTCCGCTCCCTGGCCAATAGACAACTGATCAACTACGCCCCATATGATGTGATTTCCCTGACACCCATCGGGGAGACTGCCGCAAAAGACGTGGTCCGTCGCCATGAAGTCCTTCGTGATTTTTTCGTCAAAGTGCTTGCCGTGGAGGAGCTAGATGCAGACAAGGCAGCTTGCCTGATGGAGCATTCAATTCCACAAGTTATCCTGGAGCGGTTTGTCCAGTTCGCTGAGTTCGTTGAGGTTTGTCCCCGCGGGGGCACCAAGTGGATCGAGGGATTCGGTTACCAATGCGATCAAGGCGATAAAATGGAGAACTGTGAAAAATGTATTTCAGTGACCCTTGAAGAAGTAAAACAACGCAGACAGAAAGGTGGCCGAAACGCGGTGACAACAACCAAGTTGAAAGACTTGAAACCAGGCCATAAAGGCAAAGTGCTGAAAATCAATATCCGAGGCGAAATGAACAAGCGGATTGTCGAGATGGGAGTCACTCCCGGGGCCGTCGTTGAAGTGGAGCGTGTAGCCCCATTAGGCGACCCTATTGACATTAAAGTAAAAGGCTATCATCTCTCTCTGCGGAAAGACGAAGCCGAGGGGATCGAGATTGAAGAGTTGTAGGTGGCCGTCAAATCCGATTGAGAGGTGCCGGTAATGCCGTTGACCATTGTACAAGCAGGTAGGCGGGTGCGGCTCGTTTCCGTGGAGGCGGGCTATGGGCTCCAGGGCAGGTTGACTGCCATGGGCCTGATCCCAGGCGCGGAGATTAAAGTTCTCCGAAATTCAATACAGGGACCATTTCTTATAGAGGTGAAGGGCGGTCGCATAATGCTGGGCCGCGGAATGGCTCAGAAGATCATGGTCGAGTAATTTTATTATTATATAGTTTCGGCGTGCCTAAATATTTGCGTGGTACCGAAGACGCTTGCCGCTAAAGGGGCAGGAGGAAGGGAGAAGACCATGAAGCCCAGGATAGTCGTCGCCCTTGCGGGCAATCCGAACTCCGGGAAGACCACCATTTTCAACGGCTTGACCGGCGCACGCCAGCATGTCGGGAATTATCCTGGTGTGACGGTGGAGCGCAAGGAAGGGTCCCGCCGTCACGGCCATATCGAACTACAAATTGTAGATCTGCCCGGGACATACAGTCTGACCGCCTACTCTGCCGAGGAACTGATTGCCAGAAACTTCATCATCAACGAAAAGCCGGATGTCGTCGTTGATATCCTCGACACCTCGAACCTCGAGAGGAATCTATATCTCGCGGTTCAGCTCATGGAACTCGACATACCTCTCGTGCTGGCTTTCAACATGAGTGACATGGCCAAAGCCCGGGGATACGAGTTCGACATTGATAAATTCTCACAGTTCTTCGGAGCCCGTATCGTACAGATGGTCGGGAACAAGGGTGTAGGGACGGAAGAACTTCTTGACGCTATCACATTAACTGCAACTGAGGCTGGGCCGAATGCAAACCGCAAAGAGGAAGGGTCATCAGCTGGCTCTTTTCTCTCCAATTCCTTCAATTTTTCCAATGCCCACAATGTGCGCATTCGAGGGCCTCATCATAGGATGCCGGTCATGAACTATGGACGGGAGATCGGAGAAGAGGTTGCGAAAATAGAATCCCTGATTCAAACAAATGGTTCGGTCACCGGGGCGTACGATACACAATGGTTGGCCCTAAAACTACTTGAAAACGACAAGGAGCTACGAGCCCAGGTTGCATCCTCTGAAGTCAACGAGCAAGTCGATAAAAGTGCGGCCCACATTGAGAAGGTACTCGGTGAATCCTCCGAAACCGTGATTGCTGGAGCCAGGTACGGATTTATCTCCGGCGCTTGCCAGGAAGCGGTCCGTTCCACCATTGAGATCCGCCACATGTTCTCGGACAGGATAGATTCTATCGTCACGAACCGCCTTTTTGGCATCCCGGTTTTCCTTGGATTAATGTATCTCGTTTTTCACTTAACCTTCACCCTGGGAGGTCCCCCCATGGGATGGATTGAGGGGCTTTTCGGCTGGTTAGGCGGGGCCGTCGAAGGTTGGTGGCCGAACGGTTCAGAGAGTTTACTGAAGTCTCTCCTGGTGGATGGCATCATCGGCGGTGTTGGCGGCGTTATCGTGTTTCTACCCAATATTCTACTGCTGTTCTTGGCCATCGCGGTCCTTGAAGATTCCGGTTACATGGCGCGCACGGCGTTCATAATGGATCGCTTGATGCATAAAATCGGCCTTCATGGAAAAAGCTTTATCCCCATGTTGATCGGTTTTGGTTGCTCGGTTCCGGCAATTATGGCGACACGAATGTTGGAGAACAGACGCGATAGGCTTGTCACCATGCTGGTGGTGCCATTGATGAGTTGCGGAGCACGCTTGCCCATATACGCGCTCCTAATCCCTGCTTTTTTCCCACAGGTCTGGCACGCGCATATGTTGTGGATTATCTATATGATTGGAATCGCCCTGGCAATTCTTGGCGCGAAGCTTCTTCGCGGCACAATATTGAAGGGTGAATCGGTTCCGTTTGTTATGGAGTTGCCACCGTACAGGGTGCCCACAATCAAAGGTCTGTTGATTCATATGTGGGAACGTGGCTGGCTCTATCTTAAAAAGGCGGGAACAGTCATCCTTGGCATTTCAATACTCTTGTGGGCGATGACAACATTTCCCGCCTTGCCGGATGGGGAAAAAGCCCGTTTCGAAAATGAGCGGCGAACTATCCAGGTTAACTTCTCGGAGAATAATGAAGAACTCGCCGGCCATCTTACCACCATTGACCATGCCGAAGCCGGAGCGGCTTTACAATATAGTATAGCCGGTCGCATCGGCCATGCCATGGAACCGCTTCTCAAGCCCATGGGGTTTGACTGGAAAATAGGCACTGCCCTCATCGGCGCATTTGCCGCCAAGGAGGTCTTTGTGGCCCAGATGGGGATCGTCTACTCCGTAGGTGAAACGGACGAGGATTCTGAAACGCTCAGGGACAGACTCAAAAGCACCTACACTCCATTGGTTGGATTATGCATTATGCTCTTCTGTCTTATCAGCGCGCCGTGCATGGCAACCATCGCAATCACAAGACGGGAAAGCAACTCGTGGAAGTGGGCGCTATTTCAACTAGGGGGACTCACCGCTCTGGCTTATGTAATAACTACAATCGTGTTCCAGGTCGGCAGATCCCTTGGGCTCGGTTAGGAGATAAATCCATGGGTGAGACAATCGTTGTTTATACAATTATCGGCGTGGCGCTGGTTCTCATGGGAATGTCGTTCTTTCGGATTTTTACAGGCAAGAATGAAGAATGTAAGAACGGTGGGACCGGATGCCCTTTTTCTGACAGTTGTCGCGAGTCTTCCGGTAGAGCTTTTCCAGGGCGGAGCGGCGGGAAATGACTGCTTACGAAGCGATGTCTAAAAGTATCGAGGATATCCAGGCGCGGCTCAAGGAGCACGAGTGCCTTCTTAACGGATTGAAGGAAGGATGTGAGGAAGCGGATCTGGATTTCCGTCTCGTGAGCTGTCCTCATAAGCGACGCCTCACGGAAACACTTCTGAAGACAGTTGAGGTTTTGGAGGAATCGAGGAAAGCCTTCAAGTCCAAGCAACTTGAAGCACTACGGAAGAGGTTGATCGAGGTATTGGTGGAGAACACCTAACCCTCGGGAATAGAAAACAAGTCCTACGGCCCGGCGCTGGGAGCTGGGAAGTGAGGGCGTGATGATATCGGCAGGAAATGCCGTGTTCGTCACGTCCTTTTTGTTTGTTCACGAGTTACAAAAGGAGTAAGAAAGCATGAGCAAACCCGGAATATCAGTGATCGGAGGATTGATGATCCTGCTTTCAGCTGGCCCAGCATTCGGTCAGGCATATTGGTCCGAGAAGATTGATATCGCGGTTGGAGCAACCGGGGTACTCCAAGCCTCATCCGGTATGAAAGACAGCCTGAGCCCGGAGGGGGATGTGACCGATGGTTCTATGTCATTCGATTTAGAGTTAGTCTTGCCGGTTGTACAATACGGAAAATTCTACTCACTATTTGAAACCGGAGCAGGAGATGGTATCGATGGCGACATTCTCACCCTAACTGGCTTCAACGACGATGCGGATGACGATCAGAATAGTAGACTCACTGAGTTATGGTATGAGCATATCTGGTTCGGTGCGCGCTTGCGGTTTCGTGGAGGCAAGGTCGATCTCACAACCGACTTTGATGCCAATGAGGTTGCCAACTGCGGGACCGATCAGTTCCTCTCCAGCGGGTTTGTGAATAACCCGGCCGTGGAATTTCCTGACGACAATGGCTTCGGAGAGATGCTGTGGGTTTCACTTTGCGATCTTTGGAACATCGGTGTTGGGGTTGCAGACGCTGATGCGGACTGGGATAACGTATTCGAGAATGTCTTTTCCATAGTGGAGCTGGATTTCAAGCCGAAGATCGTGGAGAGTCAGGGTAATTTCCGAATTTATAGCTGGTTCAACGGCAAGGATCATGAACGCCTGAAAGACCCGGCCAAGACTAAAGAAGACAATTATGGGTTTGGCCTGTCGTTCGACCAGGAGATCAACGAGGTTATGGCGCAATTCGTCCGGTATGGATGGCAGCGCGGCAGTGTTTCACAAGTTGAGCATGCCTGGAGTGCTGGGCTTCAATGTTCCGGAAAACTCTACGGCCGGGAGGCAGACGCTTTTGGTTTGGCATGCGGGATGGCCATCATTGGGCATGATTGGAAAGATGTCGATCAAATGAATGGCATCAATTCTGGTGATGAGCACCACGTGGAACTCTATTACCGTTTCAAGGTTAGCAAACAACTGAACCTATCTCTCGATATCCAGCGGGTGAAAAATCCCAATAGCGACAGAGAGAATGATGACGTTTGGGCTCTTGGCATGAGGGTACAGTTGTTCTTTTAACATAAGACATTGCAGCCGGTTACGATTACCAACGAAATCTTCCGCCCTCTTCTTAACGGGAAATTGACGAATGCTGTGTAAATCGTAATTTTAACCTGCGTTTTGCACACAATGCTGGTGCCATGAATGTATGATTACTCGGAGTATCTCAAAGGAATTGATCAAACGTCGAGTTTTGGGAAGCCAATGTCGACGCGATGGCGAATATGTGATAGCGATTTGCGGTAGCGAACAATAGGAAAAGCAATCCCCTCTCTGCCGGCGTGGAGGGGGGATTTAGTATAGCGCCTTGATCATTCCCCAGTTTGTTTTATGAGCCGGGGTGGGCTGGCAATCCCCGATGCCTGAGAACTCCCGGATTCCAAGATTTTTGCAGTTTTCATGAACATCCGTGACATGTATCCAACCAGGTCCCCCTTCGAGACCTTCCTGGAGCTTTGTCCGAGAATGCCCTGCATCCGGTCCATTCCCATCCGCCTCCACATATAGAGGATAAAGGCGGCGAAATCCCGCAAAGTGCAAACCGTTTGATGTACAACATCAAAACATTGCCCGGAGCGGGTCCCGGAAGAGGATCCCCCTCCGGATCTGAGTCCCAAACATAAACATCGATTCGAAAATCGCTGGAGACATCTTCTTGAGTCAGCATGAGTTGAATACCGCAGACATAATCGGAGTCATAGCTTTCGGCCCAGGCTCCAGAATCAATGGGTGGAGCGGGACCCCCAAATATCCAAGTAGATCCATCCTCGAAAGAACCATCATCGTTTTGCTGCAATGTCGTCCCGGGGCAAACATCATCGTCCGGATCGGGAACGACCCAGGTGTCTTCACTATAGCCAAGACCGCGGGCTTAAGCCTCGTCAGCCGTTGTATAGGAAGGCAGCGAGACTCTCAGGCCAAGAATCAGGGAAAGGGCGACCAGCGCATGCCGTTTCATGACACCCCCATTTCAAAGGTCATGGCGGAATCACCATTCGAGCTTAAATATTATAAGCTCTTTTTTGGAGGAGTCAACGGCGTTTGGAGAGGATCTGATGGCACCACTAATTATGGGGTGGGAATCCGCTTCCTTTACCGGCTACAATCCCATTATTCCCCGATCAATGACGGATCCCCGGCGCTTGGGGGGCCGGATGGAGGCCATGTGAAGAGAGACCGGATTGTCGCCCAACCCGTAATCATAGGGGCGCTGATACTCCTCGTCATGGCGGCCTGCTCAGAAGATCCCTCCGGACCATCCCATAAGATGAGCGTCACCTTCAACACCGATACACTGATGATCGAGCGCCTTCAGGTCGGGAACGATACGACCTTAACAATACCGGTTCACTTTTCCGGAGCCTCAACGGTAGGGTCCCTCCGCTTTCTCGTCACCGATCCCCATTTCCGTGTTGAACCTGAAGTATGGGAATCCCCCGATCCTTTGCCGGAGGCACTGGCTGTCGGTCTCGTCACCACGGTCGCGGATTCCTACGCCACACAGATACAGGTCGTCGCCTCAAACGAGATGATAGGAGCCATCACGATTGCCGCCGTCGCGTGGAGCCCTTGGGCGTCGCTTCGTGTGACACCGGGCCTGATTGATTTCGGACGTGTCTTTCCGGAAATTGAATCCCTGCGGAGTGTGAGGTGTGAAAATTCATCTCTCGCGGCGACAGCCTGCACGTTATCCGTCATTCAACCGATTCAAGAGCTGGAACCGATCCCCGGGATCGTCATTTTGCCGCCCGGCCGTTCCGAAGAGCTTCGTCTGCAACTCACTTGTGATACGGAAGGATTCCGGGTAGGAGATCTGGAGATCGTCTCCAATGATCCTTTCCAGCCGCGGATCCGCGTGGAAGTAAAGGCCGAATGCCGCGGTATCCCACGATTGGAAGGCTGGCCGGACAGTTTGGATTTCAATACGACGGCTTTGCATATCGGCAAACCCCGGGCCTTTACCTTATACAATTATGGAAACGGCTGGCTGGAACTGGAAGCGGTCTCTGTACCTGAAGAAATTGCGCTCTCGCATGCCGCCGCGACAATCGAGATCGGCGACTCGCTGCGTTTGGATGTCATGTGGATGCCGGTCGAGCCCGGAAGGCTCGCCGCCGTGATGGAATGGCGCACCAATGAAGAATCTCCCGAACATTCAACGGTGCTTACCGGACAAACAGTGCATGGGATCCTCCCCGGAGAGGGATTGGGCGGTCTAAGACTCGATATGACGCCCGATGATGTCCATAGGGAATTCGGCCTTCATGATTATGAAACCAAGGAACCCTTTTGTCTCATAGGGTGGCATTTTGACTCCATGCAGGATGTTGCTTTCTTTCCCGCCATGCGCCCGGAATGTGACATCGTCGATCCGGACGCCGAAGCATTCGAAATCGGCGGTGACGGTGCTTTCGCCGGGCGCACAGAGGCCGGCACGGGGATCGGCAGCACTTTTCAAGAAGTTCAATATGAATTCGGCCTGCCGGATACGATGCACAATGAAGGTCCGAACAGATGGGTTGGTTATCCCGTTCGAGGGATTCTATTCCTTTTTGAAGATAACCGGGTCACGGCGATCGATGTTTTCCGGCCGGAGGATTGGAAGAGAAAGAAGAGATTCAATCCGTTCGGCTGAGAGAATCAAGAGCGATGGTTTCGACGATTATGAAACCTCTAACGCATCGGCCACAGAATCCGATCCCATAATGTACTGAAGCAGCCGCCCGGCGCAAAGCCTGGCCCCGGCGCGTTCGAGCGGCCTGGTTTCCAGCAGGGAGATATACTTTTCAAAATCCCCCTGAACGGAAGTCTGCGCGCTGCGTTGCCACCGATCCGCGAGGCTGGTTTTGTTGGGGGATCCGGCGAGCCGCGGCTCTCCGTTCAGCCATTCCCCGATTTGCTTCATGATCTGCTTGTACAATGAACCGTTATAGAGACGGTCACGGAGGATGGCCGGATCCGATTCCAACTCTGCGCCCTCGGCGATCCTTCCGGCGAACGGGAAGATATATTCCGATGTTGCGGTGAGGCTCTTGTCCCCATTGCAGAGTTTTGTGTTATACGGCTTTAAATTGGCCGGGAAATGGGTGATATGTATCGGGAGATATCCGGTATAATGCAGGAGCGCCCCTTCATATTTAGAGCCCAGATAATAACCGAACTCAACGGAGAAACCGCGCCGGCGCAGGATGCCGACGGCGTCACGGTAGGTGATCCGGGGATGATTGGAGCGGATCATCCGATCCAGGCGCGTCATGTTTTCGCCGTTAACATCATCCGCCGTTAAAGTCGACGCGACATTCTTTACGAGCGTTTCCTGAAAATCGCAGATTTCGTTCAGGCTCATATTGCATCGCACTGTTTCAAAAAGCTTAGCCTCAACCGGCGGTATGCCGGCCGGACATCCATGGTTCATGGCTTCGATACGTTCACAATAGGCGGAGGAGTGGCCGTTGTTGATAAGCTGATCAAGATGCGGCCAGCTGGTCTGACGGGAAAAAACCGGCTCCCCCGCATCATTGAATTCTACAATTGAACCGGCGGTTCCGTTCGATCCGATGGCGGAGGTGAGATTGGGGAGATGGGATTCCAGGCAGGCATCGCAGGAGAAGAGATCCCGCACTTTTTGCAGAACCATGCTCTGAACCTGAATCTTTCTCTTTAGAGGGATGGCGCTCCCGCGATGATGTGTCGGGAAAGGCTCGTCGCTTTCCGACCACTGGATGCCGGACAGCCCCAGACGGCGGATCATGCCGGCGGGGGAGGGCGCGGGAGAGGGGTTTATGGGATTAAAGACTCCGGATGGGGGCATCTCATTTTCTCCTTCCGGCGCTCACAGACGCCGTCTTAAAGGTTTTGTGGATGGCCGGAGGGAACCGGTAACCCGGGAGCCGGGACAAAAAAAAGAGCCCAATCGCCCGGCCGGGGAATGGGTTTCTTGGTTTTGAACCGTTTGGATCACGCCGTGACCTTCCGGGCTCGCGGGCCGCGGTTAAAGGATGTTTTCACTATTCTCGTCACCATTCGGGCCGGGTCAACTGAAATCCGAAGCATCCGAAATCAAATGAGGATTTCCTCGATCTAGAACTACCGGACTCTCTCAGCTATGATGGGAACTTCTGATGATCAGCATTGTGGAAAACAAGTTTGGGCCGTACCGACAAAGAGCGCCGGTGAAGTCACCGAGAGGCCGCGGAGGAGTCTATCGTGTCAACTCATTTATTTCCAAAGAGATACAAAATGGCGCCGGGCCGCTCTCGCACCGCAGGCACCCTCTTGGCCCTTGGCCTTTTCTTTTTGCCGGCGCTTTTGTTGGGAACTCTTCAGGCGCAGGATAATTTACAGGTCGCCGTTTCACTTCATCCTTCACATACGGCGATTCCCGCGGGCGGTTCAGGTGTTTTGGGAATTGTTCTCGACATTCCCGCCGGCCACCATATTCAGGTTAATGAATTCCTCTCCGCGCAAATTGTAGAACCTGAAGGAATCGATCTTGGGCTCATCCTTTATCCGCCGCCTCAGTCTTATGAAGGCGATCCGGTTTATACAGGGCGGCTGCTTCTCAAAACGCCGTTGTTGATCGGCGCTGATCTCGCCCCGGGATCGCAAAAGATAAAGGTGCTGGTCGAATACCAAATCTGCGCCGAGGAACCGATCTTCATGTGCTTCCCTCCGGATGGCGGGGAATTTGAATTATCGATCGAGATTCTTCCGGCGGCGTTGACGGCCGTTCTCAATAGCAATCCGGCGGTGACATTATTGGATCTCACGCTGGAGGATCAAACGGCCGACGCGGCGGCCGATGACGCGGGCGGCGACAGCGGCTCCCTGGCCGGGCGGGTGGAGAAAGCCCTCGCCCAGGGTTCCTGGGTCGCGTTCCTGCTGATCTTCCTCGGTGGTGTCGCGATGAGTTTCACACCCTGTCTCTATCCGATGATCCCCATCACCATCAGCTTCATCGGCGGCCGGAGCAAAGGGAAGCTCAGCGGCTTTATCCTTTCCCTCTTCTTTGTCCTGGGCATCGCGCTGACCTATTCGATTCTCGGAGTTCTGGCGGCGCAGACGGGGGCGCTCTTCGGCTCGGCGATGCAATCAACGCCGGTGCTGCTTCTCGTCGCGGCGGTCCTCTTTATCATGGGAATCAGCATGCTCGGCGCCTTCGATATCGCCCTCTCATCCTCCGCGCAGACAAGACTCCAGGGTGGCGCCCGTCGCGGCGGTTTTCTCGGAGCGATTCTCATGGGGATGGTCACCGGGTTGGTTGCATCCCCTTGTGTTGGACCCGTGGTCATTGTTCTCCTCACATGGATCGCCAAGGCCGGGAATGTCTTCCTCGGTTTCTGGCTCATGTTCACCTTTGCTGTCGGTATGGGGATGCTCTTTCTCTTGCTTGGAACCTTCGCCGGCGCGATCAATGCTTTGCCCAAATCGGGTGTTTGGATGGCAACCGTCAAGCATGTTTTCGGCGTCATGCTCATCGCCATGGGCCTCTATTATGTAAAACCTCTCATCGGCGATACAAATTTCAAGCTGCTGGTCGGCGCTTTCACAATTTTTGTCGCCACCTTCACCGGCGCCTTCCATCGATTGGCCGAGTCTCCCTCATGGGGATCCCAGTTCCGCAAGGGGCTGGGGATGATTCTATTTGTTGTGGGGATCTATCTCCTGTTGCTCGGCCTGCTTCAAGCTGGGAATGTGCAACTCGTCGGCGCCGGCGGCGGCGCGGCGACCCCGCAAATCGAAGCCGAACCCGACTGGGTCATGTCGGATGAGGAAGGGTTGATCTTGGCGATGGAATCAGGCCGGCCGGTATTGATTGATTTCTATGCCGATTGGTGCGGCGCCTGCCGTGAACTGGATGAAAAGACCTGGATCGATCCCGCCGTCATGGAGGAGCTGGAGCGATTTATCGTGGTGAAGCTCGATTTCACTGATCGCACACCGGCGCAGCTGCAGAAGCAGACGGATTATGGCGTGCGCGGGCTCCCCACCGTCATCCTGCTGGATTCCGACGGCGAGGAAATTATACGATTCGCCGGGTTCAAAGAGCCCGAAGATGTGCTCGAGCTGCTGCGAGGGATTGAATAAAATCGATCGCCCTTCCACCGGGAGATCCGGGGCCGGCCTCGGCCCGGGTCTGTATCCGCCATATCCAGGCTAATTCCTTTTGTGGCATAACGTTACCTGAACCACCCTCAGGGTGGGAGGGTTGGCCCTTGCAAGCACGGTTTTTGGGGCTCCGACGTTTGATCAGAAATGGGATCCCCTCTCGTATCCCCATTGCCGGCAACCGGTTGCCTATATGGCGGCTGTTTGGAACGGAACCTGCGAAAGAAAGGGGCGGGGGACATCATCTGGGGCCGGTGGATTTTGCCGATTTGGTTCATCACCCCCAAGAGGTCTCTCCTTTCCATGGTTGTCTTCGGTTGTGTGGCTGCCAGAGGCGCGCGGGGTCTCGATCCACATCAGATGGATGGGGACCCCGCCGTACATGATCCTGCTATTTCTCCAGTTGCATCGATTCGATGGATCCATTATCCAGGGATAGAGATCAATACAGTGAGCCGCGGTTAAACGGGGAGTTCGATTCATGGCCGAAAATAGAGGATGTGATTCCTGCCATCTGCGCGCCAAGTACGACGGCAACCCGGAATCGTTTCTGGGCCGGATTTGGCGATGGCATATCAATTGGTGTCCTGGGTGGAAGAAATTCTTTAACTCTCTGCCGGATGAAAAGAAGGCCGAAGTGGCGAAGACGTACAATTTCAAAAAATATCAGTAACTCGACGCCTGTTTAGTTGCCGTTGATTTTTCCCCTCTCGGTGCGCGATTCCAAAAAGCGCGCCAGGCGGTGGAAATCGGAACCCGGCCGCAAGTATCTCACCTCGGTTTTCAGTGTTTTCGGATTGACGAGATTGCGGAAGGGAACATAGTGCAGATCCAGTTGTCCCGATGTGCTGACCATAAATCCCGAGAGGTTCTCCTCAACCAGCGCCCGGTAGGCGCCGATTCCCAACTGGCTTCCAAGCATCACATCGAAGGCATGCGGCAGGGCGCAGCGGGCTTCGTATCCAATCTGAAGACCGGTGACCTTGCGTTTTCTCCCGGTTCGCCGGGTATATTCCTTCTCAACCATATGGGCGAGAATATATCCCATATCGATTTTTCCGATGGAGATATGGCCATGCTCATCCTTATCGATGTCACCGATATACTTTTCAGGAAGCAACTCCGCCAAACCCTCGGCCAGAACGACGGTGCCGAATAATTTGCCCTCACGCTCCTCCCGCCAGATCATCATGTCGACAATCTTGTCGACGATCCCTTCCACTCGGAGTCGCTTCTCTTTCCGTTTCTTGCCGTGTTTGTCCCGGACGATATCGTCTAATAAGAGACTTTCATCGATATCCTCAACACTGAAGATCATATTCGCCTCACCGGCGATTCCGACGCCATAGGATAACCACCCGGCCTTGCGTCCCATGGCCTGGGCGATGAAATAGCGGTTGCTGGCCTCAGCGTCGGCCCGCAGATTTTTAACCTCTTTGGCGAGGAAGTCGACCGCTGTAAAATAACCGAATGTAAAATCGATACCCTTGTAATCATTGTCGATGGTTTTCGGCAGATGAATGACCTGGATCCGTTTTGCATTCTTCGGCAGTTTTTTCTGGAATTCGTGCAGGAGATTGGCCGTTTTCAATGTGTCATCGCCGCCGATGGAGATCAATCCGTCGATACCCAGGTCAACCAAAGCGGAATAACAATTGTGCAACTTCAATGATCTCTTAGGATCCGACAGGTCGCGCGGCGTGCGGATCTCCGAGCCGGGGTTGGCGCGGGATGTTTTGATGAGAATCCCTTGTGTGTTCCGGACACCGGTTACCTCTTGAACGGCGAAGTTGCGGTAGTGTATCCCCTTTTTGAGCCGGTAGGTGACCGGATGATACTGCTCCAGATGGCGGTATCCGTCCTGAAATCCGATCACTTCCCGGCCCGTGTCGAGAAAGGATATCGCGGCGGAACTGATGACGGCGTTGGCGCCGGGCGCCGGACCGCCGGCGAAGATGATCCCGACCCGCTGGATATGATTCCCCTTGAGAACAGGCTGGGCGATGGTTCCCTGAGGGAAAACACCAGGCGGCAGGGGCGTTGGGCTCTTTCGCGTTGCTCGCCGGACCGGTTGCTTGGCCGGTTCATTTTTCTTCGCGGAAGGTCTTGTTTTCGAGGGGGGCAGAGCTCTTTTCTCTTTTGCCGTCCTTGAAGATTTTCCAGTCCTGATGGGCCGCCGCGCATGCTTCATTCCTCAACTCCTTGTTCCCGGTCTGCCGAAAAGGGGCACTTGACTCCTGTCTGAGGTATCGGACGGGAAATCGAGATCCAAACTTAGGGTGATCAGACTCTACGAAGGCCGCTTTTATGCTTACGATTGTCATCATTTGAAATCATATCCTACCCCGGGGCCATCTATTATGATACTATCTTAGTGTGCTGCATCCTGGCCGTTCATCGTTATATCGGGTGCGGACCGAGCGGTTTACGGCAAGTGTTCAATCTAACCTAGGGGAGGGGGATCATGTATTCCTTGCTGTCGCAAAGTATATTTGGAAGAGGACTCATATGGCTGAGCGCCGCTTTGTTGCTGCTGGTTGTGGCGGGCGGAGCGAACAGCGCATGGATTCCCTTGGATGGATTCGAGGGAGACGGCGTGGATGTGCAGCTGCTCGAGTCATCAGCCAATCGCATTGTCATTGATTATACATTACCGGGCTTTTACGCCGATCCGGTGGAGATCAATGGCGCCACTTATTACCAGATCACGCTGCCCGGTGAGAGCAACAGTCTTGCTGCGGGCATGCCTGAACTGCCGTTCATATGCCGTTCCGTCATCATACCCGATCAGGCGAGAATGGTGGCCCGGGTTCTCAGCATCGAAACGGAGGAGTTTTCCGGGATGCCGGTGATTCCCTCCAAGGGAAATCTCATGCGGACGGTGAATCCAGAAGACGTTCCGTTTGAGTTCGATGCGGATTATTTTGCAAACCAGTTATATCCGGAATCGCCGGCAGGATCCGATGATCCATACATTCTGCGCGATTATAGAGGGATGGTGGTCCGGGCGATGCCGTTCCAGCTGAACGGATCCGCCGGCACCCTGCGTGTCGCTCATCACTTGACCATTGAGCTGGTCGCCGATGGGATCGATCTCACAAACTCCATCGATCGCGACGCGCCGCCGGATGTAGTGATCAGCGGTTTTGCCGAGATCTATCAGCACCACTTCCTCAACTATGGTTGGGATCGTTATACGCCGGTGCAGGAAATGGGGTCGATGCTGATCATTACCTACGATGCCTTCCATGCGACCATGCAGCCTTTTGTCGATTGGAAGAATCAGCAGGGGATCGCGACAACGATCATTGATGTTTCCACTATCGGAAATACTTACACGGCGATCCGCAACTATATTCAGAATCTCTATGACGCTCCGGGGAGTGATCTGGGGTATGTTCTGCTGGTAGGGGATGGACCTCAAATTGCGTCACCCTCGGCCGCCGGCGGGGAATCGGATCCGACCTATTCATTGCTGGCGGGAGGCGACCGCTATCCCGAGATTTTCATCGGGCGTTTCTCCGCTGAGACAGCGGCACAGGCTCAGACCCAGGTGGATCGCACCATCGCGTATGAGCAGACACCGATGGCCGGAGCCGATTGGTATCACAAAGGAACAGGTATCGCTTCCGACCAGGGTCCTGGAGATAACGGCGAGTATGACAATCAGCACATGGATGTCATTCGCGGGAAACTTCTAAATTACGGATATTCCCATGTTGATCAAATTTACGATCCGACAGGGTCGGCCGCGCAGGTTTCGGCCGCTCTCAATGAAGGCCGGAGCATCATCAACTATACCGGTCATGGATCCGAAACGTCCTGGTCATCGACCGGTTTTTCAAACACGCATGTCAATGCCTTGACCAATAATTGGATGCTTCCCTTTATCATTAGCGTTGCCTGTGTCAACGGTGATTTTGCCGGCATGACCTGTTTTGCTGAAGCCTGGATGCGCGCGACCAACGGCGGAACGCCGACCGGCGCCATCGCCACATATATGTCGACGATCAATCAGTCATGGAACCCGCCGATGCGGGGCCAGGACGCGGCCATCGATCTTCTCGTTAATAATGAGATGTTCCGGATGGGCGGCATCTGCTTTAACGGCTCCTGCGAGATGATGGACGTCTATGGCGCCAGCGACGGTGGGGATATGTTCCTGACCTGGACGATCTTTGGCGATCCGTCCGTACTGGTCCGGACCAAGACGCCCGAGGTGATGACCGCATCTCATGACGGCGCGATGATGATCGGGCTCGACCAGTACGCCGTGACGGTTCCGGGCGTGGCGGGCGCGACCTGCGCTCTCTATGCCGGCGGCGTTCTCTACGGCGCGGCGATCACCGACGGCTCGGGCATGGCGACGATTTCATTGGACCCGGTGCCGGGTGAGCCGATGACCTTGACCCTAACCGTCACCGCGAGCAACAAGATTCCCGTCATCGAAGATGTGGAAGTGCTGCCTCCTTCCGGTCCGTTCGTCATTTGTGACGGGATGAATATTGATGACACGGGGGGCGGCGACGGCGACCACATCTGCGACGCCGGCGAAACGATCGATCTGACGATCACTCTACGGAACTCCGGTGTCGAGAATGCGACCGACGTCACGGGCGAGCTCACCACCACGGATCATTACGCCGATATTATCGTGGGAAGCCAGAGCTTCGGTGATGTGCCGGCCGGCGGGACCTCTGAAAACAGCACTCCGTATCAGATCTCACTTGCCGGAAATACCCCCGATGAACATTCCATCAATTTCACGCTGATGGTTCATTCGAACGAGGGTGATTGGGAGCGCGCGGTTAACATCAATGTGATGGCGCCGATGATCCGCTATCTCGCGCAGGTCGTCAATGACGACCCGCCGCTGGGGAATGGATCGGGCTGGATCACGCCGGGTGAGGGGTTTGCCGTGACGCTGACCCTCTATAACGAGGGGCATGCCGATGCGAGCGACATCTCGGTGAATCTCACCGGTATCAATCCGTATATCGAGGCCCTCGGCGGCGCGGCAACGTGTACAAATATTCCCGCTGAAGGTCAAGCCGAGCTGACGCCTCTCGAGCTGAGGGTCCTGCCGGGATGTCCAATTCCAACGGTTCAGAACGCCTTCTGCGCCGTCCAGGCCGACTATGGCTATTATGGCACCTTCAACGTCCCCGTTAATGTCGGCGGCTTCTCCGATCAATGTGAAATGGATATGGGATGGACGCTCGGCGCCGCGGATGACGACGCATCGGCCGGTCTTTGGATCCAAGCCGATCCCATCGGTACGGTTTATAATGGCAACACGGCGCAGCCCGAAGACGATTACTCCAATCCGGGAACGATCTGCTTCGTCACCGGCAATGGTTCCGTCGGTGGCGCGGCCGGGGAAGCGGATGTCGACGGCGGCAAAACGACTCTGCTCACACCGGTCTTTGACCTGGCGCATGTCGCCGCCGCGACGTTCGAGTACGTGGTCTGGTACACGAATGATCTCGGCAACAATCCCAACCAGGATTACTGGGATGTGCAGGTGACGGCGAACGGCACCGATTGGGTCGATCTCGAGCACACGATGACGAGTATTGACGATTGGGCCGCCCGGTCCTTCGATCTGGGAAGCTTCATCACATTGTCGGATGCTGTTCAGATTCGGTTTGTAGCCTCTGATGAGGGCTCCGGTTCGCTGGTTGAGGCCTTGATCGATAATATCGTCTTGACCGTCACCGAATCTTCGAGTGATGTCGGCGAGGCGCCGATCCGACTGTCGTTCCGCATGGGTGATATTAGTCCTAACCCGTCAAACGGCAAGGCTCAGATCCGGTATGCTGTTCCGGCGCAAACCGTCATGGATCTCAGTGTCTATGACATTTCCGGCCGATTGATCCGTACATTGATTCATGGGGCTGTGGATCCAGGCGAACATCAGCTGAATTGGGACGGTAGAACCAATGCCGGCCATGCGGCGGGTTCGGGGATCTACTTCCTACGGATGCAGGCGCCGGGATTTACACAGATCCGCCAGATGGCGATTGTTCACTAAGTCGGACGATTTAAATGGGGGTCCGCAGGGGCGGCTTTCGGGCCGCCCCTTTCATTGACCTCGATTACTTCAATACGATCATCCGCTGGGAGACAGCGTCATTCCCTGTCAGCAGACGTCCGAAGTAAACCCCGGGCCCGACGCGCGCGCCCGATGCATTGCATCCGTCCCATTCCACACGGCTTTGCCCGCTTTCCTGATATCCATTAAGCAGGCTTCGAACCAGCCGCCCGGCGGCGTCGTAAATCTCGATACGAACGGGACCGGGTCCGGCGAGCTGATATTGAAGGGTTGTCGAGCGGGTGAAAGGATTGGGCGCCGGCGGCAGCAGCAGGGTCACATGGGGAGATAGGGTTTCGTCGACGGCCGCGGGATTGCAGAAATTGGGTGTGCAGCTGGTCCACTCCGGATGAAACGCGCCGGCATTGTAGGCGCAGTCCATCGGAATCATCACACCGCAATCGGTATCCATGCAGCAGACCGCCATGGTCGGCGTGGGAACCTGCCAGACAAAGATGTTATCGACATAAAAACGGCCTATGTAATCGTCGTCATTCATGCACCCGAATGCGACACTTCCAATCCCGGCTTGAACGACGTCATGCGGTTCATCATTGATCACGAGTTCACCATCCCAGAAAATATCATAGGTGCCGAGATCCAGATCATAGACGGCGAGGATCTCATAATTGCGGCCGGTTTGGTAAGGGCCGAAGTAACCGACGGTGCCGCCTTCATCTGCGCAGACGATATTGCCGGAGCTGCCGAAGCGGAGGGTCAAGAAGGATTCCGCGGCGCCTCCCTGATTTTCGCGAAGTACCATTGTATAGTCATCGAGTACATCAAACCAGAGGTGCGCCAGGATATAGAGATCGCCTCCAATGACTTCGGCATCCTTTAAGAATTCGAATCTGGCGTAACCCGCGGAATAATCATCGATGTCTTGGAGTTCCAGGGTCGGCGTTGGGTGCGGACCGTTGCGAACGATAGCCGTAATAACAGGATCAACATTCATCGGCTCCCCGAATTCAAAGCCGCTTGTGCCGATCGGCGCATTAATTGTCTTGTTGTTAAAGTTGGCTTGAAGGAAAAGATAAGGAGCATAATGATCGGCGACATAAATGTCGTCGATATAGAAACTGTCTCCGGTATTCGCATCGTTTGTTGTGCCGGCAAGAATGGCGCCGACGCCGTGTATCGTAGAGCCAAAAGACTTGTTGTACAACAAAAGGGAAAAATCAAACCATAGATTAAAGGTTCCCGCATCCATATCGAAATCGATCCAGACGGAATAGTATCTATTGGTGACGTAGGATCCGATAAGCCCATAACTGCCGCCGGCCGTGTCGTACCAGATCTCTCCCGCCGAATTGAAATCAAGATCGCAAAATGCATGGGTTGATGTTCCCTGTTCACGAATGTGGAAATAGAATAGATCGAATTCATCAAACCAGAGGTTGGCCGCGACAATGCAATGCCCTGACGTAACCTCCTGGCCGTCAAGAAACTCGAAGCGAGCAAGCCCTGCCGAGTAATTGTCATTATCTGTCAGCTCCAAGCAGGGTGTCGGCATCGCATTGTTACGAACCCTTGCCAATATGTATGGATTTAAATAGACCGGCTCGCCGGCGGTGGGGCCACCGGTTCCGATTGTTGTGTTGAGCGGCTTGTCATCGAAATTCGCATGGAGATAGACCTCATCTGCCATGACCGATGCGGCAAAAGTGAATCCCAAAAGAACTCCAACCAGAATAACTATTTGTTTGATTTTCATCATGCCTCCACTTGAGGAAGTGAGCGCCAAAGTCAACGTTGTCCCTTGAGCTGATGGGCATTTCAGGGGAACTATATCCGATACTATTGGAAAATACAAGGAAACATCAGGCTCGGCCACTGGTATCAAGAGCACGCTTGCACTATCGGCTAGGTTCTATAAGATTGAATTCAATGCGTCATTAAGAACCGTGGAGGGAATATGAAAAGTTCATGGATTGGGATTTTGTTCCTAGCGCTTTTGCTGGGGGGGTGCGCCGGCTCAAAAATCGCGGTGGAGCCCCTAATTAAAGACTTCGACCGTTATGAGAAAGAGCTTCAGACGCTGGGTGCCGAATCGAATGCAGCGGCTTTTCTGGAGGCCGGCCGGGAGAAACGAACGGCGGCAAGTAACTTTGTGAACAATGGGAAAAACAAACTCGCCTTCCCCATCATGCAGAAGGCCCTGGCTGATGCCCAGGTCGCGCTGGATCTGAAAAATCTGAACAGCGCCGGGTCCGATGCGGAAACCTGCCTACTTCAAGTGGAGCTGGCGCGGAAGCGTTGGGAGGAAGCGGTCATCGAATTGGAGAAGACCGAGGACTTTGTCGGCGTGAAGATGCCGGTCGCGGAACGCACCCCCGCTTTGGAAAAGAAAAATGAAGAGATAAAGCCGGTATTCCCCGCCACGACCTTGAATGAGCTGCAATTCAAGGGCGAGAGCGATCTCGCGGCTCAGTTCGAATCCTGGCGCCAGGCGGCGATCGATCGCCGGATCGCCATGGCCGATCTGGAAACGAATTTTGAACGGCATTTTTCCAAGACACTTGGCAAAGATATTAAACCCGAAATGATTGAGCTTAATACCTATATCGCCAACCGTGTTCTTCAATCGTTGGAATGCCGGGTTCGCCGCCATGAGGCCGAGCAGGCCTGCTTCCACGCGGCTGAGCTTGCGGCCATGTATAGCGCCGGCCAGGAGAAAGCCCTCCAGGCGACACTCCAACTGGAAAGGGGTCTGCAAAACGATCTTCGGGATCAGCTCGATCAAATCCGGGCCGAGGCGGCGGACCGCCAGAATGAGCTCTTTGCCGCCCTGAGCCAATTAGAGGGGAAGTACGCCAGCATCCGCCGCGATGCGCGCGGAACCATCGTCAGCCTGGCCGATATTCTCTTCGATTTTGATAAGGCGACGTTGAAACGCGACGTCGAGTTCAACCTGGTGAAGATTTCGACGATTCTTAATCAATTCGCTGAAATGGGAATCCTGATCGAAGGCCATACCGATAGCATTGGAACGGATGAATACAATCTCGATCTCTCAAAACGCCGCGCGAAGGCTGTCTATGAGTTCCTTATCTCACAGGATGTAGCCTCGGAGCGCATGGCCTGGGATGGCTACGGAGAGAGCCGTCCCATCGCCGATAACGGCACCGATGAGGGGCGGCAACAGAACCGGCGTGTCGACCTGGTGATTCAGGATGCGCCTTAATTCCTGATGGTAAGCTCCAGGCAGTCCATTCCAAGCTCGCGCTTTATCAATTCCATCGCCGCCGCGCGTTTGCCGGCGTCGGCGGTAATGAATTGCGCGGCGCCGTCTCCCTGCGAGCCCACGCCTTTTCCACCAAGAATGAGTGATTGCAGAGGCTTATAGTTCAAGACGTTATGTAAAACGGGCGCCTTTAGCTGTGATGGGCAGACCGGCGCCAGGTGCTCATCGAATGCCGCCTGCGCGCTTGTCATCAGCCGGCCGACCCACCCGGCGTCTCCGGCCGCGAGAGCCGCGGCGGCTTCTTTTACAATCTGCGCGTTGATCTCGCCGAGATAATCCTGTGCCTTTTGTGCAAGCCAAGAGGCGGCCCGCGGATAACAGGCGTTCAATGAGCTGAGAATCAGCTTCGTATCCTTCGCCGCCGCAAGATCCGCAATGATAAGGTGCAGATCATCGCCGACCGGCAGCGGATCAACGCCGAGGTCATCCCCATCAAAGGTCATGAGGATGGGTTTGCCGCCGAAAGCGCATCCCTGATCCAGCCGGCCGCACCGGGACGGGGTAGTGATCTCACCCTGGTAGGCCAATTCCATTTCCTCGCGGACGGATAATCCCAAGTCGTACAACTGATTAAAGGACCGCGCCACCAGCACGCTGACGGCGGCGCTGGAAGAGAGCCCCTTCTTCACCGGCAGATCGGTTTTAACATTATTGATGACCAGGCCGCCCGTCTTGAATCGACTCAAAACCTGATAAGCGGTCCCGGCGACATAGCTGAAGAGGCCGCCGGCCTCGGCGATCGCGAGGAGACGTTCCGGCTCCAGGGGCCACTCGATTGAGAGCGGATCGGCCTTTGCCCCCATCCGGCTGTGAAAAATGAGCCGGTCCGGGTGCTTCTCGATATCGGCGTAGAGACCCTGATCGGTGCCGGTCAGGATCGCCCGGCCGATACCCAGGCTGGGGTTCTGGACGCGGTAGGCCCCGGCCCAATCGCTATGCTCGCCGAAGAGGCAAACCCGCCCGGGGACAAAGAGCTGCGTTTGTTGCAAGGAACCTCCCTTCGGCGTGTTACGGGGCCGCAAATGAGATATGATCCACTATAGATCGGAACGATTATGGAGAAAATCCCCTATAGCGGTGAAATCATGGCTTTGGCCGCGGCGCTCAGCTGGTCGTTCGCGGTTATTCTTTTCCGCAAAACGGGGGAGACGGTTCCGGCGCTGGCTCTGAATATTTTTAAAACGCTCTTCTCATTGATCCTCTTCACGCTGACCCTGGTCGTCATGGGGGCGGATTTCCTTCCCCCCCTTCCGAGGCGGGAATACTTGATCTTTCTCATCAGCGGCGGGATCGGGATCGGACTGGCGGACACCTTTTTCTTTATGACATTGAATCGCGTCGGCGCCGGGCTGCAGTCGATTATTACAACGTCATACAGTCCTTCGATCATACTTTTCAGCATTCTCTTTTTGGATGAGCGGCTGACCCTGGTCCAGTTCGCCGGTGTTGTTTTAATTTTAAGCGCCGTTCTTTTTGTCTCGAAGATGGGTGGCAGGAAGAATGAGCTCTCGCGCCGGACGCTGGTCATCGGCACGGTGTTCGGCATCTCAGCCATGATCTTCACGGCGATTTCAGTCGTCATGGTCAAGCCGCTTCTCAGCGGCCACTCCCTTATCTGGGTGAACTGGTGGCGGCTTCTCGGCGGATCCGTGGTCGGACTTCTACTTCTCCCGCTGCTTCCACGGCGGCGGCAGGCGATCGCCTCGCTGCGGAATGTTCGGGTTTGGCCGGTGATGATCCCCGGTTCCTTTATCGGAAATTATATCTCGCTCATTCTTTGGCTCGGCGGGATGAAATACACACAGGTTTCAAACGCATCGGTTCTGAACCAGACGTCGACGATCTGGACCTTTCTTCTCGCGGCGCTGCTGCTCAAGGAACCGGTGACGTGGAAGCGTCTTCTGGGCCTCGCCCTGGGGCTGGGGGGTGTTGCCTTGGTGACGTTCGGATAAGGTCTTTTGAAAGCTGTTTCCGGGCGCTTGGTTGACGCACCCCGGGAATTCAGTGAAAATCCAGCAACGGGACAGCGAAAAGATAACAAGGCCGTTTCACTTACCAGCGGAGAGGATTTGAAGTAATGACCAAGATGTCGATTGCCGGTCTCCTGGCCGGAAAGGCGCCGGTCGGGCAGCCGGTCACCGTGGAGGGATGGGTCAGGACGCGGCGTGATTCAAAAGCCGGAATCTCATTTATACACACACATGACGGATCCTGTTTCGACGCGATACAGGTTGTTGCCGATAACACGCTGCCGAATTACCAGGAAGAAATACTTAAACTAACGGCGGGATGTTCCGTCATGGTTGAGGGAACACTGGTTGAATCCCCGGCGAAGGGCCAGGCCTATGAGATCCACGCGACGCGCATCGACGTTGTCGGATGGGTGGAGGATCCGGACACCTATCCCATTTCGCCCAAGCACCACACCGTAGAATACCTGCGCACCGTGGCGCATCTTCGATCCCGCACCAATACCTTCGGCGCCGTGGCGCGCGTGCGGCACTGCCTCTCGATGGCCATCCACAGGTTCTTCAGCGAACAGGGTTACTATTGGATTCACACGCCGATCATCGCCGCGAGTGACGCCGAAGGCGCCGGCGAAATGTTCCGTGTCTCCACACTCGATCTGGCCAACATTCCCCGGACGCCCGGCGGCGGCATCGACTTCACCAAAGATTTCTTCGGCCGCCCGGCCTACCTCGCCGTCTCAGGCCAGCTCAATGTCGAGACCTATTGTCTCGCCATGAGCAAGGTTTATACATTCGGTCCGACCTTCCGCGCCGAAAACTCCAACACGAGCCGCCATCTCTCGGAATTCTGGATGATTGAACCGGAGATCGCCTTTGCCGATCTCCAGGATGACGCGCAGCTCGCTGAAGATTTCTTAAAGTATATCTTTTCCGCTCTGTTAAAGGAGCGCGCTGACGATATGGCCTTCTTTGAGAAGCGGGTGGAGAAGGATTGCATCAACCGGCTGGAGAAGCTGATCAAATCCCCCTTTGAGCGGATGGAGTATACCGACGCGATCACGGCGCTGGAGAAGTCAAAGAAGAGTTTTGAGTTCCCGGTAAAGTGGGGTGTCGATCTGCAATCGGAGCATGAGCGTTATCTGACCGAGGAGCATGTGAAGGCGCCTCTCATCGTGGTGAACTATCCCAGAGAAATCAAAGCCTTCTATATGCGGCTTAACGACGACGGCAAGACCGTCGCCGCCATGGATGTCTTGGCGCCGGGCATGGGGGAGATCATCGGCGGAAGCCAGCGCGAAGAGCGGCTCGATGTGCTCGATCAACGTATCGATGAGATCGGGCTCAACAAAGATGATTACTGGTGGTACCGCGATCTCCGGCGGTACGGCACCGTGCCCCACGCGGGATTCGGGCTCGGCTTTGAGCGCACCATCAACTACGCGACGGGTCTGGGCAACATCCGCGATGCGATTCCCTTCCCAAGAACGCCGGGGAACGCCGAGTTTTAAAATTGGGATGGAGTAACGGAATTACATTAATTACCGCGGTGAACTGGTGCGGGTTCATCGCAGCAATTCCAGCAGGAAACCATGAAGAAATCACCCGCCGGAAACAGGCGGCTGAAGCGTGATCTCATCACCATCCCTCGGAACATATTTGAGCCGCTGCACCTCTGCATGCCGGTCAGACAGTTGATTGATTCCTTGATGAGCCGGAATTTATCGAACCACCACGAAACGCCGGGTGCGCGATTGGCCTTCGGCGCTTAGACGGATCCAATAGATACCTGATTGCAGTTGCGGAATTTCTTGGTGGAGAGAGATGATGGTGCGCCCAGGATCCGTCCACGCCTCCAATAATTTCATCACGCGGCGTCCTGCGACATCGATCAACTCCACTTGAGCATAAGATTTCCGCGGTAGATAAAAAGAGACACTGCCCGCGACCGATACGGGATTAGGATGCGGAGGGTCAAGGCGCATCTCTCGCGGGGCCGTGAGCGCGAGACCGCCCAGCGGCACGATATCTTCGCGCCCATTGTCCCAGAGGATTGTGAGCCAATATTCAGTGGGGCCCGAAAGCAGCAAAGCCTCGTGGTCCAGGTATCGGCATTGGTTGCAGGGTGGCATGGGCTCCGCTGTCAATTCGATTCTTTGCCCGTCATTCTCTCGCATGAGCCCAAAGCCAAGCACGGAAAGATCGGACGAGAGCGTCCAGCTTAATTCCACACCATCGTCAGTCAATCCGACCTGAGCTCCGGACACCAGCACCGGGACAACATCGCATCCCACCGGTTGCGCCCCGAGTGTATCCGCGCACCCGATCGGTGAATTGTTTGGTAGGGCTGGGCTATTAAGACGCAGCCTCAGGTTGAATTCACCGTAAGAATGGTATCCGTCATCATAAGGAACTTCGCAGTATCCAACGTCATGCATCTCATGCACGCAGTCGGGACATTCATAACGACCGCTGGGCGAATAGATTGCAATATCGTCGCCCAGGTTGCACGAAGATTCGATATTTGTCGTTGGAATCGAAAAGACCGGGCCTAGAACAAGCCTCCTCCGGCAATAGAAAAGGTCAGGATAGTGAGCCCGGCCGGATTCAATCAAATTGTTATAGATGCGAATCTTGTCTCCAGGCCCAGGCGGGGTTTGGATGTGTGTACAAATCTGGAGTCCAGTACCTGCGAGTGTATTGTGAAAGAAATCGACGGGACCTTGAAGTTGCACAAGGCTTAGTTCATAACACATATCCTGCCAATAGTCACTAAATGTATTGTAAGAAACAGATGACGGACCGAGGATGAAGGCTATGGGCGGGCCGTCGCTCCCGCATGAGTTTTCAAACCGGTTGCCCGTAATTTCCCCCTGCGCAGCAAGGGCATCGATTCCATCCCCCTCATACCACGAATCAAAATTGTAACCGAGATGGTTGTTTCGAAAAAGACCTCTCACAGCAGCAGCTCCCACACATGGCGCGAAGTTGCCCTCAAATTGTGAATTTTCTACTCGGCAATCGAGGCAAAAAAGGGCTCCAGCTACGCCATGCGCTCCCGCAAACGGATCCGAGACGACGCCGGACTCACCCCCGTTCAATCCATTGTACATGAAGTTGGAGCCGAGAACCTGGCTGCCGGGGGCCAGGCATGCAGCCCCTCCGTTACCCAGGCCGGCACGGTTGTAATAAAAATTACAGGCATGAACGGTCACTGGCGCCTCGGCCAGTAAACCACCGCCTGACCCCGATGCGGGAGCGCCCCTTTCAATAGTCAGGCTGTCAATTCTCGTGATGCGACCTGCGGACTCCAGAATATGGACGCAGCGAGTTGTTTCACTTTCGGCGAGTGAAATCCGGGTGGTCCGGCCCTGCCCTCTTAATCTGATCGGGCGGTCCACGACGACGGATTCCGGATAAATTCCTTCCCCCACTTGGATCTCAGCTCCGGGAGGGGCGGCTAGGATGGCATCGGGAATTGTCTCATAATCATCCGGCACCCTCAATACGGGGGGAATTCCTACATACAAAACGTCTTCAACACGAACAGCTTGGGTTCCTTTGGTAACCTCTAGGTCATAAACACCATCTGCAGCCCACTGGAAGTCAGCATTCAGGAGTAGGGTATCGGAAGCAATCTGCTCCATTTCTTGAAAGGGGATTCTTTCATCAATTTCGCTGTGAACCAGCTCAAGACCTATCTCCCCCGTCCATCCGCGCTGCGCCAGTTTCAGCGATCGGCTATCACGCGTTTCGATCCATGGCTCCAGGAAGGCAAGGACTGTAAATGGGAGCACCGTAACGGCCTCTTCCAGCGAGGCCACAGGCTCACCACCTTCAAACAGCCGAAGCGTCCATGATCCCGGATCCGCTCCCAAAAGATCAAATGTGACGGCAAGCCACGTGTCGTCATGAGAAAGCCGAACATCCTCGTAGATCTCTCCCTCCGAAGATTCGAGCGTTGCTCCATCTACCTCGTCCAAACCATACCCATAAATGCGGATTATCTGGGCTGCCTCAGGATTGAGGGGATGCGCTCGAACCGACAGGACAATGGGACCACGGCATCCGACCGGCAGATTGCCGATATCCGGGCACCCCAGCCAGGTCAAAGCCGGCGAACTCTCGTGGATAGTCTCCGGATCGTCCGGACATATCCGTGGATCAGCATAGAAGTAACCGGCAAGATTTTCTTGTGCGAGCAACTCGCGATCATCGATTACCGGGGAGGACTCTTCCCAAATCAGACAGCAGTGGAGATTCAAAAGACCCGAGCTGAGTGTGAATATACCACCTGTCCTTAGGCCGCCCAGTCTCCTGTTTTCAATAAAGAGACAACGCTGGACAGAAAGCACACTCGAGACCCAGTCCATAACCGCGGAGCCATCCCACCCGGAGACATTGCGAAGGAAGGTGCAGTCCTCAATCGTCATTGAGCCAGGGTTGGCCTGAAGCGCAGGATCAGCGGCGTCCGAATTCGGATTCAAACCTGAATCGAATATTGTAAAAGCGACGGCCCCGCCATTATTCATGTCACCAATTGTCCGATTCTCCACGAACAGGCTGCGGCGGATATCGACTCCGCTGTTACTGCCGCTTAAATAGATGGCGCCTCCTTGAGTCCGTCCCGTTGGCGCACAACCGACGACATTCCCGCGGAAAGCGCAATCCTGAATCTGCAGAATAGAATGGCGGGCTCGGACGGCGCCGCCTCCGCCGACATCGGTCCAACCATTCTGGAATGTGATCCCTTCGAGCGTGAGGTTGCAATCAGCCGCCAAAATGAGGCGGTGCTGCCCCGATCCATCCCAGATCGTGGCCGCGGGGCCGTCGGTGGACCGGATGGTGATGCTCTTGGTTTCTATGGTGACCGATTCATCGAATGAGGCCGGCGCCAGCTCGACAATGTCGTATGCTTCGCATGAATCGATGGCTGACTGAATTGTATAAAATGGCCCGTTGATGGGATCGACGCGTAGAATCTCACTCGAAAGGGCACACTGATCCGGTATCAGCAGGATCAGCAGAAATAGAGGCCAGGAGCGGCAAGTCACGGGAGCCTCCCTTCGACAATTCATGGCGATAGGGCGCTTGAGATTCAGGAATAGTATAGCATCTCTCTCGAGCAGTCTGTATCCGGAATATCTGTTGTTCCTTCGGTAGAGGCCATCCGGCTGTCGGAGTTGGAGTTAGGATGTGACTCATTCCTAACCCCCGGTTACGGACCTGGCCTGACCCCCAGGATCGGTCCAGGATTAGAGTTAAACTCTAAGCCTGCCTCCACAAGGAATGTTGGGATCTACAAAAATCTCATCAGTTGATGTATCCTTATCAGTGACTAATGATCACACAAGCTATTGGTGATTCATGCCGATGAATAGCAAGCCAACAGTTTAATAAATGAAAAGGGAGAGTGAGGTATGAAAACCAGAAATAGCGGCCTGGTGTTTATCTTGTGCCTGTTTACAATTCTATTAGTCGGCGCTACAGGAATTGCATCTGCTGAAGATTCATTTGAACCAAATAACACGATTGAGGATGCGTATCCCATCGAAAGCGGAATCACATATGAATCATGGATTTCTGTTCCTGGTGATGTAGATCTCTATACATTTGAAGTCACGATTGCTGGTGCAATTGATATATCACTAACTTCGCTTCCAGCTGATTATGATCTTTATTTGTTTAGGTACAATCCAGAAGAAGATTCCTGGGATTGGGTGGCATTTTCAAATAACTGGGGATCAGAGGATGAAGAGATTCATGAATCAAATATGCCGACGGGAACATATATTATAGACATCGAGGGGTATGAAGACGTATATGATGCGAATGATTCCTACCTGCTGCTTGCTACGTACCCGGAGGGAATAACACCGATTCAAATCACTACTTGGGGAAGCATCAAGTTAAACTACACGGAGACTCGGTGATTCTCTGTTCACGATTCTCGATTGGTTGGACCCAATGGCATTGGCTCTTAAACGGGTCGGATCGGCTAACCCTTAATATCACAGCATAGTGCCTGCGTTTGAGGTCCCTCAGATATCTAGAAAATGATAAAGAGGGCCGAATTTCTGTCGCTGAATCGTCCCATGGGAGTTAAAATCGCCAAATCTGCCCCCGGCTTGCTCATCGTGGCTCCAAACAGGCGTGACGGGAATGCAGATTTCGCATCTTTGTGGAAGCGAATGCAATGTAGAAGACGAGCCAATGCTCAAGTCACATGAATTTTGCCCGCCAGACTTAAGATCCACGAAGTGTCCTGAAAAGCCAGTCATTCTATCATTTCCCGTGCCGCGCGGACTTGTTGTGTTCCGGGGCAAAGTGGTGTTATGGGATGATCGCGGGGAAACGTTGTGGTTGACGTTGCGATTCTGTTAATGTTATAGCAAGCGCGGCGTTGAATATGACACATGCGATGCGGCTTGAATGTGCGCCATCATCTAGGTGTCGGCCCGCCAGTAATTGAAGGCGGCAACCATCGTGGTCCGATCCAAGGCTCAGTTTGAGTCCATTTGTGGGTCCTATTGCGAGTTGAACCGATCAGGTCTCAAGTGATATTATTCGCTCGAGTTTGCGATAACTTACGTTAAGCGGATGTAGCGATTTTGATGATAATGGCTTCACAGAGAAGAGAATGGACGGAGGGCGCGTCAGGACCCCGCATAGTTTTACAGAACGTCTAGTTGCATTGATTGGTGCAACTTGAGAGCAGGGGTGCGGGTTCATCGCAGCAATTCCAGCAGGAAACCATGAAGAAATCACCCGCCGGAAACAGGCGGCTGAAGCGTGATCTCATCACCATCCTTCGGAACATATTTCAGCCTCTGCACCTCGCCCGCGACGATGGCGAAGGCGACGAATTCTTCAGGCACGTCGGCCTGCTTGAGGATCTCTCTTAATGTGAGACCCTCCTTCGTCTCGATCGTCATCGTGTGTTCGTCGGCGTCGGTCTTCAGCTTGTTCTTAAGGATTCCACCGGCGCGAAGAGTTATCTTCATGTGAGTCCCGCTTTCAGCCGCCCCAAAGTCAACCCGCCCTACATCGCCTTCGGTTTCAGTTTCTGGCCGCGAACCGCCGGGATGCCGCCGGGGATGGGCGCGCCCAGCTGCCCAATCTTCTCGAGATTGTCCGCCGCGAAGCCGAGGCCGAGATCCTCGAGAATCTCCCGCGTGGGATTGCCGTTTTTGGCCCAGCCACGGTTTTTGTAATAGTCATCCAAAAGCCGCTCGAAGTTTTCCCGGCCGACCATCTTGCCCTGTGCGGGGCCGTCGGGAACCGGCTCCTCGAGATGCCGGATCGGCGCCTGGTCGTGATCCCGCCCCGGTCCGCCGTTGCGTTCGATATAATGCGCGCGGGTCAGGTTCCAGATCTTCTCGGAGATGCGATACGCTTCTTCGATCGTCAGATCCCAGCCGGTCAGGCAGTTGATCGACTCGACATGCTCCTCGGGTGTAATGTCCAACTCGCCCCAGAAGAGACGGCAGCAGCTCCATGAATCAAACAAGGGCCGGATATGCTGCAGATAAATTACAACCGCCGCTTTGCCCTCGATCGTTTCGCGGCCGAGCTCGAGATCGGCCGTGATCGCCCAGCTGCGATTGTGATGCGCGCCGATATCGGCGGTGCAGAAGGAGAGAAGCTGTGACGGATACCAGCGCGTGTCATATCCGCTGAACTCCATTCCCTTGGCCTGTGAGATAAACTTCGGCGCGTCGCCGCCGATGTGATCCGCCGCCCGCTTCGTTCCCCTGGAGAAAGCGGCGCCAATCCCACGCTTCTCAACGATCATCCGCGTGAAATGTTCAAAATCGTCGATGTTGCCCCAGCGCAGCTCATGCCCCTCGAGATCGTCCTTTGTGATGAGGCCCTTCTGATAGCACTCCATTCCGAGGGCGACGGAGGCGCCGCCGCTCATCGTGTCGATGCCGAGGTTGTCGCAGAGGTAATTTGCATAGGCGACATGATTGATATCGGTCATGGCGCAATTGCCGCCGATCAGGGCCAGTGTCTCGTATTCGGGTCCTTCGAGATAAGCGTCCGGCTTGCCGGGGATCCTGGCCACGGCGTATTTCCCGCAGTTCATCCAGCAGCCGAAACAGGCCTTGTCGGTCACAACACAATCTTTGACGAAGCGCTCGCCGTCGATATGTTCCCAGCCGTTGAAATATGTTGTCTGGAAATTCTTGGTGGGAAAGCAACCCCGCTCGTTCGACCAACCCACAAAGAAGGAGGTGCCATATTTCTGCCAGGGCGCCATGTTTGGATGGGTCTTTGTCCGCTGAATAATGTCATAGGTCAGCTGCGTGTGTTTCTCGATATCGTAGACCGGAAGTGATTTCGTGCCGCGAACGGCGATCGCCTTGATCTTTTTGGAGCCCATCACGGCGCCGACGCCGCAGCGGCCCGCCTGGCGGCCGAAATCGTGCGAGATGCAGGAGAAGACGACGCCGTTTTCGCCGGCCGGACCGATGGTCGCGATCTGGAATTCCTCGCCGAGATCCGTCTTCATGCGGGCTTCCAGGTCAAGCGATCCCATGCCCCAATAATCACCGGCGGGGCGGATCTCAACCGTGTCGTTATCGATATAGATATAGGAGGGTTCCGATGCGATCTTTTCCAAAATGATATAGTCGTAACCGGCATATTTCAGTTCGGGTCCGAGGTGCCCGCCCATACTCGAATCGGCATGGCCGTTGGTGGCGGGGGAGATGCATCCGAATCCGATCTTCGAGCCGGCGGGCGCGAAGGATCCGGTCAAGACGCCCGGGGCCATGATGAAAATATTATCCGGTCCCAGCGGATCGGCGTCCCGGGGAACCTCTTCATACAGAATCTTCGAAACAAAACCGCGGGCGCCCATCCACTCACGCGCCATCTTCTCCGATGTCGGCTCCCGGCGGATGTCCCCCGTGGCGAGATTGATCCGCAGCGTGGTTCCTCCGAATCCGTTCATCTTGCTCTTGCTCCTTTCATCAATCATCGATAACGACAAGCGCGCCCGTGTTGCACACCTCGGTGCATTTCAAACAGAGATCACAGATAATCGGTGTCTCCATATCGGGATGCTCGTAGATGACGCCGGTTGGACATTCCTGAACGCAGAGTCCACAATTGGAACATTCGTCGGGATCAATGACAACGGCATCGTCCTTTTTCGAAATGGCGTTTGAAGGACAGACTTCTATACAATCCCCACATTGATCGCAGAGCTTCGGAATAAAGACGCCCGGCACGGGGAATTCCGCCTTGATGCGAATCGCTGATTTCTTGGGATTAATCTCTTTGCAGTGGTGAATGGTGCAGATCTGCTCGCAGAGTCTGCAACCCGTGCATTTCTCTTGCAGGACCTGAATCTTCATCGAGGCCTCCATCCTCAAACCAATGGTATTTCATGAGGGCGGGAATGGGCATCCGACTTCGGCCGGAGTCGGGGCGCCGAACAAAAATGATCGGCTGCAGAAAAGACATCCGCCACCTCTTAATGTACCCATGGCGGGCCGGTTCGTCAACGGTCAGAGACCGGCCGCCGGCGTCAGCCGTGTTGACGTAACGTAATGATTGGATTACGCTAACGCGACTATGACGAGGCTCCCAATGCGGCGTTTTTCGGGACTTTTTGTCGATATTCATTATATAGTAAGAGTTTCTGGAGAAGGTGGAGGTCATGATGCTGGATCTGCAGCGGCGCCTGGCGAATCGCGCCCGGGGGAAGGAGCCGTCGATTATCCGCGAGCTCCTGAAGTATCTCAAGATCGATGGGATGATTTCTCTGGGCGGCGGCTACCCCAATCCCGACACGTTTGTCTTCAAGCAGGTCGATGTTCAATTTAAGGATGGCACGAAGGCGGCGCTGGAAGGCAAGGATCTCATCACGGCCTCGCAGTACGGCCCCTCCGATGCGCATGCCGGTCTGCGACGGGAGTTGATCGATTGGCATCGGGGCAAAGATGGGGTGACCCTCGACGAATCCCAGATCGTCGTCCTCAACGGCAGCCAGGAAGGCCTCTTCATCATGGCCTATCTCTTTGCCGAGGCGGAGGACAGCATCGTCGTCTCTGAGCCGACCTATCCCGGCGCTTTGGCCTCCTTCAAATCTTTCACAAAAAACTTTGTGTCGGTCCCTCTCGATGTGAACGGGATGGATACGTCGGCCTTGGCTTCGAAGCTGTCGGTGTTGTCTTCGCAGGGGAAGCCGATGCCGAAGTTTATTTATACCATTCCGAACGGCCATAATCCCGGCGGTGTCGGACTCTCCCAGGATCGGAAGAAGCAGATGCTGGAGCTGGCGTCGAAGTACGATCTGCTCATCTGCGAGGATGATCCCTATCAACTGGTGCGTCTGGACGATAATCCTCCCGGGGCGTCCCTGCAATCGATGGATACGGAAGGCCGCGTCGTCCGGCTGGATAGCTTCTCAAAGATCTTCGCGCCGGGTTTGCGGATCGGATACGCTTCGGGGCCGGCCGATATCGTGAAACAGATCCTCTATTTCAAGCAATGCTCCAATCTCCACACGAGTATGTTCATTCAGGCGCTGTTACATCAGTATCTAACGACGGGCGGACATGACGGCTTCCGTGTGCACATCCGCAAGAATTGCGACTTTTATCGCAGGAATCGCGACGCGATGATGGCGGCGGCCCACGAGTATCTGCCTTCAGAGGTGACCTACAATGTCCCCAATGAAGGAATGTTTATCTGGTTTGTGCTGCCGAAAGATTGCAATGCGAATCGGATGATTGAGGAACAATGTGAAAGCTTAAAGGTGCTTCTTGTGCCCGGCGGCGCTTTCTCGACGCAGGGCGGCTTGCAGAATTGTATGCGCGCCAGTTTCAGCATGGTCTCCCCCGAGCAGATTCACGAGGGGATGAAGCGGTTCGGTGAGATGGTGAAAGTGGAATTGGAGAGATCATAGGTGTCACAGGATGGGCGTATCGGCATTGCGTTGCTCGGCGGGGGCCTCCGGCTCGGCGGGGCGGAGCGGCAGATCGTCCACCTGCTGAGCGGGCTGTCGAAAGAAACTTTTCGTCCCTGTCTCGTTCTAAAGCAATTTGACGGTCCTCTGCTCGAGGAGGTCCGCCGCCTCGACATTCCAATGTTGGAACTCAAATTCCGCCGCATTTACAGCCCGGCGGGGTACAGCGCCGTCGTGAAACTGCGCCGCTTTCTCATTAAGCAACATGTACAAATCCTACAGAGCTATCTCTACGGAAGCCATATGATGGGCGCCGCGGCCCTCGATCTGCTAGGAGGCTGGCGGGAGATGCCGCGCCCTCATCATGTTCTCGCGATCCGCGGCCACTCCCTTCCACATCCGGCCATTTTAAAATTGTTCTACCGCTGGGCCGGACGGAGAGCCTCCTCGGTCGTCGCGGTGTCGGATCATCTTGCGCGTACGGCGGAAGGATGGGGCGTCCCGGCGGAGCGTTTGGTCACGATCCCCAATGGGGTGCCGCGACAGGACGCTGACCCGGGCGGCCGCGATCGGATCCGGGGAGAATTGAAGCTTTCCGAAGATACCGTTCTGCTGGGTATGGTCGGCAATTTCCATCCGGGAAAGGGGCATGTGGATCTGCTGCAGGCTTTGCGGAAGGTTGCCGCCGAAGCGCCGATCCCGTGGCATCTGATGCTGGTGGGGGATGGCCGCACGCTGTCGGAAATGGAGCGGCTGGCAGCGGAGCTGGGTATCGGGGAACGTATAACCTTCCGGGGGCGTGTCGAGGATGTGGGCATGCATCTCGCCGCGATGGATCTTTTTGTTTTTCCTTCGCATAGTGAGGGGATGCCGAACGCCTTGCTTGAGGCGATGGCGGCCGGCGTGCCCTGTCTCGCCTCGGATATCCCCGTTCACCGGGAGATCCTGGCCGGGGGGGCGGCCGGCGGTCTTTTTGCCCCGGGGCAAGTAGATGCCCTCGCCGCGCTGATTCGCGGGATGCTGCAGCTGTCACCTGAGCAACGCCGGGAATCGGGCCGGCGCGCCAAACGGCGGATTGAAGAAGCTTACTCGATTCCCGTCATGATCAAATCGTATGAGAAATTGTACAATAATCTGCTGGAACCTTGATCCTTCAGGTCGAGTCGTATCGTCCAAACTACTCTTGCTGGCCTGGACGCTCCTCCGGCCACATGGGAAGGCGATGATCGCCCCTACGCCAATTTCTCCGGCGGATTCGATCCGATCGTCACATGCCAATCGGTGTTTTCATGAAGCATCAATGACTCCGCCGTCAGAACCTTCCCCTTGAGCTCTTCCAAGCTGTTCATCCGGTCAAGCTGATGATCCAGTTTCTCCAGACGGAACGCCATCATCCCTGATCGCCTGCTCAATTTTTTATACTGAAAATGCGAACGCAATCCTGCAAAGGCCGAACCTGCCGCCGGCAGGGCGATGACAAGAAATGTCAGGATCCTGGCAATTGATTGATGATAGGCATGCAGGCCGGGATACAGGGAATGGGGCAGGAGATGCAGGATCGCCGCAATGAAGGTCATCCAGAAACAGGCTTCACTCGCACGGGAGATCCTGTTATGCCTCTTAATTTCTCTTGCCGCCGTTCGTTCATGAAAGACTCTCTGATCGTTCAGCCAGGCCGTCCTAAAAAAATCTTTGAGAACCGGAAGAGAGTCTTCCGTCAATGCCTTGAGCTTCTGTTGATGCATCCGGAGATCCTGAAAATGATCGATGCACCAGGAGTTGATGATCCACTCTGATGTCCACTGACGGCCTTCCTGATCCGAGTCGTCATCCCTCAAAAAGTCCACGAAGATGCCGCAGCGAATCCATTCAGCCAGCAAACGGCAGTCGACCCAATGGCGATGCCAGCCTTTCCAGTTACTCCAATAAAATAGGGTAAGGATGGTCGCGATGGCCAGCACCTCGCCCAGAACAAGCAGATGCGGAAGATGAAATATGAATTGAGCTGAAACGATTATGACAGCCGAAGCGGCGAGAAGAAAAACCGCCCTGGTGGCGTTCCGATGCCGGGCTTGATAGAAAATAGCGGATTGATCGGCCTTCACATAGGTGGGAATAAAATACTCCAAAATCCGGCGCAGGCGCTCCTTCAAAAGCGCGGCGGCCTCCGGAGTCGTATTGCCCGCCGCCAGGGCCAGGCTCTTTTCAAGCGTCGACTCCAGCTTCTGTTTCTCTTCGACCTCATGCCGCCTCAATCGCTCCTCTTCGATGGGCGCCCAATCTACCTTGCATCTAGGGGGTATCGGCTCACGAATGATCTGCCCGGGATGCTCGCTGTGGATCCAGACGATGGGCCGATTCTTCCGGCGGGCATAGGCGACAATATCCGCCGTGCCGCCCCGCCCCCTCGCCGGCTGCCCGTCCCAGACAGCGATCAGCAGGTCACAGGTATCGACGACGTGGTGACCCGCGGCTTCATAGGCCCGTGACCGATCCTTTTGTGAAGGAAGGATCACGGTTTTCCCGGCCAGGGCGATGAGATCCGCAAACTCCTTCTGCGAATCGGCGGATTTGAAATCCGTCATGTAATCATCGATTTCGAGAGGAAGGATCGCATGAAGTTCCGAATTCGGGTGCCTCAGCAATTCACGCGTTGCGATTCGATCCGCGCCTTCCGCCAGGGAGGAGAGAATGAAAACGGGAGAGGAGGGCTTTTTGTTCTGTAAATACTCTGCGATGATTTCCTTGACGGCTTTTTGTACAGCCAAGGCCGCCGCCGCGGGGTTGGGAAGGATTCTATGTCCGGTCACTCCTATGCGGAGATTCTCACCATCAGTCATATCAGATCCTTTAGCTCGGAGCCGAACCGATCTACCTCACCGTCAGGGGAATATGGTATAACTGAAAGCTGTGAAATGCGAGGGGAGTTCTTCATGCAGAGCGCATCCTACGACCTTTTTCTCAGCTATCAATCTGAAGATTCGGCGCAGGCCGAACATCTTTATCAACGGCTGCAATCCGCCGGTTTCAAAGTCTGGTTTGATAGGGCCCGTCTCCAGGCGGGATTCAATTGGCATGCGGAGATTGAAGAGGGGGTTGAGGCCAGCCGCATCGTGCTCCCGATTCTCACCCCGCGGTGGAAAAACTCCGAATGGACCAAGTTTGAAACCTACGGCGCCGAGGTAGTCATCCCTTTGCTTTGTGAAGGGGATTGGGATGATGTGGCCACGCCTCCATTGAAGCGGTGGCAGAATATCAGCATCGATGCGGCGGATCCTGATCCGGCTGATTGGAAGAAGCTGCTTGCGGCGATCCGCGATCATCTTCGAAGGCCGGCCCCGATCAAATCGGAACGGATGGCCTTTCTCCGCTACACCGTAAATCCTCACTTTGTCGGACGCGAGCGGGAGATGAACCGGATTCATGAAGCCTTGCATGCAGAGCCGACGGCTGCCCTATCGCAAGGGAAAATCCACGCGATCGTCGCCATGGGGGGGATCGGGAAGACAACGCTGGCCCGCCATTATGCCGAGAGGTTTTGGCGGCTTTACACCCAGATTTTCTGGGTTGATGCCCGCGAGGAGGAGAGTCTTCGAAGTGGTTATGCGGGCATAGCGAAGCTCCTATTTCCTGAGCGAGAGAACGGGACGGATGAGGAAAAGCTGGCGCAAAGGGCGCTTGTTGAGTTGAACGGGAGCACCGAGCGGCTTCTCGTTCTGGACAATGTTGAGGATGAGGAATCGATTCAACGTTGGATTCCCAAGAGCGGAGGATGCCGCACTCTCATAACGTCGCGCTTCACCGCCTGGTCTCCGGGGATCGGCACGAGCCGGGTCTATGTCCTTGATCCCGGCCCGGCCCGGGAGTTGTTATTGCGAAGAACGGGGAGATACGGGAGGGAAGCGCAAAGTGAATCGTGCGACAGGTTGGCCGAAACCCTCGGTTACCTCCCCCTGGCTCTCGAGCAGGCTGCAGCCTATGTCGCCGAGGAAGGGCCCGATTTCGGTTTTGAGGATTATCTGGAGTTGTACCGGGAGGCGACCCAGGACTGTCTCGCCGAGGGCGTACTGGGATCCACCGAATACCCCGATTCTGTCGTAACAACCTGGAAAGCGACTCTGGCCAAGCTGTCACCTCAGGCGAGAACCCTGCTTCGGTTTTCATCCTTTCTTTCGCCTGAGCCGATTCCTATCGAGCTCTTCATCAAAAATGTGGAGAGGGTCCGGGCGCACTTTTCCGAATTCCCGCTGCCGGCCGGATCAAAACCCGCGAAGGAATCATCATCGGATAACTTCATGATCCGAAACGCCCTAAAAGATCTTACCCGCTATGCGATGGTTGATAATACCGGGCAATCCTTCCTCGTTCACTCGCTTGTACAAATGGTGGAGAGGCTGAATGCCGCCGGGGACCGGCGATCCGTCTGGTTGGGTCATCTATTGGAAATGGTCAATGCGTACGGTCCGGTTAATGCTCATTATCCAATAACCTGGGATATATGGGATGGGCTTCGGCCGCACGCGGAATTCCTTCTGAATCTCATTCCTGAAGAGTTGAAGGCCGAAACCGCCCTTTCGCTCAATGAAGAGCTGGCAAAGTGGTACTACGGAAAAGGTCTGTATAACAAAAGTCTGGTGTGGGAAGGGTTGAAACTGGAACTGGCAAAGAGGCTCCTTCCTGAAAATGATCCCCGCATGGGCAGCTATCTGATTAATTACGGTGAAAGTCTCTTGAGAGTCCGCGGCCGGGCGGAGGAGGCAGCGGAGATTTTTCTCAAGGCCGTAAAGATAGAAGAGAACGCCTCAGGACCGGAGAGCCCGTCTGTGGCCGATAATCTGAACTATTATGCCATGGCCTTGAAGGATTCAGGTCAAGAGGAAAAGGCGGAAAATGTTTACCGGCGGGCGCTCGCCATCTATGACAAGACCTCCTTTCCTGACAGTGAAAGACTGGCGCGAGTGTTGACCAATCTCAGCAGCCGGCTGCTGGATCGTGGTGATTGCCAGGGCGCCGAACCGCTGATAAAGCGGGCCGTTGATCTGCTTGAAAGCGGGAAGATTAGTGCTTCGTTCCCCTATATTCATCACATGCTCGCCCAGCTTGGAATCATATATTATGAGACGGGGCGAAATGCAGCGGCCGAGCCTTTGTTAAAGCGGGCGCTCGAGTTCTGCGCCGGCACTCTCGGCCCGGAACACCCAGAGATGGTTTTTCCGCTGGAAACCTATGCTGAATTCCTTGGATCTGAGGCCGCGGTTGATGCGGCGATGGAAGTTTATCAGCGCACACTTAAAGTGGTAGAGAAGAATAGCGGTAAAGAGAGTTATACTTATGCAAGAATACTGAATAATATCGGTCTGCTGCTTCAATCCCATAACAGGCTTGATGAGGCGGAGAAACCCTTGATAGAATCATTGGAGATTCGCCGCCGTGTCTGCGGCGACGACTCGGCGGAATTCATGAGAGTCATGGGCAACCTCGGCGAACTTTACCGGGAAATGGGGAGGCTTGACGACGCTCATCAATACCTCGATCCCGCGGTTCAGTACTGGGATCGGGCTGATGTCGAGATAAAATTCGAGGCGGGGCGCCTTTTTCACAAATTGGCCCGTCTCTATCGGTATGAGGCGAAAAGCAAAGAGACGGAAGAGATGTTTCGTAAAGCCCTGAAAATTCTCGATCAGCGGCCTGAACACGAGTGGACGCGGGAAGCGCGGCGGGAATGGTATGAAATATCCGGCGAGAAACCGGATTGAGCGGTAGAAAGCGAGGATTCCATGGCTGCCTGGTTCTTCAATGCTGAGCGAAAGATAAAAAGCGCCGACGCGGCGCTCGCCAAGGGTTTTTTCTACGAGGCCCTGAAAGAATACAAAGCCATCCTTAAAAAAGAGACCGACAACAAAATGATCCTCATGCAGGCGGAGAACGGATCCAAGAAGGCGCGCGAAGGATTGATAAAGGCGCAGCTTGCCGAGGCGGAACGGCTGCTCGGCGAGAATGATCCGGTCGAGGCGGCGGAATGCTGCCGGAACGCGGTCGATCTCGCCGGTGCGGATCTCGATTCGAAGGAAGCCAAAAAGATGCTGGCGAGGCTCATGCCGGGGATGGATGAATCACTCGACAGTGAGATCGGCGTCGATACAAAACCATCCGGCGGAGCCGTTCTCCGGCCGGCGTGCGGCTGCCGCGCCGAGGTGTGCGAGCTGGATCCTTCCGTCCCCCTCGATATAGACAAAGATGAACTTTTTGAGCTTTACCTCAACGCCTATCCGGAGGAACGCGCTGAAGAGCTGCGCCATCTTGGATCGGTGTTCCGCGACGCCTTTCTCCTGACGCAGGAGGGCAAGGGGGCCGAGGCGTCGGATCGTTTCGCCGAGGCTTCCGCCGAAGAAGCCGGCCGGCCGATGTTCCGCTTTCACCAGGCGCAGGCCCTGTACTCCTGCGGCCGGGATGAGGAGGCGCTGAAAATCCTCGAGGATCTGCCCCTTCCCGAGGACTTGCGGCCGGTGCGGACCGAACTGCGAACCGGTCTTTTCTGGCGATTGAAGCAGGTGGAGAATGCCGAAAACGAAGCGCGGCAACTCGCGGCGATGGCGCCGGATGATCTCGGCTCATCCCATCTCTATGCGCAGATTTTGGCGGCGCAGGGGAAGTACCAGGAATCCCTCGACATCCTCGACGAATGGCTCGATCCCGGCCAGGTCGTGCCGCCGATCGACATGCTGGTGATCCAACTCAATCTGAAACTGGACCGGGTGGATGAAGCCCGGCAGCTGCTCGAACGGGCGGTGAATCAATACTTTCACAATTCCCTCTCACGCAAGAATCAATCGCCGGTCAATGAATCCTTCGGATTGGGCACGCGGATGTTCACTCCGCAGGAAGATGAGGATAATGCGGAGAATCCCTTCCCGCTCTGGGCCGGACGGACGCTGCTGAATCTCTATATTAAGCATCAAGAAGAGCCGGACCGCGTCAACGGCTTGGTGGAGACCCTTATTATGTTCGATCCCGGCGCCGAGGTGGAGTACCGGGATCGATTTGAAAACTATGTGAATTCGTGGGAGTAGACCGGCAACTCAGGCTTTCACCTCCCACATGTCGCCTGATTCGAGCAATGATTGTACATCAACCTTTTTGTTCTTCTTGGCTTCACTGAGCTGTTCATGGACGACCGCATCATAGGTCTGATGCTTCACGCGCCGGAATATTCCCAGCGGCACAGGCCAGCGGTCGATCGTGTGGCCCGGCAGATCCTCCATGTGCGCCAGCATCATCGCGACGGAGGGATCTTCCCGCGTGGAATCATGAACCATGAGATCCTCTTCGCCGGTCCCGTTCCCGAGAGGCACAACCTCGAGGCCGTCTTTCAACAAGCGGATGCCCTTGTCGCGTTCTTTGCCGAAGATGAGGGGCTTGCCCTCTTCGAGAATGAGATCATGATCTTCGCGCACCGCGTTCTCGGTTATATACTCGAAGGCGCCGTCATTGAAGATCACGCAGTTCTGCAGGATCTCGACGAAGCTGGTGCCGGGATGTTCCGCCGCCGCCTTTAAAACCTCTTTCATGTGGCCCATGTACCGATCGACCGTCCGCGCCACGAAGGTGGCGTTGGCGCCGAGGGCGAGGGCGAGCGGGTTGAAGGGACGGTCGGGCGAACCCATAGGGCTCGATTTCGTTTTCTTTCCGAATTCGGATGTGGGGGAATACTGCCCTTTTGTTAAACCATAGATCCGGTTGTTGAAGAGGAGGATATTGACATTGATGTTCCGGCGCAGGATGTGGATCAGGTGGTTCCCACCGATCGATAATCCGTCGCCGTCGCCGGTCGCGATCCACACATCCAGATCGGGCCGGGCGACCTTGAGCCCGGAGGCCACCGCCGGCCCCCGTCCGTGAATCGTGTGCATCCCGTAGGTGTTCATATAGTAAGGGAAACGGCTGGAGCACCCGATTCCGCTGACGATGACAAAACGCTCGCGCGGTATGCCCATCTCGGCCATAACCGTCTGTGTGGCGTTGAGGATGGCGTAATCCCCGCAGCCGGGGCACCAGCGCGGATTCATCGCGCTGGCGAAATCGCGCCGGGTCATCGCCGCCGAAATGTCCTTGCCGCCCGAGTCCTTCAGTTCCTTCAGCACCTGGCCGCCGCCGGTCGAACCGCCCTTCTGCTTGAGTATTTTCGGGGTCATTTTGCCGCTCCCTTCCCGGCACGCATATCCTTTAATTCCCGTTCAATCGCCCGGTGGATTTCGAACTGTTTGAAGGGCTGGCCTTGAACTTTTGTATAGGATCTGGCGTCAATCAGAAAGCGGCCTCTCAACAAAAGGCACAGCTGCCCGAAATTCAGTTCAAAAACCAAGACCCGCTTGAACCTCTTGAGAATCTCGCCGAGGTTTTTCTGAAAGGGATTAAGATAGCGCAGATTGACATGCCCCACCGTATCGCCTCCGTCGACGAATTGCTGAACAATGCTCTGTATGGGGCCATAGGTGCTTCCCCATGAAACGATGAGGATGTCCCCTTCCTGCGACCCTTCAACGACGGCCGGGGGAATGTCATCGGCGATCCGCATCACCTTATCGGCCCGCAGCTTTGACATTTTCTCGTGATTGAGCGGATCTTGGGAGACGCTGCCCGTTTCGGCATCCCGCTCCAAACCGCCGACGCGATGCTCCATTCCGGGCGTGCCGGGGACCACCCAAGGCCGTGATAAGGTGATAGGGTCGCGGAGATAGGGTTGAAATCCTTCGGGATCGGTCCGGAAGTTCACCTTGATAGGCGGGAGATCTTTATATTTTGGAATGTTCCATGGTTCCGCGCCGTTGGCCAGGTATCCATCCGAGAGCAGGATGATCGGCGTCATATACTTGACGGCGAGCCGGACGGCCTCATAGGTCATGTGAAAGAGCTCCGGCGGCGAAGAGGCCGCGATAACCGGAAGATCGGCGTCGCCGTGCCGTCCGTAAATGGCCGTCAAAAGATCGGATTGCTCTGTTTTTGTCGGAAGTCCGGTGCTTGGTCCGCCGCGTTGTACATTAATGATGACGATCGGTAGTTCCATGATGTAGGCCAGGCCGATCGATTCCTCTTTCAAATCGAGTCCGGGGCCGCTGGTCGCCGTCGCCGCGATCGATCCGCCGAAGGCCGCGCCGATGGTAGAGCACATGGCGGCGATCTCATCCTCCGCCTGAAAGGTCAAGACGTCATATTTCTTATAACGGCTTAACTCGTGAAGGATATCCGACGCCGGCGTAATCGGGTAGCTGCCGTAGAAAAGAGGCCTGCCGCTCTTCTGCGCCGCCGCAATCAAGCCGAGCGCCACAGCCGAGTTCCCGTTGATATTCCGGTATTTGCCAGGCGGAAGAACGGTCGGCGGGACCTCGTATGTGTTCTGAAAGAGTTCGGTCGCTTCGCCGTAGGCCCATCCGGCCTGAAGCGCCCTGAGATTGGCTTCGCACAGCGTCGGAGTAGGCTTGAACTTTTCCTTGATCCAGGATTCGGTCGCGGTCATCGGGCGATTAAAGAGCCAGTACATCAGACCGAGGGCGAAAAAGTTTTTGCAGCTATCCTTGACCTGGGTGCTGAGATCGATCTCTTGGAGGGCCTGGTTGGTCAGATACGAAATATCAACGGAGATGACGCGAAAGCCGTCGAGGCTGCCATCTTCAAGGGGGTTTGTTGTATAACCCGCCTTCTTGAACTCCCGCTCGATGAAGGTTCCCGTATTGGCCACGATGATGGCTCCGGGTTCCAGGTCGGTGAGATTCACTCTCAGCGCCGCGGGATTCATCGCAACCAAAACATCCGGCCGGTCGCCCGGCGTATGAATGTCGAGGCTGCTGAAATTAATTTGGAAGGCGCTGACACCCGGGAGCGTCCCCTTGGGCGCCCGGATTTCCGAAGGGTAATCAGGCAGCGTCGCGACATCGTTCCCAAACAGGGCCGAGGTGCGGGTGAATTGATTTCCGGTCAATTGCATCCCATCGCCCGAATCGCCGGCGAGACGCAGGACAACATGATCCCGTTGCTCGCGGGTCGGTTGATGGCGCTGGGGCTCTTTCCTGGGCCTCGAAGGGCCATCTGATGCGGGGCTCTTTTTCTCAGGGTTTTTTTCGGTCGGAGTCACTTCGGGCCTCTGCGGATCACGGTTTTTGGTCGACGCCTCACGCTTTTTCTGAGACATCATTATTCTCCTTATGAGCCTGCTGATCAGGACAAGGAAGGGCCGGCATCCGAATGGGCGCCGCACCAACAGGTAAGACTAACACCCCTTAAAAGGCATGAACAGAACTTATTCATTACAAAAACACAGGGGTTCGTATCAGCGATTCTTATGGTCTTGGCGCGGCTCGGCCGGCCTGATAGCATAGGTTGAACCTGGATTTGGATCGGTGGAACTCAGTGCGCCTTCAAGTGGTACGAGGAGGGCGCCAGGGTTCTCCATGGAGTCCTTCCGCGCCGGCTTTTCACCGTGGGTCGAAGGTAAACGGATCGATGCAGGATCATTCTGTCGCCTTTTGTTTTTACTGAAGGGGGAGTCATGAGTTCAGAATCCGCCACTGAAGCGATTGCCGCTATGGAAGAGTTGACCTCGGCCAGGGCAAGGATCCTCAAAGAGCTTCGTAAAGTTATTGTCGGGCAGGATCAGGTCATCGATGAAATGCTCATCGCGCTCTTCTCCGACGGCCATGTCCTTCTGGTCGGCGTGCCGGGGCTTGCGAAGACCCTGCTCATCTCGACGCTGGCGCAGGTGCTCGATTTAAAGTTCAACCGGATTCAGTTCACGCCCGATCTGATGCCCTCTGATATTACCGGGACCGAAGTGCTCGAAGAGGACCGTACAACGGGCCAGCGCGTCTTCAAATTCATCAAGGGACCGGTTTTCGCCAACCTTCTTCTGGCGGATGAAATCAACCGGACGCCCCCAAAGACGCAGGCCGCTCTTCTGCAGGCGATGCAGGAAAAAGAGGTGACCGCCAGCGGCCAAACATTTCCGCTCGAACCGCCTTTCTTTGTGCTGGCGACGCAAAACCCGATTGAGTTGGAAGGCACCTACCCGTTGCCGGAGGCGCAGCTCGATCGCTTTATGTTTAACATTTTTGTCGATTATCCCGAGGAGGCTCAAGAGGTTGAAATCGTCTCTTCCACAACCGGCGACAATGAGCCGGATATCCATCGGGTGCTGACAGGGAACGATATTGTCCGCCTGCAGAAGGTCATTCGCCGCGTTCCGGTGAGTGATTATGTGGTGCGGTACGCCGTACAGCTTGCCCGCGCGACGCGGCCGAAGGCGACCTCGCTTCAATTCGTCAAAGATTGGGTCTCCTGGGGAGCGGGCCCGCGCTGCAGTCAGTTCCTCATCTTCGGCGCCAAGACCCGCGCCGTCTTGCTGGGCAAGGATACGCCCTCTTGTGAGGATGTCAGGAAGCTCGCGTTGCCGGTGCTGCGGCACCGGATCATCACAAACTTCAACGCCGAGGCGGAAGGGATCACGGTCACCGATATCATCGACCGGATTATCAAAGAGGTGCCGGAGCCGGCCGGGAAATAATGTGAAAGTTTTTGCGGAAGAGACGGGCGGATTATGACGGCGCGCTCAAAAACAGGAATCTTCAGTGGACGGAAGCAGCGCGCCGAATCGGCGGGTGAGGGCTTTGTGCACCTCGATCCGCTGCTTGTCAGCAAGCTGCAGCGGCTCGATCTTGTGGCGCGGCTCGTGGTGGAGGGTTTTCTCACCGGGCTTCATCGCAGTCCTTATCATGGGTTCAGCGTTGAATTCGCCGAGCACCGGCCGTATATGCCCGGCGATTCCCTCCGGCATGTCGATTGGAAGGTTTACGGCAAGCGGGACCGCTACTACGTCAAGAAGTATGAAGAAGAGACAAATCTCCGCGCCCACCTCATTCTGGACGCCAGCGCCTCGATGGGGTATAAGTCCGGCGGCGCCGTATTCTCAAAGTTCGATTACGGCGTCCGCCTCGCCGCCGCCCTGACCTATCTCATGCTTCATCAGCAGGATTCCGTGGGATTGCTGCTCTTCGCCGACCAGGTCCTGCGTTTTGTTCCGCCGCGAAGCGCGCCGTCCCAGTTGCGCTTGGTGCTGGCCGAACTGGACAAGGCCCGTGTGCAGGGAACGACCGAGATCGGACAATCCCTGCATCATTTAGCGGCGCAAGTCCGCCGGCGGGGATTGGTCATCCTTATCTCCGACCTGATGGACGACCCGGCGAAGATCCTTTCCGGACTTAAACACTTTCGGCATCGCAAGCACGAAGTGATTGTTTTTCATGTGCTGGATCCCGCCGAGATCGATTTTCCTTTCAAAGAGGAGTCGGTTTTTATCGATTCGGAAACACAAGAAAAGCTGACGACGATCCCGTGGGAGATCGCCGACGAATACGAAGCGCGGCTGGCGGCCTGGAAGAAATTGTACAAGAAGGAATGCGCGGATCATCATGTCGATTATGTCGAGATTCGGACCGATATGCCCTTTGATCTGGCATTGCTCCGGTATCTGGAGAAGCGCAAGAAACTGCATTGATCTGGAAATAGAGAAACTGAGGTCCCATGCCCTTTGGATTTCTTAATGGTGTCTTTCTTTGGGGTTTGTTTGCCGCCGCCGCCCCGATTCTGATACACCTCTTCAGCAGAAGGAAGGCCAAGAACCAGCCTTTCTCGAGTATCCAATTTCTGCAAGAGATCAATCGCAAGAAAATCCGCCGGATGAAATTGCGCCAGTGGCTTCTGCTGGCATTGCGTGTTTTGATCATCGCCTTGTTCGCGCTGGCCATGGGCCGTCCCGTCGTTAAGGGTTTCGGGAGCGTGACTGAAAGAAGCCCTTCAACGCTGGCGATCATTCTCGATGATTCGTACAGCATGGGCGCTTTGCTCTCCGGCGGCGATGACGCGCCGAGCCTATCCGGCAGCCACGTGCTGACGAGATTCGACCTCGCGCGGCAGCGCGCCGCCGAGATCCTGAATTTGTTAAAGGAAGGCGACCGGGTTTACCTGATCTTTTCCGCCTCTTCCGTCCGCATCCCCTATGAAACGCCGGTGTATGATTTCCGCCTGATCGGTGAAGCGTTGGAAAGGGCCGAAGTGCGGATGACGCGGTCGGATCTCTATGAGGCGATCGGCCGCGCGCAGGATCTCCTGGCCGACAGCAAGACATTGAACAAAGAGATCTTCGTGATCTCCGATTTTCAACGGGCCGATGGCGATGATCTTCTGCGCCGGGCCGGCGGGGAGCATCCGGCGGGCGGCGATTCAACGATGGACGGATTGGAGGCTTCAGGCCTCCTGCTGCGCAATGAAGAGATCCGTCTTTATCTCCTGCCGGTCTGGGGCGAGCGGCGCGACAATGTCGCGTTGCGTCGAGCCGATTTTCAACCCGATCCGGTCGATCCCTCCCGCGGGGGGCGGATGGTTGTACAGGCCAGGAATTTTTCCGAAAGGCCGGTTGAACGTTACGTTGTCCGGGCGTTAACCGCCGGGCCATCGCCTCAACTCGTGGGTGAAACAGCCTTTCCGATCGAGGGGCTCAGTGTTGAGCCGGCGGAGATGGGTCTAGGTGACATCGAAGGTGACCTGGCCGCGTTGGATGGATTCGTTCTGGAGTCGGTCGCCGATGCGCTCGACGCCGACAACCGCCGCTTCATCGCCATGGGCGAGGACAGGACCTATCGTGTTCTCCTTGTTCTGGGTGGATCCCCGAATGATCCCGAAGTGGCAAAAGGCGCCGCATATCTCCGGCTGGCGCTGGATCCCTGGTCCGCATCAGGAGCCGCCCCGGTCGATCAAGAACGTCTTTTCTCGGTGGAGCCGGTTTCCGCCGATGATCTGGCCTTCATCGGCGAGATTCAGGCCGATGTGGTGATTCTTCTCGATGTCGGCCGCATTCCCCGTCAGGCGGCGGAATCATTGGCGGCTTTCCGGGCGCGCGGCGGCGGCCTCTTTATTGTTATGGGGGATCGTGTTGATCCTCGCTATTACAATACCGTGCTGCTGGAGGGATTGACCGATCTTCGATTGGGCGGCCTGCATGTCTCGGAAGGCGAGGAGGCCTACTTTGTTCTACGGCCTGAACGCACCGGTCATCCGATCTTCAGCGGATTCGCGATCGGCCCCGGGCAGACCCTTACCCAGACACGTTTCCGCAAAGCGCTGGAGTGCCGTGTGGGAGCTTCCGGGCAGGTTCTTGCGGCCTTTTCCAACGGCCTCCCCGCCTTGGTTGAGGATCAGGGGCTGTTGCTCTTCACTTCATCCTTTGACGGTGAGTGGAGTGAGTTTCCGACCAGCGGATCTTTTCTCCCGATGGTCCATAAATCGCTCTTTTATCTTATCCGGCGCGAAGAGGGGCGCGGCAGCGGTCTGCAGGCGGGCGAGCCCCTGCGCTGGGTGACCGACCCCCGCCGTGTCGGGGACCGGCGCGTCATCTGCCGCGGGCCGGAAGGTTTGGACATCCCCGTGCAGGTTCGCGATTCGGGTGAGGGAACGGTGGTTGTGACCGATCCATTGCCGATCCCCGGTATTTATACATTAGTCAAAGAGCCGGATGAGGTCCTCATGCGCGCCGCCGTGAATCTGGACACCGATGAGTCGGATCTGCATCCGATGACGGCGGTACAGATCAAAACCCTCTTTGGAGAAAAGGCCGTTCGCGTCGAGGCGGAGCAATCATTCGATCGCACCCTGCTCGAGGCTCGCTTCGGGAAAGAGCTGTGGCGGATCTTACTGGTCCTCGTCTTCTTTCTATTGATCGCCGAGTCGTTCCTGGCGCGGGGCCGGATCGCGCTTTAAGGGCGACCATTTATCCTTTATCTTGTTTTCTATCAACGAGTTGCAAGCGCTCTCGCTTTTGGCGTCCGTCCGCTCCATCGCCGGGGCTTGCGCTGCGGGATTCTAAACGTCCATAATATGAGGACGCGGACCGAAGGTAAGGTTGCTGCGGGGTGGGTGGGAGCGATCAACCCGAAATAAGCTCGGGTTTTCGCTCTGTTTTTTTGAGCCCGAGCGCAGAAGACCGGAGGTTCGCAATGTCTATCACTCTCACCGGGAAAAATCTAACGGTCGACGATGTCGTCGCCGTCGCCCGATTCGGCGATCAAGTTCAACTCCACCCCGAAGCCGTCGAACGCATCAAGAAATGCCGCGCTTTTATCGAAGAGCGGATCGTTGCGGGCGAGATCATGTACGGGGTGAATACCGGTATTGGTGAGTTCTCCGAAGTTGTCCTCAATGACGACCAGGTTAAGCAATTTCAACGTTATCTTATTTATAATCACGCCGCCGGGATCGGCGACCCATGTCCGATCGAGTGGGTGCGGGGCGCGATGCTGTTGCGCGCCAATGTGCATGCCAACGGTTATTCCGCCTGCCGTCCTGAAATAACACGGACCCTGGTCGAGATGCTCAACAAGGGTGTCACGCCCGTGGTCTGCCGGAAGGGCTCCGTCGGCGCCTGCGGTGATTTGGCCCCGATGAGCCAGATCGCGCTGCTTATGATGGGGGAGGGCGAGGCCACATTTAAAGGCGTGCGCATGCCGGGTCGTGAAGCTCTTGAGAAAGCGGGAATCCCCATTCCGGGATTGATGGCCCGCGATGGGTTGGCCTGCATCAACGGATCCAACCTGATCAATTCGATGGCCTGTCTCATTCTCTATGATGCCGAGCGGTGGCTGAAGCAGGCCGAGATCGCCGCGGCCATGACATTGGAAGCGCTCAAAGCGAATCTCAAGCCCTACGACACCCGCCTGCACTCATTGCGGGGTTTTCAGGGCGCCGTCACCAGCGCCGGAAATATCAGGCGGGTGATTGAAGGGTCCGATCTCGCCACCGGCAAGGAAAAAGTTAAAGTACAAGACGCTTACAGCATGCGGTCGACCCCGCAGGTGCTCGGCACCATGCGCGATCAGATGCGATGGACCCGTTCGCAGATCGAGATCGAGGCGAACGGCGTGGGCGATAATCCGATCTTTTTACCGGAGGACAAGGTTGTTCTGACCGGAGCCAACTTCCAGGGAACGCCGATCAGCCTGCCGCTTGACACCCTCGGCGCTTCGATCACGATGGTCTGTGTTATGAGTGAACGGCGTCTCAACCGGCTGACGAATCCGGCTCTCAGCGTCGGCCTGCCGCCCTTCCTCACCAAGGGCGCGGGACTCATGAGCGGCATGATGCTCAGCCAATACACCGCCGATATGCAGATTGTCGAACAGCGGATTCTTTCCGCTCCGGCCTATATACAATCGATTCCCGCCGCGGCCGATCAAGAGGATTTTGTCTCGATGGGGATGAATACGGCGTTGAAGACGCATCAGATCCTTGAGGTCGCCTATGGTGTCTTGGGGATCGAGTTTATGGGCGCCGCGCAAGGGCTCGACTTCAGAACCTTCACACCGGGGAAGGGCACGCAGGCCGCTAAAAGTGAAATCCGAAAACATGTCGATTTTCTTGGCGAGGACCGGCCGCTCTATACGGATCACAACACGATGATGGCCCTCGTTAAGAGCCTCGCCATTCTCAATGCCGTTGAATCGGAGATCGGCGAGCTGGCGATCTACTAAAAACAGTCGCCCGACATTGTCAGGATCTTACGGATCCTCTTCATATGACCTGTCTGTGTGAGAGGCCGAGGTGGGCTATGGATATTATATCTGTATTTGCGACGCTGTTTCTCATTATGGATCCCTTTGGGAATATACCGGTTTTTCTTTCGATTCTTGATCGAATCCCCGAACGGAGGAGGCGCAGGGTTCTCATCCGGGAGCTTCTGCTGGCCCTGCTCGTGATCATCATCACTATCTTCGGCGGGCGTACCGTGATGAATTTTCTGGGACTGAAGGAGCAGTCGGTGAGTATCGCCGGCGGCATCATCCTCTTCCTGATCGCCTTGAGAATGGTCTTTGCGTCACATTCCGCAACCCCGGAGGATGATCTCGAAGGGGAGCCGCTGCTGGTGCCTCTCGCGATCCCCTTTGTTGCGGGACCTTCGCTGCTGGCGGTTCTGCTCCTCTTCTCGACCGGAGCGCCGGGTCAATTGCCGGGTTTGTTGCTGGCCGCCGGGCTGGCCTGGGCTGCGACTTTTGTTCTCCTCTTCGCTTCAACATTTTTGATGAGGATACTTACAAAACGAGGGCTGATCGCCATGGAACGGTTAACCGGCATGGTTCTGATCGCCCTCGCTGTACAACTCTTTTTAGACGGTCTGACGCGATACTTTCAGTAACTCAGTTGATGACGACAACCCCGGATGTTTTTGTGAGCCCACCGGCCCGCATCCGCGCGAAATAGTATCCGGGGGCCAGCAATGCACCGCTGGAAGCCCGCCCGTCCCACGGAATTTCCTGAATGCCGGCGGAGACCTCTTCCCGGGCCCAGCTCCAAACCCGGCGCCCCGCCGCATCGTACAACTCCACCTGAACCGACACGTCCCGCGGCGTCTGGAAACGCAGGGCGCCGCCGGGTCTCAGGGGATTCGGCGCGGCGGTCAGCCAGCTGGACGCCGCGGCGGGAAGGTCAGCCACATCGGCCGGCGTGGTTGTGGCATAGGAATAGGTGACCGATCCGGTTCCGCTGGTCAGATTCGCTGCGACCAGAACCAATTGATCGACACTTCCGCCGAAATCCTCAAAATCGAGCAAGCCGTCCTGGTTTTCATCCAGGGGTAAGTCCTGCACGCCCGTCGCCAAGCCCCCGGAGTAGGTGACGACCCGGGCGGCGAAGGTCGAGCTGTCGAGTCCGTTAAACAGAAGCCCCAGCGGTTCGCCATTGATAAACTTGACATAATCCGCGGCCCAGTGCTGCACAGCGGCGTTGTACGGTCCCGCCGGATAGCTGCTTCGCAGTATCGACGTGAAAACCGGGAGACTTTCACCGGAATAGCCGAAACGGCCGTCGAGTAATGTTTCGTCATCGACATAGTTGGCGACGACCCAATCACTGAAGACATCGGCGAAGTTTTCTGTATAACCCATGGCGTCGAGCACGGCTTCATATCCGGGGATGCCGTTGCCCGGCTGTTGAACCAGATTGTTAATCGCCACCTGCCCGCCGTAGCGCTCGAAGAAATAGAGAGTCCAAAGATAGGTTTTTATATAATCGGAGAAGGTGCCGTTCCAAACGCTCAGATTGTTGTCCGGTACGGAGTTGAAGCCCACAATGTTGTCGGGGTTGCCGTACAGCCACATCGCCAGCTCGGCGCATCCCTCATCCACCCAGGAGGATTCATTCGTATCGTAGTTGTGGTGGATCATATGCTCGAATTCATGGGCTGCGACGGCGGTCAGGTAGTCACCCCCCGGATCGCTGACGGCGCAACTCAGATAGATGACCTCGCATTCATTGGAGGCGAAGGGCTGTGTTCCATCGGGATATTGATCGTAAATCCAGAAGAATCCGTCGGAGCTGACATCAAAATCATAGTAGAGAATGTAGATGCGCGGATCGTTATCGAGGGGATCGGGCGGGAAACCGAAATGCGATGTGTTGAGATCCCAGATTCCCTGAGTGGGATAGGGGCCGACACTGCTGTTATCGAAATGTTCAAGGATCAGATCAACATCCTCCTGATTCACATGGACATTCCAGCGCGAATCTTCCACGACAACATAAACATTGTCGCCGACGCCGCGGATTGTACACGATTCCAAAGTGGCCGTGGGGTATCCAGCCAGATGCCAGATATACCAATCCCAGGAATCGCCGAGTCCCGGATCCGGCGGCGGGGTCATTCCGTCACTCATCTGGTAGTCGCCCGGATCTACAGGTTGGGCCATCGATTCGTAGACTTTGAGTTGATCCCTGATACACCGTGGGCCGTAAGCCGCCGGGTCATCCGCCCATCCCGTTGTAACAACGGCAGGAGCTAAAAAGAGAAAACAACAAATGAATAGGGGAATCTGAAAACTCTTCCTGTTCGTCATACGGGTCGCTTTCATTAAGATTTACCTCCGTTGACTTGACGCAGCCGGACGACAGTGGCTCCCCAATGTCCTCGTTCCGGTGGAGCGGAAGCGAAGGACTCCACGGCCGGATGGCTCTTCAAAATTTCGGTCACGACATCTTTTTGATAGCCCGTTCCTTTCCCATGAATGATCCGGACTTCTGAAAATCCGCGGTCCACCGCCTCCCAAAGGTAATCCGCCACCACATCGGGAATGTCGCGCGGGTGGAAGGCGTGGAGATCAATCACATCCTCAATGGGCAGTTGCATGGGCTCGCCGGAGAATTCATCATCCCCGGCCCGCGGCCTGCCGGATGATTTTTTTACCCTGGCCGGCGGTTTGCCGGAGGATTCATCATCCCCGAACGACGCCCCCCCCGATGATCCCGGTTTTAAAAAAATCATTTTGAGTGCATCGTCCCCGTAAACTCTTCGCCGCCACAGCGGAGCGTCCAATTCATTTCAGCCGTAGCGCTGAGGATGGCGGAAACAGCGCAGTACTTGTCGACGGAAAAGTTGATCGCCCGAAGGATCTTTCTGGAATCCAATGGTTCTGCATCAATATTATACAACACATTGATGCTTTTGAATATGCGGGGGTTTTCCCTACGCCGCTCCGCGTCGATTTCGATGCTGAAGGATTTCAGCTCGACCCGCATTTTCTTCAGAAGACTCACCACATCATAACCGGAACAGCCGGCCAAGGCACCGAGGAGCATCTCCATGGGCCCGGCGCCGGCGAGAGTATCCTGATCAAACCCCTCCAGCCTGGCGTCTGTCTGATAGGGAACGCCGCTCTTCGCGATATGCTCGAAGTGCGCGCCACTTTTCCAGGTCGACACGGATCTCATCGTGTTGGATGGTGCGGCCATGTAAACCTCCAAATGGACCTTGTCAGTCAAAAACAACTTCGCAGTATATTCATTCGCCGGCGGATGATCAAGTGATGCCTTCGATGGGCGCTTGGCCCCGCCGCGCCCGGCCATTTTTATCCCATTCCCGACGCGAGACCCGTTTCCCCAGACCGGCCCAAGGGCTAGACTGGACACCTATGGCGCCTGAAACAACGGAAAAGATCCCTGAGACGTTGGAACGGCGGCTCCTCGACAGAATCTCGGGGGCCGAGGCCTTTCATATCCTCCAGCGGCATCTACTGGATGTGAAAGAGCCGGGCGAGTCGTTTCTGCTGGGGGGGTTATGCGGCTCGTCACGCACGGTGGCCGCCGCCTGGCTGGCCCGCGAAGCAGCCAGCAGAGGGCGTGGACCAGTGCTTTACCTCCTTCCCGAGAGCAGCGTGATGGAGGACGCCCGTGAGGATATCCAGTTTCTCATCGGAAAGAAGCATATGGCCCTCTTCCCGGACCTGGGCGTTCCCGTTTACGGGTCGCAACATCCCAAAGTCCCCTATCGCGCCGGACGGATCGAAACCCTCGCGGCGCTTCTCAACCATGATGCGCAGCCGTGGATTATCCTCAGCACCCTCCCCGCGATTCTTAAGAGGCTGGCGCCCGTCGAGCGTTTTCGCAGCGGGATCTTTCATCTCCGGCTGGGGCAAACAATCGATCAGGAAGAGTTTCTCGGCATCCTGGTTCGTCTAGGTTATGAGAACCAACCCCTTGTCGGCGAGTACGGCGACATGTCTCATCGCGGCGGGATTGTGGATGTTTATACATTCGGGCTGGAGAATCCCGTCAGAGTTGAATGGGATGGGGATGAGATCGCCTCTCTGCGGGAGTTCGATGTTTTCAATCAGCGATCGATTTCGCAGCAGGCGCAGATGTTCATTCTTCCGATGTGGGAATTGCTGTTCGAGTCTGAAGATTGGGACCGGATAGACAAACAACTCTCGAAACGGCTCAATACGGAGGAAGGCAGCGAAGAGATGGAAGCGGCGCAAAACGCCGTCGACTTTCTCCGCAATGAAGCCGCTTTTACCGGGATGGAATGGATCGCGCCCTTCTTTGACATTCGCCAGGAAACATTGCTGGACTATCTTGGTTCCCGGGCAATTGTTGTCGCCGATAATCCGCTCATGCTGTCACGAGCCCTGCGGTCGGCGCAGGCGACGATCCAGGAAGAATATGCGAAAGTTTCGGGTGACAAGGCGGAGACCCACTGGGATACCGAAACCCCCTGGATGTCTCTTTACGGCAATCCCGAACAAAATTTCATCATGGAGCAGGACCTCTCCCGGCTGTTGAGCCGCTACCCGACACTCTTCCTCGATCCGGCGGGCAGCGATGAGGATTTCCCTGCCGTCGAGATCCCATCACCGCTGAGTCGCGGCGGTGTTGATTTGGCCGGGGTGGGAGAGGGTTTGGAGGATTGGAGCGGCGCCTCCGGCAAGGGGGGCGGGCTGCCCGCCCCGCGGATCGTGCCCGGAACGCAGCAAACGGCAAGGCCTTTAACATTACGAACACGGCCGCAAGAGCGCTTCAATCGAAACCTCGAGCTGACTCGGGATTACCTGTACCGCCTGCGGGACCGCGGCATCGATATCTGGATCTTCTGCGACACAGCGAATCATCGGGACCGGCTTGAAGAGCTGATGGCTGAGGCTCCGGCTGTCTTTGAAGTCGGCAACCTCGCGCAGGGATTTGAGTGCCCCGAGGCGGGGCTGGCTGTTCTGACCGATCATGAAATTTTCAGGCGTCTGCGGCGCCGGACCGCCGGGCGGCGCTACAGCCGCGGGATCAGCTTGAAAGAGCTTCTCGCCATGAGCGCGGGGGATTTCGTTGTTCATATAGATCACGGGATCGGCGTTTATAAGGGTATCCGCCGGCTGGTGGTCAACAGCCAGGAAACCGATTGCATGCTGCTCGAGTACGCGGGCGGCGACAAGTTATACATTCCAGTCGATCAGCTCGATCTTGTGCAGCGCTATTCGGCCGAGGAGGGTGTCCGTCCCTCACTGAGCAAACTCGGCTCAGGCCAATGGCAAAAGACAAAAGCCCGCGTCAAGAAGTCCGTGAAAGAGATGGCCGGCCAGCTCCTGCGCACTTATGCGATCCGCAAGAGCCGGCCCGGCTATGCCTTCGGGCCTGATACCGTTTGGCAAACCGAGATGGAGGCGTCTTTTCCTTTTGAGGAGACGCCCGATCAGGCCAAAACGATCGAAGAGGTACGGACCGATCTCGAACGAGCTGTGCCGATGGAGCGGTTGATTTGCGGCGATGTCGGTTATGGCAAGACCGAAGTGGCGTTGCGGGCCGCTTTCAAAGTGGCGCTGGAGGGGAAGCAGGTCGGCATCCTCGTACCGACCACGCTGCTGGCGCAACAGCACTATGAGACCTTCAGGGAGCGCTTGGAGAAATACCCCGTTCGCGTCGAGGTGATCAGCCGGTTTCGAACGACGAGAGAGCAAAAGGCGATTTTGGCCGACCTGAAAGCCGGTTCGGTGGATATCCTCATCGGCACGCACCGGTTGATTCAGAAAGATGTCGAGTTCAAGGATCTCGGGCTTCTTATCGTCGATGAAGAACACCGCTTCGGTGTGGCGCACAAGGAGAGGCTGAAGCATCTCAAGGAGACGGTCGATCATCTTTCGATGACGGCGACGCCGATCCCGCGGACGCTGCATATGTCATTGATGGGTGCCACGGATATGTCGATCATCCGGACGCCGCCGCGGAACCGGCAATCGGTACAGACTCAGATTGTTGAATTCCGCGAGGATGTCATTGCCTATGCGCTGATGCAGGAAGCCGACCGCGGGGGTCAGTCGTTCTTTGTACATAACCGTGTCGAATCAATCGACGCCATTGCGAATTATGTCCGCGGCCTGGTGCCGCACCTCAGGGTGGCGGTGGCCCACGGGCAGATGCGGGAGCGCCAGCTTGAGAATATCATGAAGTCCTTTCTCGCCGGCGAGCATGATGTGCTGGTTTCGACGATGATTATCGAAGCCGGTTTGGATATGCCGAATGTGAATACAATTTTGGTGAATCGCGTCGATATGCTGGGATTGGCGCAGTTGTATCAGCTGCGGGGGCGCGTCGGCCGCTCCGACCGCAAGGCCTATGCTTATCTGATGCTTCCGTCGAATCGTGTGATTACGGAGACGGCGCAGAAGCGGTTGAAGGCGATTGAAGAGTTCGACGATTTGGGATCGGGTTTCCAGCTCGCCCTGCGGGATCTCGAGATCCGCGGCGCGGGGAATATGCTGGGAGCGGAACAACACGGCTTTATCGTCAATATTGGTTTTGATTTGTACACACGGCTGCTCGAGGAGGCGGTGCGCGAGTTGAAGGGCCTTCCAGCGCCGGAGCGGGTCAGCGCCCGGATTATCACCAATATCGAGGCTTATTTATCCGACAGCTACCTGACCGATCCCAAAGAGAAGATGAATCTTTACAAAACTCTGGCCGACACAGAGAAGATCGAGCAGGTTGATGAACTGATTGCGGAAATCGAGGACCGGTTCGGGAAGATGCCTCCGGCCGGCGAAAATCTGGTGGAGTTGCGCAAGCTGCGGATTCGAGCGAGTCGCGTGGGCGTCGCGACATTGACCATTCGAAACGACCTGATCGATATCGAGATGAACCGGCCGCTGATGCGCAAAGAGATTCAGACCCTCGTATCGGACATGCCGATGCCGGTCGAGTTTCAGTCGCACGGCCGCCACCGGATCCGCGCCAAACACCCGGGCGAAAAGGCGGCGATCCGCGTCGCCGCGATGCTACTGGATGCCCTCGAATGACAATGACCAGGCTTTGAGGGTGTCGAGGTCCGCCGGCGAGATTTTGGCCTCTGGATGGAGCCGGAGATAGATAGGCAGTGGCATCCCGCCTTCCTCGACCTCCTTCACCGCTTCTTTGGAAAGATAAAGCTGCTTCTCCGGCGCATATTGCCGCCAGAGTGAAAAGTTGAGTTTTCCTCTGCCCTCTTCGATATGGCGGCGAAGCATCCAGGATACGGGGGCGATCCGGCCATACCACGGCCAAGTGGTGTTGTAGGAATGGCAGTCAAAGCAGGAGCGGGCCAGGATGTGGGTCGCCGGACCCTGAAGGGCATCATCCGGATTCGCCACGGGATGGGTCCGGTTCACGGGAACGAGCTGAATGGTGATCGCAGCCGCCGCCAGCAGGATGAGGATGATGACGAGGGATCGTTTCATAACGGGCTCCTTATGGGTCGCCGGAGAGGGAGATCGGTTTCCGGCTCCAGCGTATATTGGCCTCTCCGGCCGTCAGCTCATGTCCGGCGCGCCAGCACGACGGTGATATCGTCGGATTGGGTCGAGGGACCCGAATAGCTCGATAGTTCTGCCATGATGCGGCGGAGCAGATCGTCGCAGGGCTCTTTGTTGCAGTTTTGCAGCAACCGATGCAATCGCATTTCACCGAAGAAATCGCCATCGGGGCTTTGGGCCTCGGTGACACCGTCGGTAAATATCGTCAGAAGTGAATCTCGCGGCAGGTCGACCCCGGCCTCCTCGTACTCAATCCGCGGTTTTAGACCGAGGACGAGGCCGGCCGTGGTGAGGGTCTCAATCGATCCTTTGCTGTCGACAAGGATCGGCGGTTCGTGGCCCGCCTGTGCGTAGCGCAGGTTCCCCGCCGCGGGGTCGATGATGGCGAGAAAAACAGTGATAAACCGGCCGGGATCCACACTTGAATAAATAAATCGGTTCAGACGACCCATCGTTTCGGCCGGTCCCTGGCGGCAAAGATCCTGGCTGCGCAGAGAAGCGCGGAAGGACGACATCAGCAGGGCGGCGGGAACGCCCTTTCCGGCGACATCGGCCACAACGACGCCGAGGCGGCCGTCGTCGAGTTCGATGTAGTCAAAATAGTCCCCGCCGATTTCGCGGGCGGAAAGACTCAATCCGGCCAGTTCTAGCCCGTCCAATTGAGGGGCGGATCGGGGCAGGAGCCGCTTTTGTATATCATACGCCAGCTTCAATTCTTCATTATAACGCTGCTGCTCCAGCTCCATGCTCCGCCCGCGTTCCAATCCCCGGGCCATCGTGTTAAACGAGGAGGCGACGCTCCATAATTCATCCTGATCTTCCACAAAAATGCGGTGTGAAAGGTTGCCCTTTGAAAGTTCGCGTGTCGCCTCTGTGAGGCTGCGGACCGAGCGCGCAATCGATCGTCCCATCCCATAGACCATGGTGGTTGTGATCCATGAGGCGCCCAGAACGAGGACCGCCAGTATCCCAAGAATGATCAAGATGGCGATGGCCAGAGGATTGCTCTCACCCGCTGAAATCAACGCCATGAGCGATTCACCCAGTGTTGCGGATGATAGAACAGGGATGGCGGTGCGGTCCCACTGATGATTGTTCCACTGAAGGCAATGGATGATGGCGCCGCCGGGAAGCTGTTTCCAATCCGGCTGGCCGGGCCCGATGGCGGGGGATGTATTCACACCTGTGTTGGAGTCGATAGTGACTCCGCCGGCATTGCGCAAGACGCGCAAGGATGGACTGATCCTGACCGGTATGCCGAGAAGATCGCTGACCCGCGCCATATGCAGCGAGTCGACAATTGTTAATGCTTCGATGCGAAATGGATGTCCATTATAAACCGTATCGACCCGGGCTCGAAGATAGAGCGCCTGGCCGTCCCAAAGCAGAGGTGTGTCCGCGGAGGGACTGTCGATGCCGAGGAGGGAGTCGGGTGGAAAAGCCGGAGTTTTGCCGAGGGAATAGGCGGGATTATCTCCTTCTTGTATCAAGACCATCTGGCTCCTGACACCCATACCGAATGGGTGGGACGCGATCTCTCCCGACTCGGACAATGTCGCCGAAAGGCGTTCAACCGCCGCTTCGGATGATTGCGTGATGAGCTTGGTGGCGATGAGGCCGCGATAAGTGGAGAGGAAGAGGGCGCCGGAGAGCAGCAGGAAGAGGGCGACAAGAACGACGGGGACCACACCGGCCAGCAAATGTGAAACCAGGAGCCGGTTGCGGATGCGCCGGATCGATAAATGAATCCGATTCGCTGTTCGAGGAAGGGTCAGCGCCGCATAGATCAGGGCCATGGTGGAGGCAAATGACTGGAATTGGAAAATCGACAGAGCGATGTCGCTCGGGAATATTTTGCCGTCGACACCGATGCTGTAGCCGCACAGGAGCAGCGAGATGAAACTCACAAAACTTACAAGGGTGAGGGCGCGGGCGCCCAGGCCCTCCCGCCAGCGAAGCGCCCAAAGCCAAGGGATGGCAAGGATGACCACCAGGGGATAGAGTTTTCTGCCGAATCCCGCGATGAGGAGCGCCGCGATGAAGAGCGCCGCCCAGACCCAGAAGCGCCGGTTCTGTTGGCGCCTCCAAAGGGTGAGCGAAAGGATGACATGCAGGAGGATGATCGATCCGACCCAACCCGTTACCAAGACGAGATTCAGCGCAAACGGTCCGATCGTCCTCTCTGCTGATCCATAGATGAAACCGACGAGTATTGGGCCGACACGGCAGGTGATGATCCCGATGCACCAAAGGATGAGGAGCCCGGACAACTTGGGGCGTGACCGATACCGGTACCAGGCCAGCGCTATGGAAAGTCCAAGCAGATGAAAGAGGTAAGCGGTCATTCCGTGCCCTCTCCGGCCGGTCCGTTCTGGGGATTGCCAGGATAGCCAAGATCCTGAAGCCTCTGGATCTCCGCAGTCTAAAGGAAGTATACGGGCGCTGAAAGGATCTGTTTCGATAAGGAAGATTCTTCCATGATATGATCTTATACTGTATCACTTGATCCAGGTTCAGCGAGCGCTATGGGTATCAGGAGTCCGGCCGCCGGGAGGTGCAATGATCAAGGCGATTCTGTTGGATGTCTATGGGACACTCCTCACCACCGATCTTGAGATCGCACCCTATTCCGATCTTCTGCGGGCGTATCAACTTGACGACCGTGAGCTGGAAGAGGCCCGGCGGGATTTTATGACCACACCCTACGATACTATTGATGCATGGGTGCTGGCGCTGAGCCGTCAGTATCCTGACCGCGTTGTTTCCAAAGAAATTCTGCACAAAGTCGAAACCGAACTGAAGCGGCATCAAGCGTCGTTCAGATTATTCGACGGCGCGGCGGCCGTCCTTGACGGCCTGCGAGGGAAGGGATACGTGACCGCGATTGTCACAAATCTCTCAACGACATACAAAGAGCCCATCCTTCGGCTCGGTCTGGATGAGCTGGTTGATTATCGGGTCTATTCCTGTGATGTCGGCTTCATGAAACCGGAACGTGAAATATTCGAGATTGCTCTGGGAGCGGTGGAGGCGGCCGCCGGCGAGGCCGTCATGGTGGGGGATAACCTCGCCGACGATGTAGAGGGAGCGAAAAACGCAGGGATCCGGCCCATCCATATCGAGGCCGGCGTCCACGGCGCCTTGCCCTCCCTACTCGAGTTGCCGGAGCATTTGGAGCGGCTTATTTAACGATAACGATCCGCCCTCCCACCCGGCTCCGGGAATCAAGATTCAGAAAGTAAAGGCCGGAATTCACCAGGTCGCCGTTTTCCATGCGGCCGTCCCATAGATAGACCGCTTCGGCGCCGGAAAAATCACCTGTCAGGGTGCGGATATGCCTGCCGTCCAATCCATGAATGTCTAAGAGGGCCGGAGTCCGCCCGGCCGGCATATCACCGAGAGGTGCTTGTATAAAAACCCTCTGGCCGGCATGAACCGGATTCCGGCTGAGGCGCAGCCCGCCCCTCCCGCCGGATGGTTCCAGGGACTCGACACCGGCACCGGTTGAATTGAATCCGGCGTAGGCGTCCTGATGGAGATTGCGGATATCGGTCCAGATCGGCACCGCCCGGCCGTTGTGGGAGACCACGCCGATATACTCGCCGAGAAGACCCGCCCGCGAGAGTGAGATCACCGGCTGTCCGAGATCGATCGCCGTATCGTTCGGGAGGTTTCCTGTGAAAGCGAAATTCGGGTCGCTCGCTTCTGTGCTGACCTGGGTGTTCGCCGCCCAGGTGAGGCCGCCGTCGGTCGATTGCGTCAGGTAACAATGATATTTGCGGTTTTGTGGATCATTCCGCCGGTCTAAGAAAACGACAGTGACGGTGCCCTGATTGTCTACCGTGAGCCATGGCAGGAATTGATCCCGGCCGTTGCCCGGCGTGTCATCGTTGATGCGAACCGGTGTGCTCCAATTCGATCCCATGTCGTCGCTGAACATCACCCAGATGTCCCGATCGGTGAAGCCGCCGCGCCGGTCCATGAAGGAGAGATAGAGGCGCCCGGAGTAGGGGCCGTCGGTGATATCGGCATCCATATGGGGTGACGAATAGGCGTCGACACCCCCGTTCAGTTCCGTCGACGGCGTATAGACATTAACCACGGTGCGGTCGGCGCCGAAAGTGGCCCCGCCGTCGGTGGAGACATCCAGCAGAATGGCGGAGCTGTAATAACTCGTCCACGCGATGTAGACCTCGCCGGAGCGGCCGACCACCGGTATGGGGAATTGCACATTGGAGATATCCCCGACGCGGATGGAGTTTCCCCAGGTCTGGCCCGAGTCGGTCGAGCGGCGATACATGATCTCCGTGATTGAGGAAAAGCGGGCCCAGGTCACATAGAGGTTTCCCGCGTGCGCGCTGTCGGTCCGGTCACAGGCGATAAACTCCTTGTCTTCGAAAACGCCGGGGTACTGATCGATCACCGTCATGGAAGGACCCCAGGTGACGCCGCCGTCGGTCGATTTTTGAACGAAGAAGCCGTTGGGCTCGGAGGTGCTGGTGTAGGAGAGGATGATCACATAGAAATTTCCGTCGAGATCGGTCGTGATCCCGGGATCGCTGTGCCAAGGATAATGGGATTCCTCTAGAAGTCCACCCTCGGTCCATGAAGCGCCGGCGTCGAATGTATAAGACCAGCCGAGCCGCCGGTATCCCAGCCGGAAATCCCGCCAGACAGCGACCATATTGTTCGGATTGGCGGGATTGATCGCAATCTGCTCTTCGTTCTGAAGCTCCGTCGTGCTGTCCTGATTCAGCCGCTGGTTGATCCACTCATCAGCCTGGACGGCCAACGGAAGAACAATCAAGCAGATGAAGATAAAGAGCCGGAAGACGCCGTTCGGTTTGCCCATGATAATGCCTCCTCGTGGGGCTGGTTTTTTTGGGGGCCGGCCGCGATGCCGCTCACCGGCATTATAACGATATCATAATCGGGGGCGTTCTTGAAGGGGTTAACGCAGCAACAATGTCCGCTTCACCGTTTCCGTGTGATCCGTAGTGAGCTTGTAAAAGTAAATGCCGCTGCCGACGCGGCGTCCGCCGTCATCCCGGCCGTCCCAGCTGAAATGATGAAGCCCCGCATCGAGGCCGCCTTGATAGAGGTTTCGCACCCGCCGCCCGGCGACATCGAAGATCGAGAGCGTGACGGAACCGCCGGGGTGATTCAGTTCAATCCGCTGCGGCGGCAGGAAGGGAGTCGGCGAGAGATGAAGAGCGCCGAGAGGCCATGACGCCGCTTGAGGGGGTGGGGCCATGGAATAGTGCGCGCCGACACGGGCCGAATTAAAGATGTCAGCCCCATATTGATTCCATCCGCCGCGGGCGGAGGCGGCGATGCTTCCCGGCAATTGTAAAACCTGTAGCGTCGCGTCCCGGCACGCGATCACCATCTCCAAATCGCCGTCGCCGTCCAGATCCTCAATGGTGGGGGGCATCACCAGATCATTAAAGATCATCGGCCAGCCCGATTCCGGGCGGCAGGTCTCTCCCGGCTCCCAGGAGAAGAGCGCGCCGCCGGCCGAGGGCGCGAGGATTTCTATCACGCCGTCGCCGTCGAAATCGCTCAAAATCGGCTCGCTCCAGACCACGCCGGCATTGATATTCCCTGAATTTCTCGAAGGGAGAATGGACTCATCGGTGCACCTCCATCCGGTGATCTCGGAATTTCCGACGCTGAGGATATGAACGCGGTGGGAAGAAACATAGCGCCCCCGGCGATCAACCCGGCCCGCAATCACCATTTCATATCCGCCGTCATGATTGAGATTGGCCAGCGCCGGCCGCGGCGGAGGGTAGCTGTCATTATCCGACCGGAACGACCAATCCCAATTCTCGCCCCGCGCCTCGACCTCCCCCGTCAGCGGATCGATGACCCAGACGCGGCCGGGCCGCCCCGGGTCGCCCGGTTCGCCGGTCTGGTTGGTCACGACGATCTCTTCCATGAAGTCGCCGTCCACATCCGCGACCGCCGGAGAGGAAAGGGAGTAATCGGCGATATCGGTATCGAAGGCTTCGAGATGAATATCCCATAGGGGATCGGCAAGGGTGGATCGATCGCGATCGCGGGGAACAGGCCAGCAGATCAGATGCCCCGACCGCGTCGATTGTATAATATTGAATCCGCCCGGTTCGGCCGCTGAGGCGATGGCGAGGGATCGGAAATTATAAGTGGATCCGTCCGGTGTTTCGGCGTACGACCCGCTTGGAAAATGTGTAAGGAGAGGCTCGCCGTCAGCCATCCAGGCATGCAGAAGGGCGCCGTCGGAAGGGAGCAGGATTTGTGGAAGATCCTCTCGATGGAAACGCCAGACCAGCGGCGCGCTGAGGATAGAGGAGACGGGCGCGGTCCAATACAATTCGGGCCGCCAATGTTCACCATCCTCCTCCGGCACGAGACGCAGGACATAGAGGGCGTTCTGGCGGACATTTCCGGCCAAGCCCCAGCTCGGCACCGGCGGCGAGAGGAGATCTTCCCGGTAGTCGAAGGGGAAAAGGGCCAGCGCCTCCGTGAAGATCCGATCGGGATCGTCGGGTAATCCGGGATCGAAGAAGAGACCGTCGGCATATTCCTCGCCCGACCGCAGGGGCGCGCCGTCGGAGAACCAGGCATAAATCTTCCGGCCGGCCGCAAAGACGACACCGCGATCGCCGAAATAGGGCGGCGGCAGAACGGTCGGCGCCGTCGAGAGGATGCCGGGCACCCGGCGCGGCCAGCCGGGAGCGGCGGGATACCAGGGGTGATCGGGCTCCGTCACGGCCGGGGGGCCGGAAACGCAGCCGTCACAGGCCCGGATCTGAAATCGGTATTGTGCAAGAAGACCTTCGTCGTAGGTTTCGATCGCCATGCCGTTCATTGAAGAAACTTCGTAGCGGCTGGTGGAATCGGCGAACCCGATCAGAAAGGGGTTATCATCGGGAGGGACGGCTTCGATCAGATAGCGGACCGCGCCCTCGACCGGACTCCATCGAAGCACCAGGGATCGGCCGGCGGACTCGATCTGCAAGTCTTTCGGCGCTTGGAGTGAATCGGCGGCGCCGCCGCAGGGGCCGAAATGCTGTATTGTCGAGCCCTCCATGAGACCGGCTTCTACTTCCAGGGTAAAGGTTGTCTCCAGAACCTCTTCTATGGTCGCGGCCGAGAGAAGGAGCGGGGTGGAGGTGGTTCCAAAGCCGCCGGGAGGGATGCCCGCGGCGTCCGCCGTGCTGTCCACCACTTCCCCCGGGCCACTGAGCCTGCGAAGGGTAATGTGCAAGGTGTCCGGCGCGGCGTGGCCCCTGTTCCGAAAGATCGGAAACAATTTCAGGATCACATCGGCGTCGGCTGATCGCCATGTTCGCTTTGAAGTGATCAAATCGAGTACGGGGGCGCTCCAGACCGTCGAAAAATCCGAGAAAGATCGGAGATTTTCTCCATAGTCGAGACGGAGGGTGAAAGGCATCGTGATCTCATCGGGCGCCGATGGCGCGAGCGCCAACGACCAGGTCGCCTGAAGCGTGTCGCCCGGATCCACATCCCGTTCCGGCGCCAAGCTGCCACGATGCGGCCCCCGCAGTGACAACCAATCCGACGCATCGGCCCGGAAAATGATAGCGTCATCCGTTGCGTCGCCGCGGAATTGGAATTGAATTGAATCGCCGCTCCAGACAATCTGATCCTCCCAGGTTTCCATCGATGTGCCGACAGCGGTGAAGCCGCCTCCGGTGAAGAGCGTTCCGGTGAAAAGCGGTTCGGGCGACCCCTCTTGTGAGTGGGTCGACAGCATGTAGGAACCATCCTCGGGATCCCGCCAGAGCCGGACGTTTGAGCCTTCCGGTGTGGGGGGCGCTCCCTCACTGCGATACCCGTGCCCGGCGTCCGGAAGGGAGAAGCGGCTTTTCGCCGGATGGGCGCCGCCGGCGCCGATGAGGATCGATTCCCGATCCGCCATATCGTCGATCGAGAGATCCACATCGATCGGGGGCGATGCCCAGAGCATCGGCTGCGGATGGGACGCCGGACCGACTCCCGTATTCAGAGCGGTCACATGCAGCCGGATGTTTTCGCCCGCCTCCGGAAGGCCGTCTCCATCGCCGCCGGGCGGGGCGTCGGAAAGGATGTGATGGTCATAAGTGAGATAGGGCAGGGTTGATTCGACCGCAAGGCTCTCCCGCACGGTGAGATACCCCGGAGCGGTAACGGTGATGAGAACGGGATCGGATGTGAGGACCGGGAAACCCGGGAAGCGGGCGGTGCCGTCAAGCCCGGCCGTCTCGATGCCGTAGGACGCGGCCCCCTGTTTCAGGCAGACGGCGGCATCTTGTACAAAACCACCGCCGACGCCGTCGCGGAGCTGAATGGAAATGGAGCGAGGACCCAAAGATGAGAGGCCGGGGGGATCGATCTCGATCTCGAGCCGCTTCGGTTCGCCGGGCCAAACCGGCATTTCCGGATCTCCAAGAAGGGTGTATTCGAAGGATTTTTCAACCGCGTCGGCGCCCCCCTCATAAGCCTCAACGATCGACAGGGAAAGGGCCGCGCCGAGGTTCGGGAGATCACCGGTCGCGACTTTATCAAAGAGCCTTTCGGCGATATCGCTTCCGAACCCGCCGAGCGAGAGGGTCTTGCCGATGAAGGCGACCGCCCCGCCATCGGGCGATCTAAGAAAAGCTTCGCTCACGGCGTCGAGATCGTACTCGTTGACGAAACTCCCGGCGCTGAAGACGATCGAATAACGGGGTGCGCCCGCCCCGTTCTGAAGCTCATAAACGAGCTCCTTCGACAGATCCCGGATGCCGGACCATTGTCCGCTCAGATGCGACCGGCAACGCGACCGCCAGGTGTCGGAGTGGTTGCATCCCAGCGGGGGCGGGGGAAGGCCGGCGACCGTGGGATTTCCAAGAAAAGAACGGAGAGAATGTTCAAGATGCCAAACAATGTGAAATCCGTCATTGAGACGGTCGCGCAGCGCCGATCCGGTCCAGGGTGTCGGATGCAGCGGCTCCAAATAAGAGATGAGTTCGGTATAACAGGGATGCGGGATCCCATCGCACATCTCCATATGCAGGTCGGGCATCGCATAAAGACGCAGTGTGTCGGACCAGCCCGCCGCGCGAAATGGTTTTAGGACCCTCTCGGTATGCGGATAGCCGCAACCGTCATCGCGGGGATTCATATCATTCACCGGTCCCGTCGCCAGCAGGACGGATGTGTAATAGCCGGGACCGGGATCCAGGCCGCGGTCGCGGCGATAGGCCCGGATCTTATCCACCATGACCTGGGCCTCGGCCGCGCTGCGGCAGGGCAGGCGTCCGATCCAGGCCTGATCAAATTGCGGCGACAAGGGCCCCAGATCGCCGGCGCCGTCCCAAATGAAAGCGTCATCATCGAGGTTCCAATCCTCATGATACCGCACATAGTAGATGTCGGCCGGAGGATCGGGCCGGTCGTGTTCCCGGTCGCTCTGGCCGTCGAGCCGGCGCGTGGGCACGATGTCGATATCGCCGCCCAGCAGAACCCATCTCACCCCCCAGTATTTCACCGCGTCATACAGGTAGTTCTTTATCTTTTCCGCCGTATCAAAACCATCATAGCGGCGCCGGATCGCGCTGACGCGCTCCACGACGGTCGGCAGGCCCTGCTCGGTTTTCCAAAGAGCGTACGCGGCGAAGACGGCGGTCATCGGTCCGGCGGAGTTCCCGGAGATGGTTTGATCGTCGGTCAGGATGACCTGGGCGATCGCGGGGCCTTGCAGCGAGGGCCAGCGCGTGGGATTGAAACCGCCGTAGGGTGTCGATGCGACCTGATTCTTTGTATAAGACGGTGTCTGAAACAGCGTATCAGCCGCGGCATCCAGGAGCGCCTCGGCCGGAATCGCCGCCCCCCCGTAAAACGTTTGCAGGTCTTCGGGATTGAGAACCGTCTTGAGGATCCATCGCGCTTCCGGAGATCGCACCCCTTCAGTATCGGATGATCGCAACGGCTTGAAGACGGCCGCCTCTTCCGAAGGAGAGAGCGGATCAAGGTAAAGGGTGATGTGGAGTTCGCCGGGCGGAAACAATCGGCCGGAATCGAGCGGATGATGATTTGGTTTGAACATTATCTGTGCGAGATGATAGCCGCGGAGAAATCCTGTTCGTAGGAGTTTAACATAAGACGGCTCAATCTCCCGCACCCGGGCCGCGCCGGGCAATAGAATCCAGCGGATCTCGCCGGCGGGTGCGGAGGTGTGGGAAGGCAGGGTTGCGGTTGAGGGCCCTGCGCTCGGAGAAAGAACGAGATCGAGGCGGCCGGGCGTCCGGCCCGCCCCCACCGCGGGCGCGGCGAGGCACCCATCCGTCAGAAGGAAGAGGATTCCGGCGGACAGGATTCCAATGAAGCCGAAGTGCGTCATGCGATCCATCCCACGGCGACGCCTCATTCCACCCTCCACAAAAGGGGATCTCACAAATCCCGCTCCCCGGATTCCAGGGGTTTTACCGGGGAGGCTTCGCCCACTATGATGCCACAGGAGGGATCGATGAAATACCGCTTTTGCCCACTTTGCGCGACCCCCTTGAAACCGGAGTTTCGAGGGGGCCGGGAGCGTCCCGTGTGCCATCGATGCGGGTATGTCCGCTATGAAAATCCCGTCGCCGGTGTGGCCGGGATCGTTCTCGTTCCCGGCGATCATGCGATTCGCTGGCATGAACCCCTGATCGGTGGCGGGGCCGGCCTTGCCCCACCCGGCCGGACGCCCCTCATTCTTCTGGCCCGCCGCACGATTCCGCCGGAGGGATGGTGCATACCGTGCGGTTATGTTGAAGCCGACGAGGAGATTCGATCGGCGCTCATCCGCGAAATGGAGGAGGAGACGGGTCTGATCATCGCGCCGCGGGAGGTTTATGCCGTCCAGAGCAATTTTCACAATCCGGATCAACCCACGGTGGGAACCTGGTTTCTCTGCAGCGTCACCGGCGGGCGAGCGCAGGCGGGAGATGATGTCGATCGCTTGGCCCTGTACCCGGTGACCGATCCGCCGCCGCTGGCCTTTCCGACGGATAAGGTTGTCTTGGAGCGGTTGGGATCGATCCCGCCGGAAGAGTTGTGATACGATGCCCCTCGGTCCCCGGCACGGGGAGAGAGTTGATGTGATGAGGGGGGAGGATGAATTATGCAGAAAATTGTCGAATGTGTTCCGAACTTCAGCGAGGGGCGGGATAAGGGCGTCATCAATGCGATCACGGCGGAAATTTCGGGAACAGATGGGGCGGAGCTCCTCGATGTCGATCCCGGCGCCGATACCAACCGCACCGTCGTGACGATGGCCGGGGCCCCTGAGGGGGTTCTGGAAGCGGCTTTTAAGGCGATCAAAAAAGCGGCGGAACTCATTGACATGTCCCGGCATGCAGGGGCTCACCCGCGTTTCGGCGCGACCGATGTTTGCCCCTTTGTCCCTGTTTCAGGAATGACGATGGACGAGTGTGTCGAACTGGCCAAGCGTCTCGGCGAGCGGGTCGGCCGTGAGCTTGGGATCCCCGTCTATCTTTACGAGCACGCCGCCACGCGCCCGGATCGGCAATCGCTGGCTGATATCCGGCAGGGTGAGTACGAGGCGCTGCCGGAAAAGCACAAGGATCCCGGGTTCAAGCCCGATTACGGTCCGGCGGCATTTAACAAAAAATCAGGCGTCACCGCCATCGGGGCCCGTCAGTTTTTGGTCGCCTATAATGTGAATCTCAACACCCGCGACAAGAAGCTGGCGCACGAGATTGCTTTGAATATCCGCGAAGGCGGGCGGAGTCTCAGGGGCGAAGATGGCAAGTTTGTCCGCGATGAGAATGGCGAGGTGGTGCGGCAGCCGGGTACGCTGAAGGCGGCCCGGGCGGTGGGCTGGTATATCGATGAGTACGGCCAGGCGCAGGTTTCCATCAACCTGATTAATACAAGTATCACCCAGCCGCATGTCGCTTTCGACGAGGTTGTCCGGCAGGCGGAGGCCCTCGGCCTGCGCGTGACGGGGAGTGAGATTGTCGGTTTGATTCCCCTCGAGTCGATGATCGCGGCCGGCAGGCACTATATCAGGAAGCAGGGTTTGTGGGAGGGTGTGCCGGAGCGGGAGATTGTACATATCGCCATCAAGTCGATGGGTCTCGCCGATCTGTCGCCTTTTGATCCCGATGAAAAGATCATCGAGTACAAACTGCGGAAGAAGACACCGAGCCTTATCAAAATGACCGTGAGGGATTTTCTCGACACCGTTTCATCCGACGCCCCGGCGCCGGGCGGCGGCAGCGTCGCCGCCCTATCAGGGGCCCTATCGGGCGGGCTGAGTTGCATGGTCGCCAGCCTGACGCGCGGCAAGAAGGGATACGAGCAGGCGCAGGTCGCCCTGGAGGCTGTCGCCGACCGGGCCCAAGGACTGAAAGACGCCTTTCTGCTCGATGTTGACCGGGACACCGATGCTTTTAACCAGCTCATGGCGGCGGCGCGGCTTCCCAAGAAGACGGATGAACAGGTCGCGGCGCGTGAGGAGGCGATGCAGGCGGCGACCCGCCTGGCGATCGATGTCCCCCTGTCCGTCCTGAAGAGGAGCCTGGAGGTTCTCGAGGTGGCGGATGCTGTGGCCGATTCTGGCAACGTGAATTCTCTCAGTGATGCCGGTGTCGCTGCTTCGGCGGCGCGGACAGCGGCGGAAGGAGCCTATCAGAATGTCCTGATCAATCTTCCAGGTCTGACCAATGCCGCGGAGCGCCGAAAAATCCTCGATCAAGCACAAGCCGTCCTGTCGGCGGCCTTGGCGCAGTCCCAGCGGATCTGGAAGGGGATCAGCGATAAACTCGCGAATAATTTAGAGAATTAGCGCGGCGCCGCAGAAAAAATAAAAAATGACGGCGGCGTAACGGTTTGATTTACAAGCGGTTACGCCGCCGATCCTCTTTTTCTTAAAAAGATACAAAAAAATAGATTTTACATGTTGACATCTTATTTAGAGTATGCGATATTTTAATACATAGATGACAGGTATCCCTCCCCAAGAGCCTGTTGTCGGAAATGCGGTCACCCGTAGGGAAACTTGGTAGCCACGCGGCCAGGCTCTAAGTGGAAGTTCGGGTGACCGCCTTTCTTTTTAATAAAGCGTGACCCGCACCGTATCCCGAATGGCCAGTGCCTGACCCACGATGATCGCGATCCCCGGTTCATTGACACTGCGATAGGAGACAACCGCCAGCCCATCCCTCGTATAGGCGACCGGGTCGATTTTTCCGGGAGAGGCTAGAAAATAAACCGCTGTACTATCGGGCGCCGGCTCACCATTCACCTTGAGGGTCGCCCAAACGGTCGAGCTGCTGAGGGTGTCGGCCTTGAGCAAAAGGGGCATGACATCCAGCTGCAGCTGAATTCCGGTTTGCGGACTCACGGGGTCGTTACCGGTTTTGCAGGATGGGAGGATCACCGCAACGGTCAGAAGACCGAACAAGACCCCCCAAAAGGAGAGACGGGCGAATCGGGGTCTCTTCCCGTCAGCACCATTGTACCTTGTTATCTTTGTCATTCTGCTGGTATGACTCACAGGCCTATTCACCTCCTGTTTTGTGAAAGTTCCGATTAAAGATCGGCCACCCTCACCGGTGCGGCCTTCCTAAGTACCCTCCACTACCGCCAGAACACCTAACAGCTCCGTCTCCACATCGATGGCGATTCGCCGGGCGGCTTCTTCCATGAGCGCCCGGCGAACTTCCGGCGGCGGCACCATTCGGTCCTCATCGGAACCGATCGGTAGGAGTTCCATCCCCATTCCTCGCCGGATTTTGCTGTGAAGTAAGGTCTCATGGAGGGTAGACCCATAGATTCCGTCTTTAACAATAAGCCTCATCGTTACATTGATTGTCGCCCGGGGTGACGAAAGGATATGCGGGATGCTGAGGCCTCGATCGTTGCCTTCAGAAATCCCCACAAGATTCGTCGACACCGTGACGACCGGTTCCCCGCTCCCAAGAGCAGCGGCATCGGCCGCTGACCGAACTCGGAATTCCGGAGTTTGTGAAAGTTGAGCCAGGAGCCGATCTTTCACCATATCCAGAAAACCGTTGGGATCCTTCCCTGTTCCCTCTTGAGCCGGGGACTCGAGGATTACCGTCATGAACCTGTCAGCCGGTCGATATGGTACGAAGCCCCGCACCAATGTCTGCCGGCCCTTGCTGAAGCGGAATGACATCGTTGTCGGCGCTTCAATACCGGAAAGCAATTCCCGGTTAACACCGAACTCCAACCCAAATCCCCAAAAAAGGGAGTGGCGGATACCGCCAAAAACCTCTGATTGGAAATCCTTATCGGTAAGGTTGTATTGGGAGAAATATTCCCCCCGCAACGCGAAGCCGAAGGGCAGTCCATCGTACCAATCGACGCCGGCGCCGCCCGTCAGGGCCATCGATTTATCGCCTCCCGGCATCCAGAGGCCGGGTGACAACATGACACTAACGAGTGAACTCTTCCATTGAAGGGATCCCTCGGCGAGAAGATCGTGTGTCCGGCTTGTAAATTCGGCCAGAGGCGGCTTCTCTTCGTCAAACCCTGTTGGAAGGCTGAGAGCGAAACGAAGGCTTCCCCTGATTTCACTGTCTTCGCTGAGCCAAGTGTGAAGCCTCGCTTGAATGGAGGTATCTCCAGGGCCCTGCTTGTGAAGCTCCCCAAGCAGTTGCTCGTGGAAAGGGAAGGAAGCGCCGACAGCCAACCAATGTGTAACCCCATAGAGCGCTGAAAACCTGTTGGTCACAAAGGTCGGGGCGGAAGATTTTTCCTGGTCGTACTGGTATCGTAGGAAAAGTTCGCCGGGCGCCGGACCATCGGCGTAGGCCAGATGATTCAGGTCACCATCGGCCGGGACCGGCCAAATGGATGTTGCCGCATATGTGTAACTTGTTGCGCACAACAAGATAAGACCTGCGATCCAAACGATCCTCATCTGTCTCCCTTTGGCCATCCCTTCGACGACGGCCATGCATCCCCACGCTATCATCGCAAGGGCCGTGCCACTTGCGGTGGTTATCCGCTAGGGGGCGTTGCCGGAACGGGAGGAGGGAACTTCCCGCACCGGCGCCCCCTAGAATTACCGTGTGACTAAAAGTTTCCTGCTGATACGGATCTCTTCCGTATTCAACATATAGAAGTAGACGCCGCTGGCGGCCCGTTCACCCATGTCACTACGGCCATCCCAGACAATGGTGTGGTAACCGGCTGTATGCGGTCCCTCGGACAACAGACGGATCTGCCGGCCCCGGACATCATAGATGGCCAGCCTGGCGTCAGCCTGCCGCGGCAGGGCATACGTGATGCTTGTTGTCGGGCGGACCGGGTTCGGCACGTTTTGATAAAGCGCCGCGAGATAGACCGGTTCCGATGTTCCTGCGAGATCCTTTTCTCCGCGTGCAATGACATGGTTGCACTTATCTCTCAGGTCGTAAGCCATCATCAAGGGCGCCTCGTTCCCTTTTAATACTCTGAAATGGAAACGTGCGATAACACCCTCGCCGTCGACACCGGGATCTTCCGGATGCAGGCGGGTGGCGTCGATTTCAACCCGGCCTGCTCCCTCGATTGTGTGGAACATGACATAGCCGCCGCTGCGACCCAGCAAACCGCCGTCCTCGGCGCCGAGGAATTCCATCTGCGAATCGTCATAACTGAGCCGGATCATGGCGCCCATTAATCCTTCAACATGGCTGGCGACGATCTCGACCGTTTGGATCGGTTCGATCCCCGTCTCCATATCGGAGCGAGCGTTAATTTCGGCGGCGCCTTCCACTGGATCATTCAGGGGCATAAAGGCAGGATTCCAAGAAGCGCTGAGGGTCTGCGATCCTGTATAACCCTTAGAGGCGAACCAGGAGAACTGGGTGCTGAAGGACAGAAGATCGTCGACATCCCAGCTGTTGTCCGGCGCCGGAATCAAACTGGGGGCCGATCCGGACGCAGGGCCGATATCGGCGATCGGATCCTGTATGCCGTTTTCACCGTTCCATCCTAATGTGAAGGCAATCTGATCTGCGAAATTGATATACCCATCGGGATTCGGTCGTTGAACGGGAACGGTCGAGTCGGTCCCTGCTGTTGTGTTGGCGATATCACCGAGGTAAGCGACCTTGGCGTCGAGGGCGTACCGGTTCCACACGATCGGGGCATCGCCGTTGATATCGGTTATCTGGGAGAGATTCGTGTTCAAGGCCACCGATCCGGATTGGATCCGGGTTTGCTCGGTCACGGCGGTGGATTTCGCCTTCATCCGGACCGTCGCGACAACGTAGGGGCCGGCGCCGTTCAAGCCGGTCGGCGCGCCGGTGACGGATGCCGAGATGAGATAGGTCCCGGAGATATTGTCATAAGTGCTGTTAAAGAGCAGGTCGGTGTAGCCGGTTCCCGCCCAGGCGTTCCCCGGTGCGATCCCTTCAATTTGAAGGTAATCGGCGGGGAAGGTTCCACCGTAGGAGGCGCCGACAACACTGTCGGGATAGATCAAACGCATCTCAATCGACTGTTCCATGTTGTTCTGGAAGAGCAGAGCCTTGTCCCCGTCCCGCTGATCCCGCACGGCCAATGCGGTCGTGAGAGCGCTGTCGATTGTCAGCAATTCGGTGCTCGCTGATTGATCCTGAGCGGTGAGGCCGCCGAGGCCGTCGCGCAGGATCGCGTAGAGGTAGTAGGTCCCATCCGCCGGTGTGCCCGACGGTGAAGCCGAGAAAGTCCATCCGGTCGTGCCGGCCGATGGAGATATCGTTCCCGCAGTGAAGCAGAGTTCCGCCGTGCCCGCATCGAAGGTTGAGGCGGTATCATAATAGAAATCGACCCAGCCGCCGTCAGGGGCATTCTGTGTTGAGAAGGTGAATGTATAAGATGAAGAGGGCGGGAAGCTCGTCGGCAGGGCGCTTGCGCCCGTAAAGGTCAGCGCGATCGTCGGGACCGGAGCCGCTTCAAACTTCACGGCGCGGTCTCTGGAGCCGTCCGATACATAAACATCCAGAACAGCTCCGTTGTCGACGAGATCGACGGTTTCGGCCTGTACAAAACCACCGAGTGTGTTGCCGGTCGAGCCGAAGGACGTACTGTATGATGGAGCGGTGGCACCCCCGCCGCCCTCCGCTTCTACATCATGATAGATCACGATGCGATCATTGCCGGCGTCGACAACCGCGACATAAACATCACCGCTGCCGTCATCCTCAACATCCAGATCCCAGGGGGTGACGAGGTCATCGGATCCCGAGGAGGCGGTGCTCCACTGGGTGACATATTGTATGTAAGCGGGGATTTGCAGGGCCGGTTCGGGCGGGTGGAAGGCCAGCTTTTGAATCCGGTCGTTACCCGAATCAGCCACATAGACATCATAGTAGCCCAAGCTCGAGTTCCAACGCGCGCAAATCCCGTGCGGATTGCTGAATTGTCCATTGCCGCTGCCGACAGTGCCATAGCGAAGGACATCCGGCGTCACGGTATATGTGAATCGGATATCGGTGGCGGCGGCCGGTTTCTCGCCGTGAACGCCGTCACCGAAAGTGATCTGCCCCGTTCTCCAATCCAACTCATAAACCTGGTCGCCGGGACCCGCGGTCTGCAGATTGTCAATCCGGGTCCAGGTTGCGGGCGTCCCGTCGGGATCGAGTGTCATTTCATCGAGCGAGCCTTCTTTAATCGGAGCGGTCAATGTCCAAGTCACCCAATTGTCGGGAACGGTTCCCGGGGTGGTCAAATCGTATTCTACGTCGGCCGTCGCGCCGACAAGTCCGGCGCCCGCCGGTTGAGCCGTCATTGTTTTCGCGTCGCCGGGGAGCTCATCGCCGGCCCAGGCGAAATTGCCGATCTCGACAACCTTGATACGATTCGCACCGGCATCGGCGATAAAGGCGTAATGGTTGATCGTGGATACGGTCGTCGCCCAGTCGTAATCAGCCGCCCCGGGATCGGCCGCGGGGATATCCGCGGAGATGCCAGGAACGACCAACAGCGGATCGGCGAGGTTGGCGTAGGCCGTTGATGAAACCAGGACGCGGTTTGTCGTGAGATCGGTGATCGTGACATTGCCGCCCGCGCTGGTCGCCCGGTAGGTATGGCCTGTCACTTGATTCGGATCAGTGATCGCCGCAGCGCCGCCCGCGTCATCCCAAAACGTCGCGCCGCCGCCGACCGCCGCCTGCGCCGCGATCACACTGGCTCCACTCCAGGCCACATACACATCGGTCGGATTCGTCAGGACGTCGTCATACGCCTGTTGGTACGACTCCACACCGGCCGCCGTCACCGTATAAACAAAGAACTCCTCATTCTGGCTGCCGCTGTTGTCCGCTTCATCAATAACGAAGATGTCATCTGATGTTGCGGTGTTTTCATTTTGGGCTACCATGATGGAGGCGAGATCCTGGAAACTGGCCGGTCCGCCGGTGGCTTCATCGAACTCGACAAGCGCAACCGAGGCCCCAGAGGAATTACCGTAGTCGAGGTCGCCCAATCCGAAGGCCGCCGTGCCGCCGCCTTGATAATCCGTCACCAGGTAACGAATCTCAAAAGAGCTCGTGGACGACAGAGAGTTCGCCGGCAGCACCACTTCCGGCGCGGCGGAGGCGTCATCGTAATCGATCGTATAGACTTTATCGGCGGCTGTGAAACCGGTGAGGTTAGCGACCCATCCCCAAGTCGTTCCATCAATGATCACGACCTCTGTATAGGGGATGACCCAGTTTGCGGCCGGATCCCCGTATTCGGCCAGGACGATCTGATCGGTGTCCCATTCCTGGGCCGCCGGCGTCACACCAAGCGCTTGGAATGTGAAATTATCCGAGTCATCAATGACATAGGTTGCGCTGACCTCGAAACCCTGGATCCGGTCATTACCGCCGTCCAAGACATAGACCATCTTGCGTCCGTCAGCGGCATACCGCGCACCGATCCCCTTGGAACCCTGAAAGGGAATGTCGGAGACGGGATTGTTCACCATTTGATCAAGACCCGCTGCGTTAATAGCGTTGAAGTAGGGGCCGTTCCACTCGATGACTGCTGTGTAGGTCGGGGCCGCTAGCCCTTGCCCCGACCACAGCAGACCTATGAGGAGGACAACCACACGAGCACACTGTTTATAAATTTTGCCGTCCATGGCATTAATCTCCATTTGGGTTCCCATTTAACGGATCACAAAACCGTGTTCGCTGTGGTAGTCAATCTCCAAGCGATTGTGATCCAGCAACCGGGTTTCGGCCTTGCCGTCTCCGTCAGAGTCGGCCGTGATAAAGATAAGTGAAGCCGTTCCGGATGCGATGGACTTGCAGATCATGTAAGCAATATCGCCGCCGCCATCGGCCTTTGTGCCGATCGGCTCGTCATCTTCAATGATGAGACCCCAGCTGGCGTCGAATCTGAAACGTCCGATTCCCGCGGTCTGATCCCGTAACAAAAGAAAGGGATTGTTTCCGTAGAAGAAGGGACCCTGTTCAAGTCGGATGACTTCCATTTTCGCCGGCTCATAGGCGATGGTGATCGCAAGCCCGGCGAGGTTTTCCACATTCTCGATATGGATGGCGATTTGGAATTCGTCGGCGCCCGCATGAATGGTGTCGGGTGAGAATGAGATGGTCGGGCGGGCCAGAGTTCGGAACGGGAAGTTTTCGCTGAAGCTCTGAAGGCCCGGCATATTGTTCACGCCGACGCTGAGGTGATATTGTGTATTCTCCGTCAATTCCGTGAGAATAACGCTGTGCCCGCGGTTGTAACTCTTGGGAGACAGCGGCTCCGATGTGATGAACCCATAACTTGTACTTAACCCGTAAAAGACCTGGCCCCAGGTGTGATCATCCGTCCGCCACTCGATGAGGGCCTTGCTGCTGGTGATTCCCTTGATATGCAAGTCGGTGATGTTGGGCGCCGTCGAGTCGCTGAGCGCCAGTGGTGGCAGGGTTCGAAGGGATTGCCCCGTCAACTGATCCTGCCGGCCGCGGGGGTCGGTGACGGTTACCTCATAATAATAGGTCGTCTCAGGATCCAGACCCATGATCGAGGCGATGTGATTGGCGCCGATCGAAGTTGTGCGGCTGGCCGTGTTGACCAATGTAGAGGACTTGGAATAACGGACGATACCCATCGCGTCGCCGCTGGTTTTCCAAGTGAGAACGGCGGAGCTGTCGGAGATATCCGTGACGTTAAAATCCTTGATACTCAATGTACCCGGTGTCGGATCGCCGGGTGAGATGTCTCCGTCGCCGGAAATGCCGCAGCCCCATGAGAAGATGAACGCGAGCACTCCGGCTCCAAGAAACAAAAGTACGCGGTGTTGTGTCATATCGTCTCACTCCCTTGAGATTCTGGTCCTCCTGGTTTGGGGAAGTTCACCGGTAATGCATTTTGCAAAGCATGTGCCATCCGCGGAGGGAAATCAGGGCAAGGGGTTACGAGAGGCTATATGATGACATAGGAAGGATTTGCCGACCTGTGGGAAAATGATTCGGCCTTCGCGCCCTTTCCCGGCGGCCGCATTTTGCCTCATCCGGCCGATTCTGAAGCAACTGCGACAAAAGATTGGCCGGTCTCAATTCAGTGATTGAAACCGGCCGGAGGTCTCGGTTTTAAAGATGGGTTCAGATGGATCGTTAGCGGATCACGGTTCCGGTTTCGAGCCGGAAAGAGATCGGGAGCCTATTGTAATCCAATAACCGGGTATCGTCTTTGCCGTCCTGGTCGCCGTCGCGCTCGCTGAAGCCGAGGGTCGCCGTTCCCGGCAAGAGGGCGCGGAAACGGAGATAGGCGATATCGCCGCCGCCGTCCGCTTCGGTGCCGACCGGGATAAAGTCGACCATTGTCAGGTACCAGCTCGCCTCAATCTTTATCTTTCCCAGTGTTCCGATCGGATCGGGCATCATGATATGCCCGCCCTGTTCACAGAAGAAAGGTCCCGCGCAGACGTTGCTCGAGTCGGGGCCGCTGAACCGGCAGGGGCACTGCATCGGTTCCTGTATAAATTGGAGCCGGGCAAAATCATAGGAGATCTGCGTCGCCAGCCCCGCGATATCGACCGCGTTCTCTATATGGAGGGCGACGGTGAAGATCTCATCGGCTTCTACAATGACTGTATCAGGTGAGATCGAGAGGATCGGCCGCGATAGTGTTCGAAAGGGTATGTCGGCGCTGTTCGCGGTGAGACCGCGGCGGTTGGCTGCTTCCACGCGAATATGGTAATCGGTATCCTCCGCCAGATCGGAAATAATCATACTGTGATTGTTATAGTAGACTTTTTCCGGCGTCATCGATTCAGTGATTATCGTTCCGTACGCCGTTGTGAGACCGTACTCGACCTTTCCCCAGGAGCGATCGTCGGTTTCCCAAACCAGGAGGGCGCTGCCGCTTGTCACTCCCTCGATGGCGGCCCTGATAAACATCGGGGGTGTCGAATCGTTCATCCAGGCGGCTTGCGCCGTCGTGAAGAGGTTCCCCTTCTCCTTCGCCTGGTCACCCCCCGGCTCCTGCGCGACGACGTCAAAGAAGTACGTTGTCTCGGAGATGAGATCTTCTATCGGAAGATTATGCATGGTCGACAGAGGGGTGAGGCGGCTTGCATTCATTGCCGAGGAATCGGTGGAGTACCAAACCGTGCCCACCGTTTGGGTTGTCGTGTTCCAGGTGATCACGGCGGATGTGTCGGTGATATCTTTCACCGCAAGATTCTTGATCTCCAACTCGGTTTTGCCGCTCCCGCCGGGGCCGGTTCCACCATCCCCGCTGATACTGCATCCCAAATAAAGGACCAGCATGAAAGCCAGCGCCGGCAAAAATCCCCATATCAGATTCATTGAAATTCTGAAGGCGCCCGGAGGGGCTGTTGAATATCGACGATTCATCGCTCTAACTCCCGTGAATAACCTGTGATAGACAATCCAACGATTCCCGGCACAGAAGTGAACTCAATCCCCTCCGGACCCCACTAGATATTTCGTCATTTCACCCACTCCGCTTTAGCGGCGCCGGGGTCCGGGAGTATGGAATCTCAGCTCCTCCTCAGGGTATGGGGGGGGTGAGCCCGCCTGGACGGCATGCGTCGGCGGGGGTAAGATGCCCTGTAAGGCGCGGCGGCCGGTTTGATCCCGATTTCCTGAAATTGAGGAGTTTTTGATGGCGACGACCACACCGATCGATCCGAAGCTCGATCTCTTTGATGCGATCGATAAACTGCGGAAGAAGCTAAATGCCGTGATTCTCGCTCACTTCTATCAAGAGGGGGAGATTCAGGATGTGGCCGATCATGTCGGCGACAGCCTCGCGCTGGCGCAGGAAGCCGCCCGGACGACAAAATCGGTGATCGTTTTCGCCGGGGTCCATTTTATGGCCGAAACGGCGAAGATTCTCAATCCCGACAAGCAGGTCTTGTTGCCCTCCCTCGACGCCGGCTGTTCTCTGGCGGATGGTTGCAAGCCCGATGAGTTCCGGAAGTTTCTCGGCCGGCATCCCGATCATGTTGTCATCTCCTACATCAACTGCTCCGCCGAGGTGAAGGCGATGTCGGATGTCATCTGCACATCGAGTAATGCGGTGAAGATTGTGCAATCGATTCCGGCGGATCGCAAGATCGTCTTCGCGCCCGATCAGCATCTGGGCCGGTATGTCATCAAGCAGACGGGCCGCGATATGGTCCTGTGGCCCGGCACCTGTGAAGTGCATGAAACCTTCAGCGCCAAGCAGATTGTACAGCTCAAGATCCGCCATCCCGAAGCAAAGGTGGCGGCTCATCCCGAGTGCACCGAGGCGGTTCTGAATCTGGCCGATCATATCGGTTCGACGTCGAGTCTGTTGAAATTCGTCGCCGCGTCGCCGGCGGCGGCGTTTATTGTCGTGACCGAACCCGGCATCATCCACCAGATGAAGAAGCTTGCGCCGGACAAGATATTTATCCCGGGGCCGAGCGACTCCTGCTCTTGTAACGAGTGCCCCTACATGCGCGAGAACACGCCGGAGCGGCTATATCTTTGCATGCGGGACAGGACGCCGGAGATCGAGGTGCCCGAGGAGATCCGCCGCCGGGCCTTGATTCCCATTCAAAGGATGCTGGAGATTTCGAAATAGGGTTTTGAAGCGTTGATCGGTCGCGATGCCTCTGTTTTACATCGGCACTATCCGCCTGCTTCATCTTGCCGGATAAACCCCAGCTGGGCGGCGACCGCCGGGAGCCAGCGCCGGGGATGCAGCATCAGTCTCTTATAGTTGTTGGGCAGGGATGATCCGGTTGTCCAGTAGGCCCGCCATCCCCGCCGGGATGCGGAATAGAGCAACCCGTTCACCAGATGGTCCAAAGCTTCCACCGTGGCGCGCCGTTCGTGATCCGTAAGCGGCATCGCATCCGCCTGATTTAACATTTTCAGAATCACCTTCAACTGTGATGATCGCAGCCGCAACAGATTCTTCGAATGCGTCATATTCTCTTCATGCCGGCGTTTTTCGGCCAGTACCATAGGGCAGAAGGCGAAACGTCCGGCGCGGGTCAGCCGCAGCCAGAAATCTCGATCGTCACAGAACGGGATCTCTTCATCAAAGAACCCGATATCCTCCCAGCACTTTCGGCGGAAGAGAGTGCTGGCGGTGGGGATGTAACTGCCCTCTATCAATGATTCATAGAGACCGGAACCAAGGATGCGAAATCCCTCCTGCTCTTCGAATTCAACGATATCCAGGCGTTTGCCTTCCAGGAAACGCAGGCCGAGATCGCCGTTTTCTCTGAGACGCGCGTCACCAAAACAGAAGACGATATCCGGGAAGATCCGGAAGGCTTCCTCGAGCTTTTCCAAGTGATGGGGCAGGAGAAGGTCATCGGCGTCCAATAAGGCGATGAGATCGGAATCGGCCCGCAGGATGGCCTGATTGCGGGCCGCGGGAAGTCCGCGATTCTCTTGCTCGATCAGTTCGACCCGCAGCCCATGCGGCAATGGATGTTGCCGGCGCCAAGCCCGGATCCGGCGGGCGGTATGGTCCTTGGATCCGTCATCGACAATGACAACCTGATCCGGCCGGCGGGTTTGGGCGAGGATGCTTTCCAAGGCGTCGGTGATGAAAGCCTCTGAATTATAGGCGGCGATGGCGATTGTGATAGCGTGATGACTCATGAATCGAATATCGGCATTACGAGAGGTTGAATAAGGTCATTCTCTCTCGACCCGTGTGGATCCCGGCGGCGCCTGCGGCCTTCCATGTTCATGAACCGCTTCCAAAAACGCCGCGATATTTTCCCAAGGGATATCCGGCTCATCGATATCATAGGCGGGGCAGAGGATAAGTCCAGCGCGGCCGAGCGTGTCGATCCGTTCCCGCACTTCGCGGCGAATCAGATCCGGCGTGCCGAAGCTGAAGGTTGTTTGCCGTCCGACGGTGCCCCAAAAGGCCAGGCTGGAGCCGAATCGCCCGCGGATGCGCCCGGCATCCATATGTTCCGGTTGCAGGGGATGGATCGCATTGACGCCGATCTCGATCAAGCCCTCGAGGATCGGCTCAAAATATCCGTCACTGTGATACAACACACGCAAGGACGGGTGGAAGCATCGCGCCGCCTGAATGATCTTTGAAAGCCGCGGTTTGAAGAACTCATCCCAGGTTGCGGGGCTGATTATCATCGTTCCCGGCATCCCGACATCGTCATCGAGTGTCAGCAAATCAATCCCGGCCTTGGCCAACGCTTCGGCGTTGCGGAGCGCCAGCTCCATTAGACGATCGAGAAGATAATGCGCCATGTCGGGCCGACGGACCAGATCGATGAGGAAATTGTCCAACCCGCGCAGGCGCCAGGCGCCCTCAAAGAGCTCACCACCGAGGTGTGGGAGGCTGCCGCCGGCGGCGAGTCCCCTGGCGTGCAGATCATCGACCTGGCGCATCAACCCCTTGGCGTGATGGGGTCCGCTCGCGTTGGGAAAGGGGAATTGTTTCAGCTCGTCGAGCGTCTTGGCTTCCGCCAGCGGATTGCGTTGCGCCACATCCTCGGGGTAGTAGTTCCACTGTGTATAAGTCGAAATCTGTGACGGTGTGCCCAGCCGGGTGTCGGGGGAAACGGGGACCGCCCGGCGGAAGAGTTGCTCCTCTTCTTTCGAGGCGGGGAAATAAATGGTGCGGCAATCGACAAGGTCATCGCGCCGCCGGTTTGCGGGGACGAGATCCTCGAAATCGACGGTGAAGCAGGAGAGGGCCCGCGGCACCCGGTCCGGCTCCCCGCCGTCCAGCGCTGTCAGTATCCGTTCGCGTGAATTCACCGGTTCACCCTTCGATCCGGAAGCGATCCCATCGGCGCGAGGCGCTTTCCATCCCTCCTATATTTTCAAAAGAGGCCATGGGCAGCCCTTCGGAACAATAATCTCACAATTACTAGGGTGAATAACCTGAAATCCTCCTGTTGTAGGAAGCCGGCGGCGGTGGGTATTCTACCGGAGGGAACTCAACCCGATGGAGAAGGAGGCGCGTCTTGGATACTGGAACAGGAGAAGGGGCCTGGACCCATATCGATCAAGAGGGACGGGCCAGTATGGTTGATGTCGGGGACAAGGCGGTCACTCAGCGCCGGGCGCTGGCGGAGGGGTTTGTGACCTTTTCCCCGAAGACATTTGAAGAGGTGCGGGAACATGGCGTCGCCAAGGGGGATGTCTTCGCCACGGCGCGGATCGCGGGGATACAAGGCGCAAAGAAATGTTCCGAGCTGATACCGCTTTGCCATCCCATCGCGATGGATCATGTCGAGCTGCGTTTTGAAGAGGATCCAAGTTCGCACCGGATCCGGATTCTGGCGGAGACACGATCGACGTCGCGCACCGGAATCGAGATGGAGGCGATGGCGGCGGTCTCAATAGCGGCTTTAACAATCTACGATATGGTCAAGGGCTTGGAGCGGGGGATAAAACTCGGGCCGTTCCGCCTGCTCGAAAAGGTGGGTGGTCGATCAGGGGATTGGCGCGCCGATCGCTGAAATTGTGCAAGGGATGAGGTGGAGGTGGCGATGTCGAAGGATCTGATGCGGGTCGCCGTGCTGACTGTCAGCGACCGGTCGGCGCGCGGTGAACGCAAGGACCGGAGCGGGCCGCATATCCAGGAAATTGTTAAAGAGATGGGATGGGATGTCATCCTCACCAGCATTGTGCCGGATGAGCGGGAGATGATCAAAGATACACTGAGGCAATGGTGCGACCGCGGCCAGGTCGATCTGATCCTTACAACCGGCGGCACCGGGTTTCATCCCAGGGATGTGACCCCGGAGGCGACACGGGAGGTTTTGGAACGCCCCTCACCCGGGATCGATGAACTGATGCGCCGCGCCGGCCTGGAAGCGACGCCCAAAGCGGCGCTCTCGCGCGGGATCTCCGGAATCCGCGGTAAAACTCTGATTATAAATTTGCCCGGCCGGCCCCGCGCCATTCGCGAAAATCTCGATCCGGTTCTCGGGATTCTGATGCATGCCGTGCAGGTCTGCCGTGGGGATATCTCCGCATGATTCCTGTCGACGAAGCCATTCAGATGTGGCTCTCAGTTTTGTCTGTTTTGGACACGGAGGATGTTCCCCTGCGGGAATCATACGGCCGTGTCGCCGCCGCGCCGGTTGTTTTTCCTCAAGATACTCCCGCTTTCTCAAATTCCTCGATGGATGGGTTTGCCATCCGTCATGAAGATCTTTCGTTGGGATCGTTAAAGGTCGCCGGAGAGGTCGCTGCGGGCCAAGTCTGCAATGTTGAGCTGCAGCCGGGTGAGGCGATCCGTATTATGACCGGCGCCCCGATCCCGTCCGGCGCCGACACGGTGGTTCGTGTCGAGGATGTGAACGAGACCCGTGATCAGATCATAATTGTTAAACCACCCAAGCCAGGGGAATCGATCCGTCCCGCCGGGGATGACGCCAAGCAGGGCGCCATTATTGTTAAAGAGGGTTCCGTCATCGGCGCCGGCGAGCTGGCTTCCCTCGCATCCGCCGGTATTTTGAGGTTGAGGGCCTACCGCCGGCCGCGGGTCGCTCTCTTAACGACGGGTGATGAAGTGGTTCCTCCGGAGGAGACGCCGGCGCCCGGACAGATTCGCGACAGCAGTCTTATTCTGCTGAGCCGTTTGTATCAGCGCCGGGGCGCCGTGCTGAGTCATGCGTCGCATGTCGGTGACGGTCTGAATCAAACAAGGAGCTGGTTGGAATCGGTCTTTAATCCATCGCAGGCTCAGCCGGCCGATCTGGCCGTGACGACCGGCGGTGTCTCGATGGGACGGTATGATCTGGTGCGCGCGGCGCTGCAAGAAGCGGGGTTTAGCGAGATCTTTTGGCGTGTGCGGCAGAAACCCGGCAAACCGATCCTTACCGCCTATCGGGAAGGCCGGCAGAACGCCTACGCCTGCGGACTTCCCGGCAATCCGATCTCGGCCCTGGTCGGCAGTCTTCTTTATGTGATACCCGCGCTGGATCGCCTGGAAGGCCGCAAGACGCCCAGCCTGCCATGGTTGCGGGCGAAGTTGATGGAGTCGCCCGTGGAGGCCGGAACACGGACCGCCTATATCACGGCGCGCCTCACTTCCTCCCGCGGGGGTGTGGAGGTTTGTCCGATTCCGCGGCAGGGATCGCATCGCCTGAGCACCTTGATCGGCGTCAATGCCCTCATTCGTGTCGAATCGCAGACGCGGATCGAGGTGGGTGAAGAGGTGCCCGTGCTGCTATGGGGTGATTTGCAGGCGGGCGGGTAATTCCTATTCTTCTTTATCAGCGTCATCGTCATCTGGGCCGACGGATCCGCCAAGCCACCCCCTGCTGCGGAAGAAAAAGATCATCACCAAAGCCACGATCACCATCAATGTCAGGGCGAAGGGGTATCCCCAATACCACCCCAGTTCAGGCATATTGAACCGTGACGCACCGGGGTCGAAGTTCATTCCGTAGATGCCGGCGATGAAGGTAAGCGGGATAAAGATTGTCGCGGTGATGGTGAGAACCTTCATCACCTCATTCATTTTATTGCTGACACTGGAAAGATATAGGTCCATGAGGCTGGAGCAGGTTTCGCGGTAATTGGCCAACAAATCGATCAATTGCAGCGTGTGGTCATAGCAATCCCTCAAATAGAAATGAATCGTCTCGGTGACAAAGGGGGTTTCATCCCGGGAGAGTGAAATGAAAACATCACGGTACGAGAGAAGGATATATCGCAACGGCTCCAGGCTTCGTTTCAGCTGATGGAGCCGGTGCAAATCAGCCTTGGTCGGATTCCTGAATAATCTCTCCTCAAGGGCCGATAGTTGTTCTCCATATTCATCAAGGTAGGGGAAATAGGTATCCAGAATTCTGTCGAGAATGGCGTGGGTCAGATAATCGGGTCCGGCATTCCTCAATCTTGGTCCGCCCTTCCGGACGCGCGCCCGGATCGGATCAAGGCAATCACCCGGCCGTTCCTGAAAAGTGAGAACATAGTTCTTGCCGAGAAACAGGCTTAGTTGCTCTTTCAGATGCTCATGGCCCAATGTCGGCATCTGGCTGACGATGAAGAGCTGGACCTGAAACTCCTCAACCTTGGGGCGTTGGGGAACATTAACAACATCCTCCATCGCCAGAGGATGAAGGTTGAACATATTCCCGAAGGTCGTGAAAGATTCAGAATCGCTGAGACCATTGACATTGACCCAGGTGACGGGAAAACGTCCGAGGTAGTCCTGTATCTGGTCAAGCGATTCGATCTCAAGCTCCTCGTATGTGTCCGGGTTGTAGGCCATGAGCTGTATGGTCGGCTTGGGGGTTTCCGGATCGATGACGAACGTTCCGGCCGCTGTTCCTGGAACCACTTTGCGGTGCGAGTGTCCCAAATGCGGTAAGTGCATGATCCCTCCCTGAATCGGCGCAATGAAGCAAAGAGACGATCTGATTCTGTTCTTTCAATAATGATGATTCTATTGAACAAGAGTAAAGGATCGGGCGGAGAAAGCAAATGATGGATCTATCGCAGCAGAATAATCCTTTTCGTCCAAATGCGCCCGCCGGCCTCGAGCCTGACGAAGTAAACCCCTCCGGTCACCGGTTCGTTATTCATGTCATTACCGACCCAGATGGTGGAGTGCACTCCGGCCATCACATCTTGAGGTGTTAGAAGGGTGCGGATGCGCCGGCCGGCGACATCATGAATCGAAAGAGCGATCTTCATGGGTTCTTGAACCCGGAATGTGATATTGGCGCCGGCTGGTTTTGTAAAAGGATTCGGAGCCGTGGTGATGACGACTGGCGGCGACAGGATGGTTTGATCCACCGAGGATGATCCTTCCGTGATCTGGATATCCCCCGAGCAGATCAAAACCCAGCCCTTATCCCATAGGACATGATAGATCCCCAAGGGAACCGGCAGTCCGACACCGTCGAGAAGATCCCAATGAACGGAATAATGGCCGGCGTCGAAATTGCCGTCGACGAGCGTCCGAACAACATTGCCTTCAATATCGATAACCAGGATCCAGACCTCGGAAGATTCGGGCACATCGAAGCGGATCTGCACAACCCCGTCCGATTCAACCGGATTCGGACATGCGGGAAGAAGCTCGTAGGACGTCGGCGGGTCGGAGGTGTCTTTCCCGGTCAATCCCTGTCCATAACAGATCCAATCCGTCGGATCGTTGATGCCCAGCGGTTCGCAGGCCGATCCCATCCAGGTAATCCCGGTGAAGGTGTGCTTAAAGTGAAAGAAGGCTTCATGAGGTTCAAACCAGGAAGGATCGACGGAAAGATCTCCCGGGCCGAAGATGTCATCCCAGGGGCGGAGGTTTTCGAACTCGAGAATCTGAACCCAGGATCGGTCGGGCGCCACATTAATATCAAAGGGATTGATATATTGAAAAGCGCCGCCCGGTGTCAACAGGGTCCACCAGACATATTCAAACTCTTCCAATGTTAAGGCCCGGCCGAAATGAACGATGCCCTCTCCCAGGGGTGTTTCGACAACCATCGGGTTCGCAGAATCGGTGCTGCCGGTATGCAAGACGCCGTGAACATCTTCGAGGACGACGGTCAAAGCGCCGAGATCGGCCGGGGCCGGCGGTTCTTGAGCCGGAACCGGCGGTGAGGCGAACCACATTGCGGCAAGGACAGCTCCCGCGATGACCTTCATTCGGCTAAGCATGCTGCATTCCTTTAATTTGTCTTCCCATGTGCCTTTATCTTACAAGCATTGTAACATTTCTGGAGGTGGAATTACAAGAAGGACAGAGATTTACGGTGAATCGTCTGGGTGAGATGACCCAATCGCAACCTGAAAACCGGCAAGTCCTACGGATAGCGATGATTGTCTCAGAGCCCGTGTCAGCGCCGGTTTCTCAAGAATCACCTCCCGGCACGGGTTTTTAAATAGGGTTCTCAGGTGGATTCCTCAGAATGAGAGGGGTGGCACCTTCCCCCGGGAGTATTGGACCAGCCGGATGACCGCCTCGACGGCCAGCCAGACGGCGAAGAAAAATATCAATCCGCCGATGATCACCAGAGTTGTTTTGCCGTCGCGGATGTAGCCGCCCAAGTTTTGCACCATGGCGATCAATGTCGTAATCAGCATGAAGATCATAGGAATTAATGTATAAACGATCGGTTTGCGTTTCTGCCAGAGATAAAGGGTCACGGCTAACAATGACAATCCGCCGAGGATTTGATTGGTTGTGCCGAAGAGCGCCCACAACGCCAATCCGGCGGGATGGTATTGCATAACGCCCCCAACCTCCATGGGAACCTTCAGCAGGGCGAAGAATCCAATGGCGCCGGCGGCAAGCGCTGAGGAGATGTATCTGTTCTTTAGGAAAGAGATCCCCAGGGTGTCGCCGACCTCATTAAGGTTGAATCGCAGCAACCGCGTGCCGGAATCCATACTGGTCAGGGCGAAGGAGATGGCGATGAGTGAAATGAAGGCCTCGCCCCAATGGCGGGGGATGCCGACAGATCCCAGAAAGGTGCCGGCGCCGGAAATGAAAGCGGCCATCTTCGGACCCAACCCCTCGGCGGCATTCCACGAGGCATAATGTGTCGACCATTCCGTCATGGAGGCAAATCCGCAGGTGCAGGCCAGGACGGCGATGAGGCCCAACAGCGATTCGCCGATCATCGCCCCGTAGCCGATAAATTGCGCGTCGGTTTCCCGATTGAGCTGCTTTGCCGTCGTTCCAGAACTGACCAGGCCGTGAAATCCCGAGACCGCGCCGCAGGCGATCGTTATAAAAACAAAGGGGAAGAGCGGGGGGGCGCCCTCCGGGTGCAGCTGCAATGCCGGTGCGGCAAAGCTTGGGCGTGTGGCAAAGAAACCCAAGTACATGAGGCCGAGTCCCAGGAAAAGGAGGAGCGAGTTAAGATAATCGCGGGGTTGCAGGAGAAGCCAGACCGGCAGGACGGATGCGAGGAAGCAATAGACCAGCAGAACAGTGGTCCAGCGTATCCTTGAAACACCGAGGATCGGCATTCCCAAGCCGAGCACAACCACGATCAACATGATGATAAATGCGATGATTGTCAGCGGAGTGATCCGAGCCTGCTTCTTATAAACCAGGAATCCCACGATCACGGCAAGAATCATGAGACTTGCCGTCGGAACGACCGCCTCGGGATGCTGTACATTCGAAGGCGCGGCCGGCGGCATGGGTGAGGAAAAGAGGGTGGCGACGATATAGGCGAAGACACCCATCGCCAGAGAAATGAGAAAGAAGATAATAATGTGAAAGAGGCTTTTCGCCCGCGGTCCCATGATATCTTCGGCGACCTTGCCGATGCTTGTCCCCCGGCGGCGGATGGAAACGACGAGGGTTGAAAAGTCGTGAACGGCGCCGATAAACACGGTCCCAAAGACAATCCAGATGAGGGCGGGAACCCATCCCCAAATAACAGCGATCGCCGGGCCCAACATGGGGGAAAGGCCCGCGATGGAGGCAAAATGATGACCGAAAAGAACGCCCTTGCGAGTGGGAACATAATCGATCCCATCCGTCATGGTGTGGGCGGGAGTTTTGGCGGTGGCATCAAGCTCGAAGAGATGGCGGGCAAGATACCGAGCATAGAGATGGTAGCCGGCCAGATAGATAACGAAGCAGATCAATGTAATGAGGACAGGAGCCATCTTTCTCTCCAGAATAGAGACTTCAGGTTCAAGGTGAACCTCCGGGGCGATGACGCCGGATAAAAGGCGTAGGTCGCACCCCCCCGCGCGGTTACGCCACTCCACCCTAACCTTCGCCGGGGCATCTTTCAAGAAATTTGGCTCGCTTTTCCCGCCTTGCGGAACCGGCACGGGTCGAGTAGGGTTTTGAGATCGAATCTCATTAATTGAAAGGGGTCGGATGAAGACGCTCCGCTGGATGATGCCGCTTTTGCTCCTTGTCGTTGCCGCGGCCATGATGGCGCGGAACAGTACCCGGGACGCCCCCTCGTCAGAAGAAGGAAGGCCGCTGAAAATCGCCGCATCCTCCTATAAGGTGAGCGCGGGAGAAAAGGAGAGTCACCGAATGAGTGGGAAGAACCATCTGGCCGAGGCGACAAGCCCCTATCTCTTGCAGCACGCCGGCAATCCCGTCGACTGGTGGCCCTGGGGTGAGGAAGCCTTGGCGAAAGCCCGCCGAGAGGACAAACCGATTCTTGTCTCGATCGGATACTCCGCCTGCCATTGGTGCCATGTGATGGCGCATGAGTCTTTTGAAAATCCCGCAATCGCCCAGATGATGAATGATTGGTTCGTTTGTATAAAGATCGACCGCGAGGAACGACCCGATCTCGATCAAATTTATATGAGCGCCCTGCAAATGATGACGGGCAGCGGCGGGTGGCCTTTGAATGTCTTTCTGACCCCGGATCTCAAACCCTTTTATGGCGGGACCTATTTCCCGCCCGACGCCCGTTATGGACGGCCTGGTTGGCCGGATGTTTTAAAGGCGGTGACCGAGACGTATCACCTGAAGCGCGACCAGGTGGAGAACCTCGCCGCCCAGATCACGACACAACTCACACTCGCCGGCGGCAGGGGGGGAGAGGGTGATCCGTTGCTCAGCCCCAACCTCGTCGAACGCGCCGTCTCCTCGTTGAAGAAATCTTTCGACGAGATCCACGGCGGATTCGACAATGCTCCGAAGTTTCCTCATGCGACCGACCAGAGATTTCTGCTCGGTCGTTTTGTTAAAGGCAAGGATGTCGAATTGATGCGCATCCTCACAACGACGTTGGATCATATGGCGGCCGGCGGGATCTATGACCAGATCGGCGGCGGCTTTCATCGGTATTCGACCGATGAACAGTGGCTCATCCCGCATTTCGAGAAGATGCTCTATGACAATGCCCTGCTGGCGAGGATGTATGCCGAGTATTACCAATTCACCCGTAATGAAGACTATAGAAGAATTGCAGCCGAGATTTTCACATTTATAAGGCGCGAGATGACCTCCCCTGAGGGCGGATTCTACTCGACACTGGATGCCGATAGCGAAGGGGAAGAGGGCAAGTTCTATCTTTGGACGCCGGATGAGATCATCAATACCCTGGGCTGGGAAGACGGCCATCACTTCTGCGACATGTTTGACATTACACGCGAGGGGCATCTGGAGGGGAAGGCGATACCCCATCCGGTGAAACCGGTTAAAGAGATGGCGAAAGCGCTTGCGATTTCACAACAAGAGTTTACGGAGAAACTGGAGGGGTGGAAGCAGAAACTTCTCAAAGCGAGAAGCCGGCGGGCCCGCCCGGGGCTCGACGACAAGATCCTGACCGATTGGAACGGCCTGATGATTTCGGCCTTCGCCCGGGCCGGCCGGATCATGGATGATGAATCGTATCTTGAAACAGCGGCTCATGCCGCCAACTTTGTCCTGACAAAAATGTCCGGGAGCGGTGACCTGTTTCATACCTATCGCGCGGGCCGGGCCGGGGGGGGCGCGCTGCTGGATGATTTCGCGATGTTTATCGCCGGGCTTTTGGATCTTTGGGAAACGACCTTTGATCCGTTCTGGTTGAATGCGGCGATCCGCCTTCAGGCTGTTCAGGATCGAATCCTTTGGGATGAGGAAACGGCCGGATATTATCAAGCCCGCCCGGCCGAGGACCTCTTGGTCCGGATGAAATCGATGCAGGACAGTTCCACCCCCTCCGGCAACGGCGTCGCGGCGGGGAATCTATTGCGACTGGCGCGGCTGACAGGCGATGAGCGATACCAGGACAGGGCGATAAAATTGTTAAAGTATTCCGTCGCCGGTCTCAAGGCGTCACCAAGGTCAAGCACCCAAATGCTCATCGCCCTTGACATGGCCCTGTCGCCACCGCAGGAGATTGTCATTACAGGCTGGCCCGATGCTGATGGAACGAAAGCGCTTCTCAATGTTCTCTGGGAAAAGTATATGCCGGATGCCGTTCTCGCGGGTGTGCCGGTCGATGCGCGCGGCGCCTCGGATGGAATGTTCAAGAGATTGCCCCTCGGAGAGGGGCGGTCGCTGATCGACGGCAAATCAGCGGTCTATGTCTGTGAAAATTATGCCTGCCGGGCTCCGGTGACGACCGAAAACGAATTGCGCCTGGTGTTAAAAATCATTCGCTAGGCTTGGTGCGATTCATTTGCAGGGCAATGGTTATCTATTGTGCGATGGATGACCGACCTTGAGCACAGCCGCTCAATCCCCCTTCAATGCATTCCATAACATCGGCAGGCTGCAATTGGGGCGGTAGGACATTCCAGAATGAGTGTCGTTGAACTCTTCGTGATAATGCTCAATACCCAACGCCTTCAACCGTTCAGAGAGCATCCGGGCCCCATAATGAAGGAAGTATTCATCTTTTGCGCCGCAATCGAAGTAGACGAGCCGCATTCCGCGCAGCGCGTCTTGATAGGCCTTTTCTTCAATCATATTGATCGGATCTTCCACCAGCCAGCGCTGCCAAACCTCAGGGCGGATTCGGCCGGTCTCCAAGTCAAAGGGAAGATCGAAGGCGCCGTTCTCACGCGGCGAGTAACAGGCCGACATGGCGATCATATCGATCCCGGCGATATACTCACCGGTCTTGCGGGGCAGATCATCGAAGGCTTTCAAGAATCCCAAAACGCCGCCATGGCGTTGAATCACCGAGATTGATTTGGGGAAGTTGGGGATATAGCAGTAGGGAAAGTATAAATCGCCGCTGTGGCTGGCGAGAGCCCCAAAACAGCCGGGGTGGCGCATGGCCAGGCAGAGCGAGCCGTATCCGCCACTTGACATACCCATGATGCCGCAATGGCCGGATCCGTTGAGAACGCGGTATTGTGAAAGAACGGCGGGAAGGAATTCTCCAATGATATGATCTTCATAGCGGCCGACCGCGGCGGAATTTTTGTACTGGCTCCCGCCGAGACGGGTGAATCCATCAGGAAAAGCGAGAATCATCGGCCCCGCGATCCCCTGGTCACATAGCTTTTCCAGCATCCGCGCCAGCGACGGACGCCAGGGCCGGTCGTGAAGCAGTTGTCTTCCCGTTCCTGTAAAACCGGCGAGACAGGTGATCAGCGGATATGAAAGCTCCGGCGAGTCGTCATAACCCGCTGGAAGATAGATAAGCATCTCGCGTGTGGTGGGATCGTTTAAGGGGTTGCCCTGCAAGACCTCGCTGTCTATGACGAGTGATTCAATCCGCCCTTTCAGGCCGGGTATCCATCCTTCTGCAGCCACCGGAATCCTCTCTGCTCTATTCCTTATCCCATGTGATACGGGCGGCCTGGTGGATCTTGCCGTCAGGGAAGTCCTCGGCGGTTTGGATAAAGACTACGATGCCGTATCCGCCGAAAGGCCAGGGCGCCTGGAGGTGATCGATCTCGTTGGACGGGAATTCAAACTCCAATTCAATTTGCGCGGCATCCCCGACATTCGTCATGTTATAGGGAGCGTCCTTTAGCGGAAGGGGCCCGCGGATCGTTCTCACGACATCGTGAAACAAATTCTGATCGGGGTCGTGAACATTGGTGTACTCGATGTCGGTCTTATAGGCAAAGGCGTAGAGAACAGGAATACTCTCATCCAGCGGTGAAACAACCGAGATGCAGGCGGTCAAACGGTAGACCTCGCCGCCGTTCAGCTCGGAGCTCCAAGGCTGAACCTCTTCAAGATCCTTGAGAATGATCAACCAGGAAGTCTCCTGATTTGCGATCTCAACTCGGGCTTTTTCCGCGAGGGCCTCGAACAACGCCTCGGCGCCGCCGGCGGGAGCGCCGCGGATGTAATCGCCTCCGTTGAAGACCATCAGCGGCGCGCCGGCGCTCATCGGATACTGGTCATAGCGGAACTGCGTATCATCGTTACCGAAAACGTCCTGAACCAGGTTGTCCAGATCCTGATGAACTTCCACCCGGAGGATGTGCTCTGAAAATTCCGGATCGTGGACGAGTCGGCAGGTGACCTCATCGGCGATGGGACAAAATGTACAGGTGACCCACCCCAGAACTTCGAGAATGGTCCGGCGAACGACGGGAATGTCGACGACGACCTGCTTCGGCGCTGTGCCCATCTCCACTTCGGCCTCCACGAGAATGGAATCCTCCACCCCGAGCCCGATGGTATGGGCGCCGGGTCCGACACAGGGAAGGAAGGCGCCGACCTGGTATCCGGTCGATTCACCGTTAAAATAGATATCTACGCAAGGGGCGTTGCTTGTAATCGTGAGCGAGGGAGAAATGATATCTACGGTGACGGCGGAATCGGGCAGGGCTTCGATATCCATTCCGGGTCTTGACTCGGTTCCAAAACAGGGAACATCCAATTCGACACGGTGAGGACCCGCGCTGACGCAATTGATGGTCGCCGGCGTATATTTCCCGGTTGGAGCATCATCGATGAGGATCGCGGCGCCTTCAATATTGCTCGTGACGGTCAATCCGAAGGCGACGATTACTTCCATCCCGTACTTGCAGACATGGCCCACTTCTACATTACAGGTCAGTTCGCTGGGATTCATCGTGAGACAGGAGTCAGCGGGGACAGCTGTTATAGTATACTCGCCCGGCTCCAATCGCAGTTCCAACAGGTCGTCTGATATCGAAGCGGTGACGTCGTTTCCATTGAGATAGAGCGTGACATCATCGGTTCCCCCGATACAGCTCGAGGTCAGTTGCACCTGAAGTGTTCCCATCGTCGGCGCCAGATCATCTTTGCAACCGGCGATGATCAGGATTAGGGATAGCGCCCCTAGAACAATCACGGCAAAATTCCGCATCATTTTGGATGAAATCCTCATCGTGAGTCGGCTCCTTGAAACGCTTCCGGCCATCCGCGGCCGCCGGAAGGTTGAAAAATGGAATGATGGTGCGGCTCCACGCTCATTCTAATGCAAGCCGGCCGGGAGGTCATCCCGTCAATCCAACTCACGCCGGCAGGCGGTGAAAATCCCATCCCACATCGTGGAGGTCAGGCGCCCGGTCTGAGTATTCTGCCGGCTGGGATGATACGAGGCCATTAGCAGCGGAACGTCTTTCGATTCAACCTGATAGACGGCCGCGTGTTTGAAGATCGGTTTGGCCCCCGGCCATGGTGTTCCGCGATCGGCGAGCGCCTTGAGGGTGGCATCGAAGGCGATTTTTCCCAAGCAGAGGATCATGCGGAGCCTGTTCAGGATATCGAGTTCCTCAAGGAGGTAGGGGCGGCAGGCCGCCAGCTCTTCTGATGTCGGCTTGTTCCTGGGTGGTGCGCACCGGCCGGCGGCGGTGATGAAGGCATCCTTGAGTTGAAGACCATCCTGCCGGTTCAGCGCGAGGGCCCGGTTGGCGAAGCCGTGTCGATGGAGAGCGCCGAAAAGCCAGTCGCCGGAGGCGTCGCCGGTGAACATCCGGCCGGTGCGGTTGGAACCGTGCGCGCCCGGCGCCAATCCGACAATGAGAAGGCACGCCCTCGGGTCACCGAACCCTGGAACGGGGCGGCCCCAGTAGTCCTGGTCGATATAGGCCCTGCGCTTTTCTTGCGCCACGGCGCGGATATATTCGGAGAGGCGCGGGCATTTGCGGCAATTTATAATCCGCTGGGCCAGTTTATTGAGCGCTTGAGCGGCCGGTGGGGGGTCTGCTTTGCTTTGATGGTTCATTGCTTTCCTTCGGATGACATGATTCGGGGCTGACATGCTAGGCTAGCAGACGGTTCCGGTCTCTGTGAAGTGAAAGGTGGGGGGGAGATTCATGCGGCGTCTTTATCGGGTATCGTTTCTGTCCATTATAGTGGGCCTGCTGTGCCATCTCCCGGCGCAGGCGGCGATTCTTCAGGTTCATCCCACCGGCGCAGGTCAGGGCAACCGGCCGCCGCAGGAGGGGGTGATCAGTTTCACAATTGGGGATAACCGCAGCGGCGACCGGCCGGATGATCTGCAGGCGGCGATCGACCGGGCCGGCGACGGTGATACATTGCGGATCTGGCCTGGGAGATATCTCACGCGGGTGACCAAGTTCACCGAAGCTTTGTGCGGGAATTGCCAGGAGCACCGAACGCCGGTGGAGACAAGCCGGGGTTTCACCATCCGCGGAAAGAGTCTTGTTCTCCAGGGGATGGATCGGGACAGTACGATTCTTGTGACGCGCGCCGGTTACGGAGTGCTGATCATCGATTCCCCATCCTGCCGCATCGAGTCGATGACGATTACCGGAGGGAAACGGAACCCCGATGGAAAGGCGACCGATGCGGGCATCGTGGTCCGGCGAAGCCATGTGGCCATTATAGATGTAGCGATTCGGGATAATACGAGCCGCATCGATTCTGTGGTGGTGGGCATCGGCGGGATCATGGGGCGCGAGGGTGCGGAAATCCTAGTTGAACATTGTTTGATCGAAAACAACGGCTGGGATGGAATCGCTCTTTACAGGGGCGCCACAGCGCTGATTCGCGACAATATCATCCATGCCGGGCGCGGGGCCGGGATAGGGATTACCTGGGATTCCGCGGCGTTGATTCTCCGTAATGATATCTCGGGGTTCTGGAAGGGAATCGGCTCTTTTGGTGACTCCCGCGTCGTCGTGCGGAACAATGCAGTTCATGACAATCTAGGATGGGGATTGGTGGCCACGGGCGGTTCATGGATGGACGCCTCGCACAATGTCATCATCCGCAACGGCAATTGTGGTTTTGCCCTTTAGAGCGAAACGGCCCGCGCCAGACTCCTGCACAATATCATTGTGGAGAACGGCTGGCGGGACGAATGGGTTTGCCCTTGTGTCGGTGTTTGGTTAAACGGCCGGCGGGAGAAGCTCGAGTTTGGTTTTAACAATGTTTGGGGAAATGTTGAAGGGGAATACCGGGATCTCGATGATTTGACCGGCATTGATGGGAATCTCTCAGTAAACCCGGTCTTGCGCGACTCGCTCGATTTCCGCCTGATGGATGACTCCGATTTGAGGGACAAGGGAAATCCCCAGTTCACGGATGTGGATGGCTCACCCCCCGATCTTGGGATAGAGGGCGGACCATCGGCGGCGGGTCGGTGATTTGCAGATTTTCACTTCGCTTGTCTATCGGGAGAACAAGCCGGTGTTGCGTCCTCCGGGGAAAGACTGTAAAAATAACTCCGTGAGCCGAATTGTGCTACAGAGTGAACAAAACCAACTCCCGCTCTGGGACGGGCCGGAGGAGAATCAGTATTTTCCGCTCCCATACCGGCCGAGCCGGGCCTTGGCGGCTCACCCATCTCGGCTTCGTATCCTCCGCATGGTTTCCTATGTTCTTCGCTATTTCCCGGAGCTGCATGAGAGTGTTGTACGGGTCGGCGTGACACGCGGCGCCGCGGGACGTGCGGTGGTCGGCGAACCTCAGATTTGGCTTAATCCGAGAAATCTCTCTTATCAAACAATCGCTCATGAATTGATCCATGTTCTCCAGGGACGGGAGGGTGTACCCAACGGGGAGCGAAGCTGCGATCTCTTCTCGCTCGCCCGGCATCATACCCTGATTGACGCCCGGCCCGCCTATCTCAAATTGCCCAGCCGGGCTTTCGACCTCCGGCATCGGCCGTTGCCCAGCGTGGCGCCCCTCATGTACGCAACCGCCTGCGAGGCGGTTGAAAAGCGCTGCGCCGGATACAGGCGGTATATCACTTGGTTTGAGAATGAGATTGCGAAGAGGGTATAGGTTCCCGCCCTGCCGCGTCTGCTGAAAAATAATTCATCATGACGACAAAGAATCGATTCTTCGGATGAATACAAACGCCTTTTCACCGTATCTTGGATGAGGCAACCGGGGGCGACTCACAACATAGCGCTTGACCCGGAAAAATCCGTCCACCACGATACTTCTGTCATGTTTTGTCGGCCGATGCGCCGGTCGAGGGTGGAGGGAATGAGGAGGCTTTTACAATTATGAACTGGATATCATGGGCTTGGTTGATTCTGGCCGCGATCCTCATTATCGGCGAGATATTCACCGCGGGATTTTTCCTCCTGTGGTTCGGAATCGCGGCGGCCGCGGCCGCCGTTACGGCCTTTCTGGGCGGGGGCTTGGTTTTCCAATGGATTGTCTTTATCCTATTTTCGGGAGTCCTTTGGGCCGGTTCCAAGCGATTCGCGAAGCGGATATTAAAGAATATCGAGAATGATTCCGTAGGAGCCAATCGATTTAAGGGCTTAAAGGGAATGGTCATTGAAGATATCGATAATAAGCGCGCCACGGGCATGGTTCGCATAGAGCGGGAGGAGTGGCGGGCCGAAGGGGTCGATGAAGATTCTATCCCCAAGGGGACGCGTGTGGAAGTTGTTGATGTCTCCGGAACGCATCTTCTCGTTAAAGTTTTGGTGGAACAGGCCGTCTAGGGTTGTGATGGTTTCAGAAACAAGAGTACCGGTCATAGGCAACAAACCCGGATATTTCTCAGGAGGATCGTCATGGAAATTATCCCCATTGTTATAGTCGCCATTGTTCTCTTCATTGTCGTGGGTCAGAGTCTAAAAATCATCAAACCCTATCAAAGGGGTGTTGTCGAGCGACTGGGAAAGTATCAGCGAACCGTCGGCAGCGGCTTGACCATGATCATGCCTTTTGTTGAACGAATCCTTAAAGTTGATATGAGGGAGCAAGTTGTCGATGTTCCGCCGCAAGAGGTGATTACGAAGGATAACGTTGTCGTCACCGTCGACGCGATTGTCTATTTTGAAGCGACCGACCCGGTGAAGCTCCTGTACAATGTCGCGAATTTTTACGCCGCCGCGACGAAGCTCGCGCAAACAAACCTCAGAAATATTATCGGTGACATGGCCCTCGATGGAACCTTGACCTCCCGTGAAACCATCAATACCAGGCTTCGCCAGATCCTCGATGACGCGACCGATCGCTGGGGTGTTCGTGTTGTGCGCGTCGAGATCCAGCGGATCGATCCGCCCGGCGATGTGATGGAGGCGATGCATCGTCAGATGAAGGCGGAGCGTCTGCGCCGCGCCATGGTTCTCGAGGCCGACGGGGACCGGGAGGCGAAGATCATGCGGGCCAACGGAGAAAAGCAGGCCGCAATCCTCGAGGCGGAAGGCAGGGCGGAAGCCATCCGCCAAGTCGCCAATGCCGACAAGTTCCGGCTGCTGACCGTTGCTGACGGCGAGGCGGAAGCGGTCATCAAGGTCTATAAGGCCATTCATGATGGAAATCCGACAAGCGACCTTATTGCCATCAAGTATCTTGAAGCGCTGGAAAAGGTCGCCAACGGCCAAGCGACAAAGATCTTCCTGCCGATGGAATCGTCCTCGATGCTTGGGGCTTTGGGCGGATTGGTTGAAGCTTTCCGCTCGAAGATGGATGGAGCCAAAGCCGGCGGCGGCCCCGCGGCGAATTAGAGAAGGGCAACAGGTGAGACGGACCTATTCGGTCCGTCTCACCAGGAAGAAGGTGATGTCGTCAAGCTGCGGGTGTTCCCCGATGAATGCCTTCAAATCACCAAGGATCCCAGCTGCGATTTCTTCCAGAGGCAATGTCCGCCTTTGCTTCAAACCTTCCAGCAATCTCTCATTGTCATAGAATTCTTCACCCGCCTGCGCCTCGGGAATCCCATCGGTAAAGACACAGAGGAGCCCCCCGAGAGGAAATTCAACATTTCCTGATGTGTAAGCCCCGATGTTCAGAAGGCCGATCGGGATGCCCGTTGAATCCAGGCGCCGCATCGATCCGTCCGGCGAGATGATGACCGGTGCATCATGCCCGGCGTTGACATATTCGAGAGTGTCGGATTTCGGATTCAACCTTCCAAGGAAAAGGGTGACGAAGCTCGTCGGCTCGGAACAGTCGAATATCCGCCCATTCAGGCGCGCGGCGAACTCGGTCAGATCGGAGCATTCTGCATAGAGAACCCGTAGAAAAGCCATGACATGCGACATGAGAAGTGCGGCTCCAGCCCCCTTGCCGCTGACATCGCCCACGGCTATGCCGATCTTGCCGTCCGGCAATGTGCAGGCTTCATAGAGATCACCCGCCGTTTGCAGGCAGGACACTTGGCGGGCCAGCATCTCATACCCGGGAGGCTGCGGTAAGGTGGCGGGGAGAAGGGATTTTTGTATGCGCGCCGCCGCCGCCATCTCCTGCTCCAACATGACTTTCTTGCGCTGCTCCTCAAGAAGAAACGTGTTCGAGATTTTTACCGCGATCATGTTGGCCAGAATTGTGAAGGCGCCGAGTTGATCGCGGTCGTAGTGTATCCCCGGTTTCGACGTGTCAGCATAGATCAATCCGATGACATTCTTGTTGTCAAACAGGGGCACCGCCATGGCGGAGCGGAGATCAAGCGTCATGATGCTTTCCGCTCCTTGGAAACGCGGATCGGTGGCGACATCGGTGACGAGCAATGATGTCTGATTGTCTATGACCGTGTTGATGATGGTTTTACTCAGAAGCATTTCTTTTTGGGAATGGGCATCCTTCGGTCGCGACGCGCGGACCACCGGTTCATCGTGGCCCTCTTCCTTCAGCAGAAGCACCAGCCGTCCCGGCGGGATCGCCCGTTCCACAATATCCAGCATAGTCTCCAGTAGATCGTCGAGGGAGCGGGGGACGATGAGAATCTGACCCGCCTCTTTGACGGCGGAAAAGAGGGATTGATAAACACCAGACGCCGCGTTGATCCCGCTCTGAACCTCATCCCAAGAGAGGCTGACGGCGGCGCCCAGGGATGTGTCGCTCCGCATCTCCGTCGTTGTCTTTAAAAGAGTGTCTCCGGCATCGCCGGCCCTTAAAAACTGCAGCTCGAGGCTGCCGAACTGCAGGACGGCGCCCGGCTGAATCGAAGTCGGCTTTCTGATATCCTGACCGTCGACCTTCGTTCCATTATGGCTCCCGGCATCTTCAAGTGTGATTTCGCCATCCTGAATCTTGAGGACGGCATGTTCCCTTGATATCGAGCGATCCTTCATCCGAATGTCGCTGTCCACACTGCGCCCGATCCGGAAAATCCCTTGAGTTAGGGACCATTGCACCGGACCGCCGTCTTCAACCCCCCTCAACACGTACATGAAAAACCTCCCATTTAACGGATTCAATGAGGGGAGCATAGCGGGTGATAAGGAATTCTCCAAGTAATCCCTTGCCGAAGCCGGTCGATTCAGCGACCGGCCCGGGATCCACGGCCGTGCACGCAGTAAACACACGGGGTGTAGTGCCCCGATTCGGGTGGTAGGATCACCGTCAGGGGAACGGCAGCGGTCAGAGCCCCTACAGCATGATTCGTCGGGGGATCGAGATGGCGGTTCGAACGTTGCATAACAAGAGCAAGATAGAATCATTCTTCAGGCGGAATGCCTTTCTCCACATCTACGCCATCGGCGATCTTGATGATTTTTTTTGGGATTACACGACTTGGTATGCATGGGAGCAGACCGGCGAACTGCAGGCGGTGATTCTCCTTTATACAGGAGTGGAGCTGCCCGTTCTTCTCATTCTCGATGAAGCTACGGAGCCATTGGGCCGTCTCCTCGAATCGATCCGGCATCTCTTGCCGCGACGGTTCTATATGCACATAAGTCATGGATTGGAAGGGCGCATGAAGGGTTTTTACAGGCTGGATTCACACGGCCGGCACTTGAAGATGGGTTTGATTGACAAAACTTTGCTTTCCGGGGTGGAGACATCAGATGTTGAACAATTGTCCATACGTGATCAGCCCGCACTGGAAAAACTATATAAGACGAGTTATCCCGGTCATTGGTTTGATCCAAGGATGTTGGAAACCGGGCGATATTTCGGGATCCGGGATAAAGACGAATGGATCAGCGTGGCGGGGATACATGTCTATTCCGAGACATACCGCGTCGCCTCACTTGGAAATGTCACCACACACCCAGATTTCCGGGGCCGGGGTTTTGGAATCCGTGTTACCGCCCGCTTGTGTCAATCGCTTTGTAAGACGGCGGATCACATCGGCCTGAATGTGCATGAGGATAACAGAACGGCAATCAGTCTCTATGCGAGGCTGGGTTTCAAAGTCATGGGTTCGTATCATGAATATATGGCGACCGCCGTATGAGGGGGTCACGGTAATGTTCGCTTGCCGTCTCTGTGGACATACCCAGCTGAAGCTCCAATATGAGCAAGGGCGCGAACGCCAGTTCAAGTTTTATCGATGCCCTATTTGCAGGCTGGTGAACTATGATCTCTCGGGTGGGACGGATCAGGGGAAATATGCCGAAGAGTATCCCGACCCCTTGGATGACGATTTGAAAACCAACCGGCTGCAGACGATGACCTTTCGTTTTTTGCAGAGGCATAGCCGCCAAATCCCGGCCGGCAAACTTCTCGATATCGGTTGCGGCAACGGGAGATTGCTGTATCTCTGCCGCGAGGGGGGCTGGGATGTAAAAGGGCTGGAGCTGTCTCCTTTTTTGGCTGAATCGGTGACCAAGAGACTCAAGATTGATGTGAAGACGGCGGATTTCATGTCGTACAAGCCGACGGAAATGGGCTCGTTTGATCTTGTGATCCTGCGGCATGTGCTGGAGCATATCCCCGATTCGCTCCACGCAATGAGAAGCATTCGTTCCTTATTAAAGCCGGGAGGACATGCCCTCATGGAGTTCCCGAATATCGATGGCATCGATTTTCGGATGAAACGATGGATGACCCGATTGGGCCTTTCACGAAAGCGATACGCGGAAGGTTACCGCCCGGGTCATTGTAACGAATTTTGCAAAACGTCATTTGAATATCTCGCGAATCGCACAGGGTTCCGGTTGAAGGTGTGGGAGACCTATTCAAACAAAGAAAGCCTGAATCCGTACTATGGGCGGATCAAAATCGGCGGCAAGGCGAGACTGATTGCAGAAAAGATCGAATGATCACCATAAATCATCATGAGTGGATGGTTATAGGTACAGGGGCATTAGTATAAGGAGGATATCTTGTCTGCAAGGCACTTTGACGGGTTCCCGAAGGAATGCGTTAGGTTTTATAAAGGATTAAAACGCAACAACACAAAATCCTGGTTTCAGGATCATCGTGAAGATTATGAAAACCATGTTTTAACTCCAGCCAGGTATTTTGTCATGGATATGGGGGAGCGTTTGCGACGGATCGCGCCCCAAGTAAACGCCGATCCGAGGATCGACCGGTCGATTTTTCGGATTTTTCGCGATATCCGATTCAGCAAAGATAAGTCACCCTTTAAAACTCATCTGGGAATCTGGTTTTGGGATGGAGGGGATGCCAAAATGGATTGCTCAGGTTTTTACTTTCATCTGAGCCCACCCCATCTCATGCTGGCGGTCGGCATGTACATTTTCCCGAGGTCGATGCTGGAGTCTTACCGCCGGGCGGTCATCGATCCCCCGATGGGAACGGCTCTTCGGACCACCATCCGCAAGCTGTCAAAAGTGCCGGGTTGCGAAGTGGGCGGAGCTCACTACAAACGTGTCCCAAGGGGTTTCGATCCAGGGCATAAGAGTGCCGATTTGCTGCGGTATAACACTCTCCACGCATCCATCGAAACGACGATACCGGCGGAGCTCTATACATCCGATCTTTTGGATTATACCTATGACCGCTTTAAATCAATGGCCCCGCTGCACCGATGGATCCGGGCGATGGCTGAGAGGCAACCGGATAGCCGGGTATTGCGTAGATAAGACGGAACCGAAAGAGATGGAATCTTCAGATGGCAGTGGAAGCGGAAACCGAAATGAGTTAAATTTCGGGCGATGAGATTCGGCCCCAGGCCGGGTGGGAATTAGTTTCAGCATTATAAAGGGAGGATGGGATGGTCGATCCAAGAGTGGAGAAACTGGCCAAGGTCTTGATTCATTACAGCCTGGCGGTGAAGAAGGGCGAATGGGTCATCATTCAAGGAGCCTATCTTGCGGAAGATCTGATGCGCGCCGCCTGCATTGAAGTTTTGTCGGCGGGCGCCCATCCAACGATTCACGCGGATATTGCAGGTTCTCATCACCTTATGTTCCACCGGGGGAATGATGAACAGATCGCCTTCATCTCGCCGGCGCGGAAGCTGGAGTTTAAGAAGGCTGATAAATTCCTCTTTATCATGGGGGGATGGAACAGCAAAGAGATGACCGGCATCGATCCGAAGCGGATGGCCCTGGCGCAATCAGCGCGGAAAGAGTTGATGGACGTCATGATGAAGCGCACCGCCGCGGGGGAGGTTGCGTGGTGTGGAACGCTTTATCCAACTCATTCTTCCGCCCAGGATGGCGAGATGTCCTTGATGGACTATGAAGATTTCGTGTTCAAGGGTGGTATGGTCGATAAGAAAGATCCGGTAGCCGAGTGGAAGAAGATCTCCTTGAGGCAGGCCGAATTGGCAAAGCGGTTGAGCCGTCTGAACATCATTCGAGTCGTCGGAAAGGACACGGATATTAAGTTCAGAGTCGCCGGCCGGAAATGGGTCAATTGCGACGGCCGTGCCAACTTCCCCGATGGAGAGATCTTTACCTGTCCGTTGGAAGATTCCGTCGAAGGACATATTCGATATACATTCCCCGCGGTCTATGGCGGGCGCGAAGTCGAAAACGTCCGGTTGGTCTTTAAGAAGGGGCGTGTCGTTGAGGCCACGGCGGATAAAGGAGCTGAGCTTCTTGACGCAATGCTGGCGGCGGATCCCGGCGCCCGGCGTGTTGGAGAGCTGGCCTTTGGTACGAATCAGGCGATCAAGGTTTTTACAAAGAACACGCTCTTCGACGAGAAAATCGGCGGGACGATGCATGTGGCTCTGGGAGCCTCATTGCCGGAAGCGGGCGGTAAGAACAAATCGGCGATCCATTGGGATATGGTTTGCGATACCCGCAAGGGCTTCACCGTCTATGGCAACGGGAAACCGATCCAAAAGGATGGGAAATTTTTGAAATTCTAGACCTCGGATTAGAACCGGCAGCCCATTGTAAAATAGACAACGTTTTGGGATTTCCGGGTCTCGTCATAGCCCCGGCTCCCCGTGCTCCAGATCAATTGAAGCGGGCCGATCGGTGAGGCATAACCGGCGCCGACGCCGAATCCCCAAAGGGGATCGGAAGCGGCGCCGGTCTCGTCTGTGCGGAGTTTGTATTGAAAGTCATAGGCGGTGTTGCCGATAAGTTTGATAAAGAACTCTTTTTTGGCTTGATAGCGGTAATCCAGGCGGATGAGCGACATCGGGCCGGCGGCCAACTGATCATACTCCATACCCACAAATGTCTCGGGTTTCCCCATATTCCGATAGCGATAATAGGGAGTGTCATCGGATCCCTCGGCCCAATAGCCGAAGAGGCGGAATGTGTGCCGGTTAAGAAGTGTGAGGTAGAAGTCACCGGAGATATCTATCAGGTTATATTCAATTTCCGTATTAAAGGCTTTATCCGCCCTTTCCGCCCTTCCTTCAATCTGAAATCCCTGGCGCGGCAGCAGAACCCCATCGAGCGTATCGAAATAAAGGATAGCCTGTATCCGCTCGAGATCATCATTTTGTGCGGAGAAAGTGGATAGCGATGGCGAGGAAATCGTCGGTTTCATTCTGGCGAATTCGGATTGGTATGAAAATTCCGCATTGAAAAAGCCGCCCGGGGAAACGCCGAAACCAATCCCGATAACAGTCGCACGATCATCATAGCGGGCGGCCAATTTTCCCGATCCGGCGAAAACATCCGTCGAGATGTATCGGTAACTGAGATCGGCGAATGGATAGATGGGAAATCGGAGGGTGCGCGAGGGAAATGACGCCCTCGCCGTATACCGCATGAGTCCCGCGAACTGCAGTTCATTTTCCAGCCGCAGTCCCGGCAGTGGAAGATTCGTCGTTTGGATGGCCATGGCGCCGACAAGCTTGTGCCGGTCGTCATAGCGAATCCCGAGACGGAGTTTTCGTAGAGGAAGCTCTTTAACAGTGATGATGAGATCAATTAGTCCGTCTTCGGCCATCTGGGTCTCGTACAAGATACTCTCGTAGTATCCGAGGCTGTAGAGGCTCATAATATCGCGGTTCAGTTGGTCCGTATCAAATTTTTCTCCGGGCTTCAGTCTCAAGTGACTTCGAACGAAATCCGATGGCAGGTTCTTTTCTCCTTCGATATAGATTGTTCGGATGTCGAATGCTTTGTCATGCGTATCTTTAAACTGAATTTTTTCAGGGTTCGGCGCCCTGTCTCTGTGGATCATGCCGCAAATTGAATCGATTTTGGATGCTTGCTGGATGGCTTCTCTCTCGCCGCTCTTTATGATTTTAGGGATCCTTGTCCGCGCAAAATCGCCCATATTTATATTCGCCAGGTCGGGTTTAATATAGATATCCACCATCTCCATATTGCGTTGCCAATGCTCATGATCGGAAATCTCTATCCATTGCTCGAAGATTGAAAGCGCCGAGTTCAATTCCTCGCGGCTCTTGAGCTTGCCGCCGACATCCGCAGCGATGATGATATCGGCGCCCATCTCCTTGGCGATATCCACGGGAAGGTTATTTGAGGAACCACCATCGATCAGAAGGGAATCCCCCCATTCCACCGGACTGAATATGGTTGGGATGGCCATTGTCGATCGCATGGCTTTCGGAAGCGAACCATGATCGAGAACAACTTGATCGCCGGTAACGAGATCAATGGCTACACACCGATACGGAATGGGCAGCCGGTCGAAATCGCCCGGGCCATCGAGTGGGAATGTCAGCCGGCTGAACAATAGGGAGACTTTCTGGCCGAAGATCAAACCACTCGGCGGCGCCGGTGTTGTTCCCTTGAATCCAAAGGTCAATTGGTAGCGGCCGGTATCCTTCTTTTGTATATAAGGCATAGTTGACCGGGGCGGACTATCTGAGAAGATCTCCTCCCAATCGGTCGCGCAGACCATCTCTTCGATCTCGCGGCCCGTATACCCGATCGCGTAGAGCGCCCCGAGGATCCCCCCCATACTTGTTCCGGCGATGACATCCACGTGAATTTGAAGAGAATCAAGCATCTTCAGAGTGCCGATATGGGCAAAACCGCGAGCCCCGCCTCCAGAGAGAACCAAACCAATTTTCTGCGGGGGAAGGATGTCGCCGGCCGGTGCGGGGGCGTCGGCGAGTAATCCCGCTGCATGGCTTAGGAAACAGACAGCTGCGATCAGGAGAATGCGCGGCCAGGAAGGCTCAATTCGCCATTTCATCTCTTCGCCCTCAATCCATTGACGGTGATGGCTTGACCATCTAGCATCGGCGGATTAGGTTGAAACCCAGATCCATCATAACACGATCTACCAGAGCACTCTCTACAATAACACCGGCATAATGGAATGAAGAAATGGTTCTTCAAGGATTCATATTCAAGGGTTTATTCAAGGAGTGATATATGAGTGCGATCGCCTTGCTCATCACGGCTCTTGTCCTCAACGCCTCGGCGAATATTCTTATCAAGTATGCCGCGACGCATCCGTCGCCGGCCCACCCCGAATGGCCGGCTTTTCTGCAGATCTTCCTCAATTGGCCTTTTGTCATCGGTGTTCTCTGCTTTGGATCCAACCTCTTGGCTTACACATTGGCTCTGCGGCGCCTGCCTCTCAGCCTAGCCTACCCCGCGATGGTGTCACTGGGATATCTTCTCATTCTCGTTGTCAGCGCCTTTCTATTTAATGAGAGGCTGGGAGGAGTGCAGTATGCCGGCGCGGTCTTAATGCTGGCCGGGCTTTGGCTTCTTGTCCGGTAGACTTCTCATGCTCACACTTTTTTTGTAAGCCAAGTGCCCCTTCTGTAGTGAATGAAAAAGAATAGGGTCGCCAAGATCACTGATAGAGTGATGGACCACCATACCCCGCTCGGGCCGAATCCCAGCCATCGGGTTCCGATAATGACGACCGGAATCATCAAGATCCATTCAAGGAGAATACCGAAAAACATCGGCGGGACGGTGTCTCCGGCTCCGGCATAGATTTCCTCCATCATGATGAAGGCAGCGAAGAAGGGAAAGGAGATCGCCTGGATTCGCAGGATTTCCGCGCCGGCCGCAATGAGCTGTGGATCGTGAAGGAAAAGTCCGGAGATCTTCACCGCGAAGACGGCGACCACCGCGGCGAAAATGACATTGATATAGGTGGCCGTCTTCATCGCAAGACCGGCCGTTTGGCGCGCACGATCCGCGAGACCGGCGCCTAGAATCTGGCCGATGAGTGAAGCGACGCCCAATCCCAATCCGACAACCAGGAGGATTCCCAAGGCGACAACCCGATTGGCCATGCCATAGGCCGCCACGACTCCAATGCCGAAGGTGGCAATGAAAGGCATGATGACCAGGCGGCCCAAGGACCAGGACATAGAGCTGATGGCGGAAGGAAGGCTGATTCCAAGGATTTTGCGCATTGAAGACCATCGCAGGGGCTCAGTATTGTGAAAACACAGCCGGACATTAGCGAATCCGCCGTAAAAGATCACCGTGCCCGCGATATAGGTGAGGATATGGGATAAAACCGATGCAATGGCGGCTCCCTCCAGTCCCAAGCGGGGGAACGGCCCCCAACCAAAGATAAGGAAAGGGTCCAGAAGGAGGTTCAGTACCGCGCCGCTCAGCATAAGAAACATCGAAGTTTTCGGGTTCCCCACACTGCGCAGGGCCGTATAGAGCGAGAAGGTGGCAAATGAAACACTGAGGCCGATGAACATGATACGGCCGTAATGGATCGACATGGTCAGAACCTCATCGCGCGCTCCGATGAGATGCATGACCCAGGGCAGAACCAGGAAGCCGATGAAGCCGAAGACAAGCCCTGATATCCATTTGAGGATAAGGGTCTCTTTAATACTCGCTTCGGTGCGATGAGCCTGCCCTTCGCCGTAGCGACGGGAGATGACGGCGACTGAACCGGTGCCGATCATCTGATTTGCGGAACTGATGACCCATTGAAATGATTGAAAGAGTGTGATGGCTGCGATGCGATCAACGCCCAAACGAGAGACCCAGAACATATCGGCCAAATCGTAAATATTCAGAGCCAGAAATCCAATCATGGATGGGACACCCATACGCAGAAGGGGGCCGAGGATTCCTCCTTCGGTCAGAAGGACGGGCTTGGCGCGGCCGGTCTTTATGACGGCTCCTCCGGCTTTAGCCGCCGCCAGGGGTATTCTCCGGCGAGATGCTGACCGGACAAAACGGTGAAGGATTTTGTTTTTTCCACGGCCTGAAAAGCGTTTTGATCAAAGGCGATAATCCGCAGACGATAGCGCCCCTCTTTGAGTTCTGAAAGGCCGATGCCGTTCCATGAAACCCACCAATTGATTCCGTATCGGATGAGAGATGAAGTGGCATCCGCCGAACCAACACTGTAGGCCACGGTGCCGTCGGGGCGGATTTTCTCTAATATCTGGCGGATTTCACATTGAGAGACGCCGGATCCGGGACTTAGGTTGTAAACTTCAAACAATATGAAGAGGTCTTCGCCGGGGAGTAGTTTTGTACTGCCCCGGGGTATGATTTTGAGGCTGTCACGGGGGATACCATATGCCGTGACGCCGGGCCGGATCTCCCAATCCCGCTCGCTGAGACCGTTGTCCGAAATGTGGGCGGCGAAGAGGATATCGCTCATCTCCAACTTCCCGGTGTCCCAGCCGGGATGGATGATTTTATCTCCGTTGTCGGCTGAATATCCGACGATCACGCCTGTATTATCCCGAAGCTTTAACAAAGAGGCCACCCGGCTGATTCCCGCCGGGAGATGGTCCCATTCAAGGGTGGCGATACGCCGTTGGAATAGCGATCCCCGGCCTTGAGCGGGAACGATTCGATCCATTGGCAATTCGCGGGTTCCCATTGGCTTCCCGAAATAGATATCCCCTTGATCCCTCATTTGGTAGCGCGTCGATATAGCTTCCAGGGACCCCTCAAATGAATACTCGCTCAGTGGAAACGGCACCTGTAGATTAGGCCATAATGTCTCAAGGCCTACGATCAGCCGCGTGGTGCCGTTATGTTCTTGAAACCTGGCGGCATCCATGGCCATGGGGTAGTAGAGGCCGCGGAAACTGAAATCGAAAACGCGCGGCGGCCAAACCAGAGTCGCCAGGGAGTCGATGCAGGTGAAAAGATTGTTGCCCCCGCCGTCATCAAATGCCAGCACGCGTTTTACGGAATCCTGGGGGTTTGTCGTATACCGGAATGTATAACTCATTATGAGTTTTCTAAAGATACTGAAGTCAATCGAGGGATGGATGCTGGAGCCGGCCTTCGGCTGCCCGTTGAGAAATTCAAACCGGGCCGGGCGCCCAAACCGCAGTATGGCGGCGCCGGGTTCCGTTTCCGGCCCGGTCAATTCATTGCGCAAGCGATCGAAGCGTGTTTTTGCGATAGCAATGCGTGTCCAATATTCCACCTGGTTTTCACGAAGGTGGGGTGTCGCCAGGATAGGGTCCTCCGTGTGCCAAAAATGTTCTAACCAAGCATCCCTGTTGGGGTTGCTGTCATATTCGAGTTTTTCTTCCGCTGAAAATAAATCCCAGGGCAAGGCCATAAGATCAGCGAGGTAGCCTCCGCCTTCGGAATGTCTAAGATCTTCAAAAGCAAGCCGAAAGAGGGAATCGGCCTTATCGTATTCCAACCGGTTGCTTTCGAGAGTGGCGCTGAGGAAGTAGGCGTTGCCGCGGAGCTCCCTTGGCGAGATCTCTGCGCCGGTTTCGTCCTTTGCCGCGAGATCATCCCTCATGGCGCTCAGCGCTTCTTCAAGAAGGGGCCGGGCATCGGTGTCGCGGTCTCCTTCAATGTAAAGCCTCGCCTGCTCCAGCAGGATCCAGGGGCGGCGCCCGTTGCGCTCCAGAATTTTATCAATATACTTGTGTGCTTTGCGCAGATTCTTCTCTTCAAGTGTTGTTTGGTAGTGGCCTTCCCATGCGCGCATCTGTTCGAGATCCATGAGATCCCGGCCTCGGGATCCTCTGCCGTAACGTTCCAACATTTTTGTAGAGAGCCAATGATACGATCCCATTTTTAGAAGCCGGGAAAGGAGAATTGTCAAAATCGGATTGTCAGGATCCCAAATCAAACCGCTCTCTAAATACTGACGGGCATGAATTCGTCCCTCCACCGTGCCGTAATGAAGCGAAAGAATCGCTTTGCTGCCCAGGATCCCGGCGAGCCGGCGGAAAATCGTATCATCATCCCCCATGCCGATACCCAACCGGAATCGCACAAGATCTCCCATCCCGATGTGAAGTTCCTGAAGCTGGCGCTCCAGCTCTTCCTCTTCCCGCAGCAGGGCGAGTCGATCGACCGCATCGGGTTCGATCTGGGAGGGATGCAAGCGCCGCAGAAGGGCATCAATCCGCCTGAGGGTTATGGGGGGTGGAATGGAGTCGATGGCAGACGACCTGAAAAGCAGGGCCACAATCGCTTTTGTCGGATCTTCCTCGAGAAGAATCCAGGTGAACTGCTTGGGACGCATCGGTTTATAGGGTGGTGGCAATCGGGAGCCGCAACCGCCCAGGAAGGTGAGGAAAGAACCTGCAAGAAAGATCGTTAAAACGCTGTAACTAATTGCTTTCATACATGATACGGAAATTTTCGGTCGTGCCACCTGCTCCTCCGCCCCCCGCAGGAGTGACAATGGGAACCCCGCGTCCTCCCTCTGAAAGCATACCCAAGATATCCCCTGTCGTCTCCCCAAAGATGTCCACCGGTGGGGCGATAGATGCCTTTCCACCAGAAACGGCCGTCATTTCCCTCAATGAGGGTTGGGAATATGACGAAAATTATAGTGAAGGAAATGCAGGAATGGGAAGGTTCTCTATTTTTTGGGGAGGGCGGTTTCATACGTAAGGGGATTCCGGTTGGAACTCCTGCGGAATGAACACATGCTCCGGAAGAAGACAGGAGGAGGTACTCTGGTGAAGCGGAATGCTGGGTTTACAATGATTGAGGCCATCGTCATCGTCGGAATTTTGGCGGTTCTCGCTGGTATTTTGACGCCCTTGGTTATCCAGGAGGTCGGCAAGAGCAAAGTCTCTCGAGCCAAATCCGATATGGAAGCCATTTCGACAGCCTTCAATCAGTACTATATGGACACAACCTTCTGGCCCTCCAAATGGACGGGATCAAGTAACGATGAGCAGGATCTTGTCGCATTCTCATGTCTTTATTCGAATACAGAGGGTCTGAATACTTGGGATGGACCTTATATGGAGCGCGGTGTGCAGAGCGGCAGTGATATGGTTGTCGCCCTGGCCAGCAATGGCGTCTATCGTGGTGTCGTTGATCCATGGGGATTGCCGTATAAGGTCTATTATGGGAAGAAGGGAACAAACCGTGGCGGTCCGGGTGGTGCTATTGCCATCATCTCCGGCGGTCCGGACGGCGTGATCGATACTGCAGCTCAACGACTTTTGCAGGGTGATCCGAAAAAGGACGACATTATCGCTGTAGTGACACGAAAGGTAAACTAATCCTTTAGAGCAATAGAGTCAGACAAAATGAATACTCAAAAACCCCCGGGCGACCCGGGGGTTTTCTTCGTTGAGATAAGAGGGTATAAGAGCGCGGACAACACAGCCTACTCGTGATCCTCCGCCATCTCGGGCAAGATCCTCGGCGTGAGGAAAACAACCATCTCCACCTTCTTTGTCGATGTCTTTGTGTTTCCAAAGAGGTGTTTAATGATCGGGATGCTCGAGAGTATCGGGATGCCCCGGTGCTCTTCCTCATCGCGGGTATAAAGAAGGCCGCCGATGACCAATGTCTCGCCGTCGCGCATCCGGACGGTGGTCTGGGTCTCCCTGACATCAATAATCGGTTGCGAGGGGAGATTCGGGAGCGCCGCTGTATAGCCGGTGATCTCAGAGACAACAGGATGCACCTGCACGGTGATCTGTCCATCCGTCCCGACATGCGTCAGTACATCCAGCGTCACTCCGGCATCGCGAAATTCGAGATCGTATTGAATATAAGGAGAAGCGCCATCCGTCGGGATGACATCCACAACGAAATAGGGAACCGTCTGCGTGGCCCGGAAGGTGGCCGGATGATTGCCCATTGTCACAACTTTGGGCTGCGAAATGACATCCAACTGCCCCTGCTCATTGAGCATGTCGACGAGAATATCGGCGCGACCGCTGTTAACAAGACCGAATTGGAAAACCCCCATGCCGCTCACGGTGCGCTGTTCAAAGATGCCATGAGCAGGGGTGTTACCCGTGACATTATCCCATCCCTTTGAAAAAACAGTCCAATCAACACCAACTTCATTGTCCTCGCTGAGCCGGACTTCAACAATTTTTGCTTCGATGATAACCTGTTTGGAGTAGTCTGATTCCACTGCCGCCAGAAAGTCACTCACTCTTTGAATGGCACTGGGAGCATCAATAATAGACGCCGTACCCGTGTATGTATTTAATACAAGGCGTCCATTGGAGGAGAGCAGTCCCTTGAGGTTTTCCCCCAACTCCTCCCAAAGGCCGCTTTCCGGCTCCACGATATGATTGATCGAGAAGATACTGGATTTTGTCCGCCCCACAATGAAATTCGAGTCCTGGAACCGGTAGCTCAGATCATAGCGTTGCGCAAGAATTTGCAATGCTTCTGATACTGTCACCGAGTCGAGTCTTCCATGTGTGGGAACACTGAGGGACTCTTCTTCGACGACATGAAAACCCGTATCCTGAATCAGAAATCGGATCGCCTCAGAGAGGGAAAGATCGTTAAGTGCCAGCGAAAATTTTCGCTGATCCGGAAAATTCAATGAGAGCGGCGTGGCCTTCTCATACTTTTGAGATCGCGCGTCCGGAATCGACTGGGTAAGTCCCCGGCCCGCACAGAGGAGTAGAATAGTCCCCAATAGGACGGCGGCCAAGAAACTCAGCCGGCGATTCTTATTGTCCGGGGACAATGTCTGTATCCACCGAGAGATGTCTTTCCGCCCCGGTCTCATGACGGAGTACAACGTTTTTATTTGCAATCTCTATGACCCTCCATGGCCCAATCGTGGACCCCACCCGTACAATCCGGCCATCGAGCAATGCCATTGGATCGGATCCCCAACGAATCGCCCCCAGGGTTGGAGGCTTGGGAATGACCCGCCCCGCACCGGCGCTGCTGATGGCGCCCGCGCCCTGGAACGGATCCCGTTGATTTAGATCCTGCCGGCTCGCACGATTCAAAACCGGATTTATCATGCCGGCCTGAGCCGGCTGGACTTCTTCAATCGTCTCGCCGTCTGAAGAGGATTCTGCTTCTCCGAACTGCGACCAGGTCAGAAGCAATAGATCGGCGGTGACGTCACTGCCTGTTTTTGTCTCGTTCATTTGGGGGATGAACCAAATCCGGCCGGTCTCCCTCAATGAACCCAGAAAAGCGCTGATGCGATCGTAGGGCGCAATGATTCGAAGGGGGATCTTCCACTCGATGAGATTGTCTACTGTGGGCGCTTTCTCAAGAACCAGATCGGCAAGAAAGCTCTCGGCCGGCAGAGGCTCTTTCGAATCGTCGGATGGATTCAACGCGAAGGCCGCATGGCTGTATTCCGGACTTTCTTCATCCTGCGCCAGATGCTCCGGTGGGATGATCCGGTACCGGTAGGTCCGAATACCGGCTGCCTGTAAATGATTCTCCAGCTGTTGGATTATCAGAGCGGGATGGGTCTCATTCGGAATAAACAGGGGAATTTGCTCGGATGCCTGAGCTGCTTCTTCGCTTGCAAGAACCTGAAGGGTCTGGATCTCTTCGGTTAATATTCCGGCTTCCGTCTTCCATCGGTCACCTTGTTTGAGCATGATAGCTCCACGCACAACCAAAATGGTGAGCAAGATGGATCCGACAATAAGCGCCGCCATTGGAATCCGGGTCAACAGAGATTCTTTTTTCTCGGCTGGATCTGTTTTTGTCATCGCCAACGGCAGATGTATAATTTTTCCCATCTGTTTCATGGGACCTCCACCGTTAATGTGAAACCAAATGGCAGCCTCGTCGTTTGGGTGCGGCTGTCTATCTCCATTGGATCAATTCGAACGTCTAAATAAGACGGTTCCTGCTGCAGGCGTGTCAGCAGGAGATTCCAGGCCTCGAGGCGCCGCTCGGGGCTGGTATGCTGGATGTAGCCTTGGGCTCGAAGGATCAAACCGTCGACTTGCCGTACCGAGCTGAGATCCATCAGCAAAGCCTCGGGGGGAAGGATTTCCGATAAACGGCGGATGTGTTGCTGCGGGATCACACCCGACCAGCCGCCTAGACGGCTCAGCAGCTCCATGGGCGCGCTGGGCTCAATTTCCAATTCCATCAGAGCCGACCGCTCTTCCTTCAGCTGGTTGCGTAATCTTTTTGAGTTATCCACCTGGTCTTTTGTGATGCCGATTGTCAGCGCGGATCCCACGACGGCGGCCCATACACCGGCGGCGGCAGCCGTCTTGCCCAGAGGGAAGCGGACCCGGCGGACTCTAGTTTGCAGATCGGGTATCTTTTCTACTTGAGACGTCGCCGCCAACGCCAGCGGCAGCGCATAGACCGAGCCTTCATTGCGAAGGGACACACATCGATCGGCAATCTCCAAGCCGGACGGAAGCTCCAACATTTCCACCGGGAGGCCGATCTCATTCTCAAGAATCGATCCGATCTCTTCAACGCCCGACACATCGCCTGTAAAGAAAAGCCTCTCTACCGGCGACTGCGGATGGGAGGTCCCATCGTAATCCAATGTTTTCTTGATTTGTTGGGACACTCGGGCGATTTCATCAAGGACATGGACAATGCGCTCCAACTCTTCAGGTTCCGGAACATTGTTGAAATCATATGTTCCCGTCAGTTGGATATTGTTCAGATTTTTAAATTCTATGCCGCCAGCCACATCACGGACAATCCGGATGGAATCTCCCTCGACAATGGCAAGGACCATGAGCCGGCTGCCGACATGCAGGACGGCCACGGCCTTGTTGCCCATGCTCGTTGTCAGCGTCCGCACATGAGACATCAACGCCAAACTGCTCAGGGTGATCAGCTCCGGTTCAAATTTCTGTTCGGCCAAATCCTGCTCGATAGCGGCAATCCCTTCGCGAGGGGTCAGAGCGACGAGGACCTGATAAGGGTCCTTTTTTTTGCGCCGCGGAAGGATCTCATATCCATAGACAAACTCGTCGGGGATCATCTCCAGTTCTTTGCGGATCTCATTCTGAATGACCTGATACAGGTCGGCTTTGGACATCGGTGGGAAATTGTGCATTTTGATGTGGGCTGTCTGGGTCCCCAAAGCCAGACGGACACGGCGGACTGAAATTGAACTTTGTCTTTGCAGCTCAGCCAGAGCCTGACCGGGGGTCAGTCCCTCAATAAGAGTCACCCGGCCGTGCGAAACGACGCGCTGCCGGCCGCGCTTATTCTCTACAATCGCATATTTCAAAGCATCTGGGGTCAGTTCAACCCCGCAGATCATTCCCATCTTGTCCTCGATGAATGATGTTGGTTATGGTTTGTCATTTCTCATCCATCCGCTTAAAAGTTCTTGCTGGTCACATAGTCAGCCGGCGATCCCTCATATATGTACTCCTTACCCCAAGCATCGCTAATATACTTATCGTTGTTGGGCATGAATCCATAGGTAATAAGTATTCCCAAAGCACATTTATCCGGTTGGTTTGCCTTATACCACTGTGATGGGAGGGATGGGTAAGAACTTTCAAGTTCGCCCTCGTTACCATTCCCGTTCCCGTTGTTGCCATTCCCGTTTCCAAAAATGACAATACCATTTCCATTCCCGTTACCATTCCCGTTCCCGTTGTTCCCGCTGCCGTCGTCCACGATCTCGCTGCCGCGCAGAATTTCATAATTTTGCAGGGCGATGTGAATTGTCTTCATCTCTTCGCGGGTTTGTTTCCGCAGAATGGGAATTCCGCTGAAGGTCAGCGAGAGATTCAATTTGGAATCGACTTGATCCTCTCCGAGGCTGGTGATGGTCGCATTGTAATCTTTGATGGCATATACATACCCATTGCCCCAAGAGTCAGTGAAAGCGTCGCCTTCCGTAAAGGAGCTGGAAATATATCCATCCGTCTCCAAATCCTCCAGGGTTTCAGGAAATTCGAGATGGTCCTCAAAGTAGGCTTCCAGACATTCTTGGATACCCTGCATCTCTTTCACCGTTGCATCGCCATGTTCCCGGTTCATAACGACACCGACGAGCGGAATGGCGACAGAGGCGAGAACGGCCATGACGGCCACAACGACAATCAGCTCAATGAGGCTGAATCCAGCAATGGAACATTTCATGATCTATTCACCCCTTAGTAGATCGGGCCTCGGAATACTTCCAAGGTAATATTGTCATCGGTTGTTTGGGGATCCATGTCCGGGCCGCCGCTGATCAGGATTATGACCCGCTCCTCGTCATTCAACCCCACGGTGTTGCCCTTGCCGTCGCGGTTCGAATAAATATAATAGCGTCCCCATCCGTCGATTTGGTAGGAACGGGCCGTATCCTCATTGCCGTCTCCATCAGCGTCGCCGTTTACCGTTTCGCCGGTGACGTATGGCCCATTCCATCCCCGTCTTGTCACAGGGTCCCAACCCAAGGAGAAGAGATCTTCTTCCAGATCGGCGCCAAGGATAGTCTTGTACTTTCCGTTGCCGGCCTTTTCACTTGGGAACCGCCCCCATTCAACGCGCGCCGGCTTGTATCCGACATCCTTGGCATGGGTAAGAATGGAGCGGCTTAGAGAAGCCATCTCTGATTTGGTTGAGTTGATTTTTGCTTTTCGCAGGACTCCTTGCGTGACCGGAATGGAAACACCGGCTAAGACGGCGAGGATCGCGACGGCGACGATCAACTCGATCATTGTCATACCAAAGGGCATGCCGGGGGATTTTGATTTCATCTTTCCGCAGGTTTCTGAACAGTATTGATGCATTTTCTTATCCCACATTGATGGCTGAGTACATTTTGTAGACCGGCAACAGCACCGCCAAGATGACAAAGAGCAGCACCACTCCCAAGGCTACAGTTGTTAATGGACCGACAAGGTCGAAAATCTTTTTTACTCGGTGGGGTAGTTCCCGATCGTAGTATTGTTGAACCTTCTCAAGGGCGGAGGGGAGCTCGCCGGTCTCTTCACCGATGGCAATCATGCGTTGGACCAGCGGCGGGAAAACCCCCTCCGTCTGGAATGCGCGGGTCATTGTTTCCCCTTCCAATATCTTTGTTCTGACCCGCTGGATCGACACTCCGAATCTCATATTTTCAGAGATGCGGGAAAGCATATCCAGGCTGATTCCGATGGGGACGCCTGTTTCAATAAAGGCCTGGAGAAAATGAAGAATTCTGTTGGAATTCAGTATCAGGATCAGGTCCCCAATGACAGGCACTTTTAAAACGGCGCTATCAAGGAAGTACTTGACTCTCGGTACCTTTCGAAGCGCTGTAAATCCAGCAATCGCCGCGCCGGCTCCGATACCGATGAGCAGGCCGTTATGAACGAAGAAGTCGCTCATTGCGAGAACCGCTTTTGTCACCCAGGGAAGCTCAACATTCAGCGCGTCCAGCATCCCTCTGAATTTTGGGATCACGAAGGCCATGAGCAAAACGATCAGCCCAAGGACGCCGGAAAGGACAATAAGCGGATAGGTCGCCAGCTGCCGGATCTGCGCATTCAGCTCGACGCGCCTCTCCAGTAGAACAAGCAGCCGGTCCAGTGTGGTATCGAGACGGCCCGAAGTTTCACCGGCTTCGACCATCCGAATATAGGATGGTGAAAAGGCTTTGGGGTAATGCTCCAGTGCCTGCGACAATGTCGATCCACCCTCGACGGAGGAACGAATTCCTGTGATGACATCTTTAAAAGTGGATCGTTTCATTTGATTCGCCAAGTCGTCCAATCCCGTCAGCAAGGGGACGCCGCTGGAGACCAGGGTTTGGAGCTGAAATGTGAAAATGATGAGCTCTTTGTCCTTTACTCGTCCGCGTCCGAGTTTTGCGGGCCTTCTGATACGCCGGGACTTTACAAGAAAGAGTCTCTTGGCGGCGAGTTGATCGAATAACTCTTCCTTTGATTGCGCCTGAAGATTGCCCCGAACAACCCGTCCCGTCTCGTTGCGCGCTTTGTACGCATAGGATGTCATGGGATTGATTTCCAGAGCTAAACCACGGCTCTGGCCAGCTCCTCAATAGTTGTCCATCCTTCCAAGACACGTGTGACACCCATTTGCCGCAATGGAATGAGACCTTCCTTCAACGCCATCGTCTCCAGTTCTGTTTGGGGGATCCCATGGGCCAGGGCATGGGCCAGGTTCGGTGTGATTTTCAATAATTCGTAGACCGCAAAACGGCCCCTATAACCGCTATCCCGGCAACTCTTGCAGCCTTTTGCCCTTCTTAGAGTGACTTGCCGGTCCTCTGGTATTCCGAGAAACTTCTTTTCAGGCATACCCGCCTCAAATTCCTCGCCGCACTCCTTACAGATCTTGCGGACCAGGCGTTGGGCCAGGATTCCCGCCAGTGTTCCGGCCAACAAGAAATCTTTCATCCCCATGTCGCGTAGCCGGGCGATGCTGCCGACGGCGCTGGTCGTGTGCAAAGTGCTGAGAACCAGGTGCCCCGTGAGCGCGGCGCGGAGTGCGATTTCCGCGGTCTCTTGGTCTCTCATCTCGCCGACCAGGATGACATCCGGATCCTGCCTCATGAAGGCCCGCAGACCGGAGGCGAATGTAAAACCAGCCTTTTCGGAAATCTGAGACTGCCGGATTCCCTTCAGTTGATATTCCACGGGATCTTCAAGTGTCATGATATTGAGAGATGCCGAATCGATGCTTCGCATGGCCGCATAAAGAGTGGTGCTTTTACCGGATCCGGTCGGTCCGGTGACGAGAATAATGCCGTTGGGTCGTTGGAGAAGCCCCTCCAGCTCGGCCTTGTCATCGGGCCGATAACCCAGATCCTCCAACCCAAGCATGACGCGGGAGTGATCGAGGATTCTTAAGACGATGTTTTCTCCGAATATCGTCGGGACCGTGGAGACACGCAGATCGATCTTTCTGTCTCCCAGCACCAGCTGAATTTCGCCGTCCTGAGGCATCCGCCGCTCTGAGATATCCAGATCGGCCATCACTTTCACGCGGGTGGTGAGTGAGGTGTGAACCTTCCGGGGAAGGAGCGTCAGTATTCGAAGCATCCCATCCACACGGGCGCGTATGACGGTTTCGTCTTCTTCCGGTTGGATATGGATGTCAGTGGCGCTTGATCGCACAGCTTCGGCAAGGATCTGATCGACAAGACGGATTATCGGAAGTTCCGAACCGTCCGTGGAATCCTTTGCCAGACTAATGACCTCCGCCACAGTCGATGAAAGCTCTTCCGGGCCCGCCGTGGAAGATCCATAGATGCGCTGAATCAACTCACGGAATTGATCACTGGTAACTTCGACAGGGACAACCGTCCGCCGGGTCACCATTTCGATATAATCGAGCGCTTCCAAATCCATTGTGTTGCACATTCCGACACGAATGGTTTTCTCATCGAGAGATAGAGGCGCCACCTGATAGCGCGCCGCGATTCTGCGAGGCAATAGGCGCGCCGCCTCAAGATCCGGCAGAAAATGAGAGGCATCAAAGGCCAGTGTGTTCGCCGCCTCAATGCCGCCATTAATTTCGGTTTCGGGAATGGGTGAGCTTTCCGCCGATGGTGTCATGAGGCTTTCTTCCGCCGGTCGGTTTCAAGGAGTTGGCTCAGAGACTCCATCAATTCAAAGGAACTGAAGGGTTTGGTCATATACTGATCCGCCCCTGATTCCAAGGCTTCATCCCTGTCTTTATTCATTCCTTGGCTGGTGAGAACGAGGATGGGTAATTCCATGAATCGGGGATCTTTCCTCAGCTCCCGTACAACTTCAAACCCCGAAATTCCGGGCATGAGCAGATCACATATGACGGCATCAAACGGCTCGCCCTCACGAATCAAACGCAACCCCTCGGATCCATCGGCCGCCGTGGCCAGCTCAAAACCGCCGGCGGACAGCAAGCGGGCCGTGAGGCGCCGCAACAACGGATCATCGTCTATAACCAGAATTCGACCCGAATTCATCAGGTCGTCTCCTTCCATTTTTTAACGAGTGTCAGAGTGTTCCAATCGTTATACGTTTCGTAATGGATCTCATCCACGAGTGTATTGATCAGAAAGAGTCCGTACCCACCCTCGGCAAGATCATGGGGGGATGGGGGGTTCGCCAGAGGATTTGTTGGGTCAAACGGCGGTCCCTGATCCTGAATCTGAACGGAGAGCCCTCCGCATAGATCCTCCATAACAAAGTGGATCCGGGCAGAAGGATTTTCACGCACACTGTGCTCGATTATATTTGTACAGGCTTCTTGTGTGGCGAGCCTGAGATCGTGTGCTTCCTTTCCTTCCGCCAATTCACTGTAGCACTGCTGGGTATACAATCGCAGCGCCATCCCCAGAGTCCTGAGTGATGAGAATACGGCCGGAACTGAAAGCCGCATGATCGGTGGTCCGGTCGAGTGGCTGTTTTGAGCTCCGGATTCAGGCGTTACGCCTGTTGTTTCGCTTTCAAAATCAGCAGGGTTTGGTCGTCCCACTGTGACATTCCTCCAGAGTAGTCGCGAACCGTATTAAGTAACCGGGTCACGATTGATTCGGCTTTTAACCCGGCCGCCGCCGCAAGGGCTTTGCCCAGGTTCTCCACACCAAACAGCTCTCCTTCATCATTGCGCATCTCGTGAAATCCGTCGCTGGCCAGCGCCAGAATCGATCCCGGCGTAAGTTGTAGGATTTCGGAATTGACCGTAATCTCCGGCAAGACGCCAAGCGGCGGTGATGACGGTTCGAGCAGACGCGGCTCCTTTTCACCCGCCGGGAGATGGAAAACCGGTGAATGCCCGGCGTTGGCTAAATGAATTTCGCCGGTCGACGGATTGTACCGTCCGACAACCATGGTCACGAACTTCTCGACGCGTGTGAGGTCTTCGTATAGAGCTTGATTGAGAATTGTCAGGGCTTCAGCGGGGGTGGACCCGGTATAACTTAATGTCTGATAAACCGTGCGGGTCATTGACATGAGCAGCGCCGCCGGTACGCCTTTGCCTGTCACGTCCCCCAAAGAAAAAGCCAAGCAATCATCGCCGAGTTTTTGAACGGTGTAAAAGTCACCGCCTACCTCGGTCGCCTGAAAACAGACAGCTCCAAGGTCTATGCCAAGGATATCCGGCAATTGTTTGGGGATCAGCATCTCCCCGATTTGACTTGCGATCTCCAATTCCTTTGCGATGCGAAGGTTGTTGATCACCTTCGCCTGGAGGCCGTTTGTCAAAACGAACCCGGCGGCGAGGTCCGCCAAGGCTTGTATAATTTTCAATTCACGCGCTTGATATGGATTTTCCCCATGGCGCCTGTCGGCGATGAGCCAACCTGTCGGCTTGTCCCGTACAAGCACCGGCGCCGCGACATATTGCGATCCGGATTGGCAGATATGGGCTTCATCCCTCTGCCGGGCTTGTTTCAGGATGCTTGAGATATTGGTTTGATGGACGTGCCCATCGGTGGTCCAAAAGAAATGCTCGGGAATATCATCGAGTGTGACTTCCAACACAGCTTGCCGGCAATTTGTCTGGCGTCCGGCTTCTTCTACAATCACGCGAAGTTTGTCCGCCAGATCCCAGGTTTCCCGGGTGCCCCGTGTAATGTTATAGAGGGCAATGAGTTGATTTGTGGTGGAGACATGCTCATCCACCAATTGATTCAGCTCCATCTCAGACTCGAACCATCCCTCGAGAAGAGAGCCGATCAGTTTCGTTATCTCTTCCGCCGATTCTTGCGAGGTTTTTCCATCCGCCGAGGTGAGATGAAGCGAGCCATAGGAACCAATAGGTATACGGATCCCTTCACCGATGGCCACCGGCGTTTTCGGCCAGGTCTTATGGCCTTGGCTGTCTTGCACATAAACCCCGCCGGACGCCCCGCCGAACTTGTGGGCGATGTCAGCCAAAAGCTCCCGCCGGGTTTCGGCGAATTCCCTGAGTGATGCTGAAACGTTCAAGTTGGCCCTCCGCTTTTACTCCACTGAGGCTTCAAGGGTTGTATCGGCAACGGAATTAAGGATCTGGAGTTGAGAGACCTGGTCAAATGAGTCTTAAGTTGACTCTTTTCCAATCCGATAGAGAGAACAGCAGCAGCGCGGCAGGCCCTTCGGCTTATGCCAAAAATCGGGCGGAGGAGATGATATGTCCCTACATTTCGAGGACCACGGCCTCGTCCTCATTGCTAGAGCCCGGGACGCGGAGATTGGGGCGGATAACGCCCCCGATTTGCGGCTCCAAATGATGAAGCATGTGCAGCCGGAGCATTATCTGGCGGTCGATCTCTCTCCCGTGACCTTTATGGACAGCTCAGGGTTGAGCTTTCTGGTCGCCCTTCTAAAGAGGGTTCGAGATATCGGCGCGTGCCGGGTTTTCGGGGTGCAACCCCGGGTGCTCGAGCTCTTCCGCCTCACGCGGTTGGACAAGGTTTTTACCATCGATCCCAATGAAGAGACGGCGGTGGCCATGCTGGAGGAATCAGCGCGGAGGTCAAAATCCGCCTAATCTCTTTATTTTATTGATGTTAGAGTTTCTCATGGTTGTTTTCTTGGCACGGGGGCCGCTCGCCGGCCCCCTTTTTTATCCGCCGGAGCTTCATTCTTTGTGCTCTGCTTGACCCCACCTTGCATAAATCTTGCGGTCCTCATCCCCGACTCTCGGAATCGTCGGTTTGAGGACAAGTTATGCTGGCCTGCGTCTACTCCTTCTCGTTGGTGGGGATCGATGCCTTCCCGGTCCGGGTTGAGGTCAATGTGAGTGATGGGGCCACCGACTTCTCTATAGTAGGCCTGCCGGCGACCTCCATCCGCGAGAGCCGGGGGCGGATCGCCACCGCCCTCAGAAATGCCGGCTTCGATTTTCCGACCACGCGGATCCTCGTCAATCTTGCCCCGGCCGGCGTGCCTAAGTCTGGTACCCTGTTGGACTTACCAATCGCCGTCGGCATTCTGGCCGCTTCGCGGCAGCTTCCCCCGGAGGTTCTCAAACGGACCTACATCGTGGGCGAGCTGTCGCTGGATGGACGGGTCCGGCGTGTGCGGGGGGTGCTCTCCATGGCCATGCGTTGCCGGGAAAGGGATTGGCGGCTTCTCGTCCCCGAGGGGAATGGGGCGGAGGCCCAAGCCATCCGGGGGATTCCCATGTTCGAGGCCGAGAACCTCCGGGCTGTCGTCGGCAAGCTGACGGATAGGGAATGGCCGCGATCCGAGGGGGTCGTTGCGAGGGATGCCGACGCCGACGCCGGGCCCTGCTTTTCACAGGTGCGCGGGCAGGCCGCCGCCAAGCGGGCGATGGAGGTCGCCGCGGCGGGTGGGCACAATCTTCTGATGGTGGGTCCGCCGGGCGCGGGGAAAACGTTGCTGGCCGGGCGCCTGCCGGGGATCCTTCCGGAACTGAGTTTTGAAGAGAGCATCGAGGTGACCCGGGTGCACAGCGCCGCCGGGCTGCTCGAGTCGGGGATGGGCTTATTGTGGCGGCGTCCTTTTCGAGCCCCGCATCACTCCTGCTCAGCCGCCGGGCTGGCCGGCGGCGGGAGGCCGATCCGGCCGGGAGAGATCAGCCAGGCCCATCGGGGTGTTTTGTTCCTGGATGAGCTTCCGGAGTTTCCGCGGCATGTCTTGGAGATCCTGCGGCAGCCCCTGGAGGACGGCGAGATCACCTTGGTTCGCGCCGGCCTCTCTGTACGATTTCCCGCACGATTCTCGTTAATCGCCTCGATGAATCCCTGGAGTTGCGTTGCTCTTTTGTGACGAGTTCTGAGAACAGAGGGGAGGAAGGTAGGTAGCTGAGGTGGATCTCGATGTCACCCTTCCCGATAACGATTCGTTCGACAATGTGTTCCACGATTTGTTTCTTGTCATCTGAGGCCAGGCTGGGCCAGCGGGAGTAGAGGTCTCTCGCTTCGCTAAGGATCTCGTCCCGAGATAGGTATTGGATCGTGTAGAAGTCAATCTCGCCCTGCAGTTGGGGAAGCTCAACCTCGATTTGATTTAGGCGTTCTTCGAGGGGGCGGTACTGCCTGCCGAAGCCTTGGACTGAGAACTCGTCGGCGATGTAGGCCTTGTAGATGCGATCCATCTCCCGGACGACTCGGTCTCGTTCGGTTTCGAGCGCCCGGAGGGTGTCCTCCTTGGCCTTGATCTCCTCGTCCGCCTGGCCGAGGTGGGCGGCGACTTCCTCGGGGGAGAAGACGAAGCCCTTCAGCTGCTCGGCAAAGACGCATTCTAGGTCCTCGACAGGAATCTTGTTGTGACACTTCTGGCAGCCGTACTTCGTTGTCTTCGTGAGGACGTACATCTTCTGGCCGCACCCGCAGAAGACAAGTCCCGCGAAGAGGTGGACGGGTTTCCGGGACCGGGGCTTGCGGTTGCGGCGTCGTTCTTCGAGGATGGCGTTCGCGGCGTTCCAGGTTTCCTCAGTGATGATGGGCTCGACCGCGGTGAGGACCCATTCGTTCCGGGGTTTCTCCTTCCAGTGCTTCTTCGCGCCCAGAGACTTCGTGTAGTTGGCCCGGCGGATGCCTTTCGCAATCGGGTCCCTGAGGAGGCGATCCACAGTCGTGTCCGAGAACTTCGACCCGCTCCTGGTCCGATAGCCCTTTTCATTGAGGAGCCGAGCCACCGTCTTCTTGCGTTTATGCTCCAAGAACAGCTCATACATTAGCTTGCGAACCGGAGTCTCCTTTGGGTCTGGGATGAGTTCTCGGTTCTCCCAGCGATAACCAAAGGGGGCGGCTCCCCCGAGGGGTCTTCCGAGCTTCGCCCGGATCGGAACCGAGGCGGCGACACGATCCGCAATCTCCTCCCGTTCCCACTGCGCCATCGCCGCCACGACGGTGAAAAACAAGCGACCGGCCGGAGTCGAGGTGTCGATCGCCTCTGACAGTGAGATGAGATTCGCCTCGTGATCTCGGAAAATATCAGCGAACTCCAGGAGCTCACGGGTGTTTCGAGCCAGCCGTGCGAGTTTCGAGAAGATGAGTGCTGTAATATGACCCGATCGGATGTGTTCTAGCATCCGTCCGGTCTCGGGAAGGCTCATGACAGACTTCCCAGAGACGGCCTCGAGGTGATACACCTCCCGGACTTGCCACCCCTTCACCGCGGCGTACATACGAGCCCGTCGCTCGTGATGCTCGGGACTTTCGCCCTTTGCTTGGTCCTCGGTGGATACTCGGATCCAGATACCGACGGACTTTGCTTCTACGTTAGACTGTCCTCGTGGTTCTGAAACACTCTTCATCTTAAGATGCATTATCCACTCCACCCTTACATCTGGCGCTTGATCGGTCTTAGTGCGCTATACTCAGTCCAGAAAAGGCCATGAATCAAAAGCCAGCTACATCCATCCCAATCGCCATTACCAACTGATCAAAAACATTGTATCTCATTAGTCTGTCTGCGATCACAGATTGGTACCATGTGATAGTGTTCCTTCATGATCGGTCTGGATACGATGTGACACCCCGTGAAGCATGGCAGCGATTGCCACTGCCTTCCCCCATGAATTGCTATCCTCGACTGAACAATAAGATTGGGGTGCCCTGACATCTCGCTTGATCAAGTGACTAACCTGCATCAATGGAATCGGTGAGATGTAGGGAAGAATTTCACCTAGGATAAGGGCGGAGATTTCCGTAGCGCCTGTGACATAATTTTCATACTCTCTGATGCTACAACCAATAGCTTTTCCGTACTCGTTCCAGATTGCCGACGGCGTTCCCGAAACGACATCAGCAATGAGGGCTTCACCAATAAGTGCACCGAGTGGTCGAGACGCATAAAGAACGGCACGTTTTCCGGCCCATTTCCGATTGAATCGCCGTCGCACCTCGACCGTCTTCCGGCCAGTAAGAATGAGTTGTGCATAGACGGGTTTTAGGCTCAAGACAACGTCGGGTTTAACCTGATATCCCCCAATCTGATAGATATGATCGAGTTTCGGAAGTTTTTCAAGGACGGCATCCCAAACAACTGAGTACGGCGTACGACAGAATAGTTCCTCCTCGAACAACCGATACTGGAGTCCAGCCTTTTCGACCTTGCTGAATCCAAAGGAGGCGAAGAACTCTCTCTCCTGTTCCCAGACACTCTCGGGTAGTGTGAAATGCACCGATCGGGCGGTGTTTCGGACATCCATTGTCATGAGGGAGAATAGAAGCTCACCGAGATGTTGATCCCGCATCTCGGGACTGATGCGGAGATGACAGAATTTAGCATCTGGACCAAGCTTCGCGACTGCTGTAGCGATCGGCAAACCGTCAAGGTAGCCGACATACACTGCTCGTGTGTCCCTTCGGATCCCCGGGACCACCTTCGTGGAGATCCATGGCTGGATTGAAGGATAGTGTCCGATGCTTCGTCCCGCGAACACCTTGAAGTCTCGAAGAGAATCAGTCTCTCGAATCGCGTCATCGGCTGTGAGTCTGACAATCTGGAGATTACGAGTCGGCCTCTTTGACAGGCCGGACGCTCCCATCTGGATCGACTTTGATACACTCGGGCCAAGGTGCAAATCGGTTTGAAAGCTGGAGTAATTGGTCGTTGTATGATTGGTCCGCATTTTCAACATCCTCTGACATCCTATAGAAAGTTAGCCGGGCCATCTTCTCGCCATTCCGGAGACTGACATTCACGTCGTGACCGCGAACTTCGAATATTAGGGGGGTTCCGCGTACCCCATCCGCGCGTTCCCGACCGAAGAGTGGATGGACGAATCCAGCATAGTGAATGCGCATCTCACCGAAGGTTTCGTCAAATGCCCGGCAGTAAACGGCAATACCTTTCGGAACTGCAATGTGCTCCCGCGAACGAAGAATGTAGAAGTCACGCTCCTTAATCGTGAGGCGTCCTTGTTGATCCAGTCTTTCGAATTGCCAGTACTTGCACGGATCTAGCCTGTGTTGAGGATCCTCCTCCTGCCAAAGAGGTAGCGGATCACCGCCTGGTTCTACAGGTCGGGCAGAGAACGCCGAGACAGCCTCGCCTGACACGGTAATTGGAGAGAGATCGACTGATAGTGTTCCGTCGACTTCTTCTCCATCCGCCGCGAGAATATTGGAATAGAGCTGATTACTTTGGATCTCTACACTCTGGGGGTCATCGTAGAACAATCGGAGCTGAGTGAGAGCGAGGCCAGGACGGACCCGTACCGGAAATGTTATCGGAGTGATCTCAAGAAACATATCCCCGAACGATTGGCCATTTTTAAGAGGTCTATAGGTGTCGTAATCAGTCATTTGTTCAATCACAAGTCGGGCGAGGACGTCCATCCGGCCAATGGAACTCTTTGTTGTCGCCTGGCCATAGATTTGTGCCTCCGACGGAATGCAAAGTCTCTGCGCAACCTTGAAAAGGTAGGTTTGTTTGGCTTTAAGGATGTATGTGCCGTCTGGTTGAGGTTCTAAACGATCAATTAATCCGTCCCGCTTTATCGGTTCTTCATATGGACCGCCGAACGGCTTAATGGACCCTCTCATGCAAACATAACCTAGATCTGCCAAGCTAAGATCAAACGAAGCATTGCCGATGGCCTCGCTATCCTCATCAACACCCCGAAGATGCCCGCAACGTATGAGCTGACGAACTTGATTCTTGGATAATACACCTGGGATCCAATCCCGCCAGGGGTGCTCGTTTGTGGTCATAATCCGTTTCCTCTCAAACAAGTTAAAATTCGTCCATAAATGAACATGATCTGTAAACTTAAAGTCACTTTCAGATTCAGCCTTGATACTTGAGATTCGGCATTATATTTCACCACTTCCATGATGCCTGCATCAATGACATCCACGAATGCTAGGTCTTTGCCTCGTTCTCCTAGTTGTCATCAGAATTCGCATCATATCTTGTTTAGTACTGTAGAACCTCGCCTGGGTGTATGGTTGCCTGAGACGGATTCTATTCATAATTCCTGGTCAGCAGACCTAAATAAAAAATTGGGATTCCAGAAAAGCCCATACTCAAAGTAGTGTAGGATATACCGTCAGGCAACACAACCAAAGGCGTTGCCCCAAACGACATCTTGCGGGTCGTTAGCTCTAATCCCTTATTAGATTAGACATAACAGTGTCTGGGTGCAGGGAAGAAGATCATAAAAACTCCAAGGAGGCTCCAATAATCAGGGTATTTATTATCTCGACGTACATATAAACTTGACGCTCGTGCTGATCGGAATTCTCATCCTTTACATGGTCCATGGTGGATACCCAGATCCAGATACCAACAAACTTGGAAGTGGGTTCTGCTTGTGCTCCTGTGCGCATCAGATCACATCCCGATAGAATTATCTGTTCCATGCTTCGATTGGACAAAACTGCAGGATCCAATAGCGCCAGGGAGTGGGGTGATATTATGACTCTTTATGGCCAATGCTTGGCCTGATAATGGTATTTCCCTTCCCGGTCGTCACAGTAGGTGCCCCTTCGTTCGCTGAAAAGTTCCCTGATTGGAGACCAGACCCATCCTGCCACTGCACAATCATTGGTCGGATCGTGCCACACAACCTGGAAGTCCTGAAAATTACTCCATCGAAGTAGAGCACCACACACATGACCTCTCTGAGTTCCTCGCTTCAGCTCGGGACCATTGAACGGAGGTTCCCAGAGATTTCCTCCTCCCGCTATGATAAACCGAGAATTCGCTGGAGCGGGGCGTTCATATTTGTCCTGACAGATCTCTATCGAAAGAAACGTACGACCACCTTCTATCCAGGCGATCGGAATGTCTGAGTCTTTGCCAAACACGCCCCTCGGATCCTGGTTTCGCCGGTGGATAAATGCGGGTTCTGAATCACCCTTCACTACCTCTATTTAATTCGCCCGGTAGCCCATCTGTTACCATCGCCTGGTGACCAGGATGTCGTTCTCCAGAGTCACCTGGACATGAAGACTAGGACCCTCACTTCGCCAGTAATTCGAGATTTCTTGGACAGGCCATCCAGAATCTTTCATCTCGGGATGAACCATCTCTAAGACGATGCGCAGCTTTCTGCCGAGATCTGTCCGGGGAAGAAGAAACCGTGCGCACTGTGGATTGCCCAGCAGATACTGTCCGAAGAGCCTTCGCTTCGAAGGGCGGTTAGGTTCCATGATGGTCATCATAGGTTGTGCAGATGGAGCGTTCCATTGATTAACGGGCTGGTCTGGATTCTGAAAGAGGTTCACATCGGCGATGAGACTGTCCGGAGTCAGTGAGAAATTAATCACGCGATCTGGGCCCACTACACGCAGAGCCGAGCTTGTTAAAACGGCGTCTTCAGGCAGCGGGATGGGAGAGTAGTTGTTGACTATCTTCCTTGCCCATTCCTTGCTATCACGATCGCGCCCGAGTGAGTCCGGAGACTGCTTCAGCAAATCCACGGCTACTTCAATCATTCGCACACCCACTTCGCTTTCGCTGTTGGATTTAGTGATGGACGCGGTCATGGAACCGACGACGAGCGGCGTGAATAGAGCTCCAATCCCGATCAGAAGTGTGCCAAGGCCATTCATCCATTCTGGTCTCAGACGCGACTTTATTTCATTGGGATCTCGGCTTCGGGTATCCATGCGCTTTCTCCTTTTCCTACTTTTTCAAACGACTAAATGCCTTTGCGATAACTCGCGACACAGCTTGTCGCTTGGCCGACTTCTCCTGTTCACCAACCGCTTTGTATTTCACATTAACCTTGTATCCCCGAACTGTCTTGTTAGACCCTGCCGTCTCTGCCTCGATGTTTTCCAGGAAAGCGAATGCGTCCTCCGGAGTACAGATGTGGACGCGATCACGGCTCTCCTCTGCAAACTCTGAGAAAACAATAGACCGCACTTTGGACAGCGTCTTCTTGTCAGATGAGATAAGCAAGATGAGCTCGAAGCCAGCCGCGAGACATTTCTGGATGTTTTCTATTTCGTGCTCGGCATCCGTCGTGACGGCGATTTCACAGGCGACGGACCGATCGCCTTTCCGTAAAGCAACGTCCACACTGCCGAGACCATCAAGGGTCTTCTCCTCGATCGTTGCCCTCCAATCCCGGGAACCAGCCCACCGTTTGACTAGCTCCTGAAGGTACTTGTGCTGGCGTCCTCCGCGTCCTTGGGTAGGAGGCAATGACAGGGCCGGAACATGATTGGGCGCCTTCCTCGCTTTTGCTGCTTCTGTTTCGCTATAAGTTGACCTGACGATGGGTTCAGGAATTGTCTCCGAGGGTTTCTTTGCGCCCGTTGGAACGCCCAGGTCGCGCGTGTTCTCAGGGGCAGCCGCGCGGAGTATCTCTTCGACCTCATCGCGTCTCCTGGCGTACTTCGCTCGGGATTGTTCAACGATCGCCTTTCGGCGCGCCTCAACAGACGTAGCATCTATAGGTGGCAACCCTGCTGTGTTAAGGCTGAAGTCAAACTCTGCTCGCTCTGTGCGACAGATCGCCTGACCCGTGCTTAAGTTCTGAAGATCGGTGGCATCGAATGATGCGAAGCCATCCTCGAGTCTTCGGGCGTCTTGGTCGCCTACCCGGAAACAGATTCGCGTATATGGGTTCGAAATGACGGAGTTCAAAACCTCGGGACTCTTGCTGGCAAGCTGTCTTAAATCCTGATGTGCCAGTATCAAACCCAGCCGGTACTTCCGGGCGCCGGAGAGTATCTGTTCCATCGTCGGCGTGATGAAGTTCTGGAATTCGTCAATGTATAGGTAGAAGGGACGACGGCCCGCTTCGGCGAGTTCCTGTCGACTCATTGCGGTCTGCTGGAGTTTTGAAACAAGCAGCGTTCCGAGTAGAAAGGCGTTCTCCTCACCAATAGCTCCCTGGGAAAGCCGGGCAAGGAAGATCTTGCCTTGATCCATCATTCCTCGAAAATCAAGGCGATCATCTTTCTGTGCCACCATGTACCGCACGAGTTTCGGCCGAAGAAATGTATCCAGTCGCGTCAGAATCGAGACTTGGGGTGTCCCTTTTAAAAGCGGAAACTCTTTACGCCAGTAATAAACAACATCGGGATCCTGAACTGTCGCTAGGAATTCCTCCCGGAATCGTTTCTCCACCAGGAACCGCCTGAGATCGAGAAGGGTTCCTCCTCGGCTGCTTTCGAGGATCGCCAGGATCGCGTTCCCAAGTACCGAGGTCATTTGATCCCCCCAGGAGGTTGAGAGCCTCCTGAAGACGGAAACGAGATCGGAGGAGAGAAGCGTCCGTTCAAGTTCAGAATGGGCCGAAAGGATATTGAATCCGACAGGGAAGTCAGCATCGGCCGGATCGAACAGAATGACATCGTCGATCCTTTCATCGGGCACCTGCTCAATGATCCGGTCAATCAGGTCCCCGTGTGGGTCGAGGACAGCAATCCCTTCTCCATTTCGCAAATCCTGAATGATGAGGTTTAAGAGCAGGGTCGACTTGCCCGTACCAGAAGCACCCACCGTGTACAAGTGTTTCGAGCGCTGGTCGGCAGATAAAGTTACCTCGGTCGACCGGCCGGCGTGGATGTTTGTGCCGAGCAAGAGCCCGTCGCCCGTGGCAATGGCTGGGGCGGCGCGCGTCTTCCGGTCCTGCCGCTTTAATTTCTCCGCTCTTACAGATGCCGACGGAGGGTGGACTAATGTAACGAGTTCTTCGGAGTTTAAAAGCATTCCGCTACGACGAGTCCGCCTTCGAAGAAGATCCTCTTCATGCTCGTCGCTGTCGTAACCATCGTTTGTTAGAGGGATGAGTTCGTTTCCGGCAGGATTCGCGAGATTCCGCAGACTCCCCCCGAGCGCCCGAGCGATATCCCATGCGCGGTCCAAATAAGAGCTCTTAATCCCGATTCGGATCACTGCGGCGAAGAGAGGATGTGCAACCTTGTCTTTCGCAGCCCTTGTGATTTCTGGGGCATCCATAAAGAAGGCTTTGCCTTCATGATCTGTCACGGACCGCATGACGTTTTCGGCCCAGGGATGACGCGTGGGCTGGAACATGATCTGAAGGATGCCCACTTCGCCCAGTTGGAGATTGGAGAGTGCAGACACCACTGCGATCAGCGGGTCAATGTCAAAGCCCTTGAATGTCTTAAGCGGAAGCATGAACTCGTTGGAGAGGGCGAAGTCGACGATGATGCTTGACGCTTCCCCGGCTTCGTGCCACCAGGATCGCAGATACTCGACCTCGCGAGTCACGACGACGTCGGGGAAATACGCTCTTAGTTGCTGCTCGATGAACCGTGCGTCGGGTTCACGAACCGTGATCTGTGCAGTGATCACATCTGACAGACCCACGATTTCAAACGTCAGCGGATGAACGGCGACCGGAAGGCTTGAGAGGAACTGGATCACGGCTTCGCGCGGAGTCTTCAGCATGGGAGGAGCGGACAGGCGCAGTTCTACAATCGGGGAATCATCCTCATCCGTCTCAAGTTCGGGTTCTTCGAGAATAAGATTCTCATCGTTGTATGTTAAAGAGTCGTCCTGCCTGCCATGAACAAGTTGGTCGAATTGTTGGGCGATTTTCGAGAGAAACGTTGGTTTGCACCCATCGTCGATTCTTCGACCAGCCCTTGGCACCCAATGAAATGGGAAGGGGACAAACGGCGGCTCCAGCGCAACAGGAGTGGGGTGTACAATCCAACCTCTTCCGCGTACTTCCCAGATATAGAATTGAGCCGTGAGAAGTTCCATTTGGGTCGGCAAGAAGGATTCCGCCCGCAGCTCAGTTTTCAACCATGGAGAGGCATCACGCCTATCCGTCACCTTGTTGATCTCCCTCTATCGTTTGAATAGATCTCGCATAATCGGCTTCTTCTCGTCATCCCCAAGTACCCTTAATCCTTTCGCCTTCGTCAGACCGTCGATGACTTCGCAGACCGCTGATTGGACGACAGACTGGAACATGAGCATCGTGTCGATTCTGTGGTAGGTGATACGAGTGAAGAGGGCTCGATAAAGAAACCCGATCACCGGAATCCGTCCCACGGCATCATCAACGCCCGGCCCATACTTGCGACTCACGAGCGCTACAAGTCGTAGGAAGGGGGAGAGGAGGATAAAAAAGGCAAGGAAACCCAACAAGTCATGGCCAGCGTCTCTGCTCTGCACGAACTGAAGAAAGGCGAGGGAGGGAAGGATCACAATTACCCAGTGAATAAAGCCGGAACCGGTTGTTCCGAGCCACCATGAGAAAAAGAATCCGGTGCCAAACGGAGCGGCGCAAATATCGAAGGCCATATCCTCCCGAGTCACCCGAAGGTATTTTCGTTTCGGGGTGCCGATGCCGCCCTCCCGCCAATCCACCCTCGAAGTCACAATCTTGGGAATCCTACGCCGCTTTAGGGCTGCTTCGACCGCGGAGTAGAATTCAAGGGTTGAGGTTTCGAAATCGTCATAAGGCTTGTGCCAATGAGAGAATATGTTGGCCAACAAGGGATCAGGCATGCGGCCTCCTTCCGTGATTGGTCCAGATCGCCACATGAGAATACGTTTTCGGTTGCGTCCACGCAACCGGATGTGTTGTGCCTCAGCTCTGTAGAAATCCTTCTGGGGGCGTAGAATCTGATTTCTTGTCGGTCAGAAACGCAATCTCATACCTCCGCTCGACTGGGTCTACGTGTAAACCTCTCCTCCCGTGAACAGAGGGGCGAGGGAATTGCCTGTAGAAGAAGACAGGACTCTTTCTGCTTGAAGGAGCCCCTTTTGCCTTCGGACCGAACGCTTGCCTGGGCGGCCCCTCGTGCTACGGTGAGTCCGTCCAGTCCAGCAGGGACCCCGTCACCATACAGTCCGCCGCGATCCAGAGTCACCGGAGTGGACAGTTCTCACTACACCCCCGATCCCTGTCAGCTGTCCTCGATCTCGATTCGATCGATGCGCCAGAGGCAGTTCGTCCATTGCGAGTATCCCGCTGCCATCCGGAACGCGAGTCGAACATTACTCGAGCCCGGTCCCACGTACGAATCCAGCGGTATCCTCACTTTTGTCCAGCCATTGACGACTCGATCAAATCCAAACGAGTCGATGGTTATCCACGGATCGCCGTTCAGACTGATCTCCACGGTGCACCATTGCATTCGTCCATCCTCCCATTGGCAGAAAGGAGTGGAGACCCCACGGATGCTCTGAACGCGGAGCTTGTGCCAAAAGGTCATAGTCGCCGACGAACATTCCGAGAGATCGATGCCGGAAGTGAGAATGAGTTCGCGATCTGGATAGAAATACAGCTGTTCACCACAATGGCGTTCGGGTCTCGTATACGATGCCGAAGTCATGGAGAAGGCACCGACGTACGCATCATCCGACGCTCTCGACCACCCGCTCGCCTGCCATCCTTCGATTCCGGATTCGAAATCAAATAGGAAGTTACAGGTCGGGGGAGGATCACTCGGTCCGGTAGAACCACTCGGCTCATGATCACTCCCGCCGCATCCTAAGAGCAGCCAGATAACAAGGATTCCCAGGTAGCGTTTCATGTTCTCCTCCTTGGCAGTCTTGGCCAAAACCCTGCGACGGCCTTCACGAGGACTCGCCCCGGATCCCCCCCGTGGGACCCGGTACGGTGACGGTCTCCGCGGCTGCGAGCAGCCGGGCACCACCCCTCCGGCCCGCACCACTTCCGGTCACTAAGTCCCGCAGTGTCATCGCTCATCGGTCCTCAACGGATCCACCTGCAAAGTCCAGATGTTCGAGTTGCCGCTTCGGTTCGACGAGAACGCGATCCTACTTCCGTCCGGGGACCATGCCGGCTGCACATCTTGCGCTGGATCGGTCGTCAACCGAACGGCTTGGCCACCGTCCACCGCGATCATCCAGATGTCGTAGTTCCCGCCGAGCACTCGCGTGTATGCGATCCACTTCCCATCGGGGGACCATGTGGGCTGTACTTCATCGCCCACGTAGTACGCTATCCGCCTGGGCTGACCCCCGGCGGCCGGGATCACCCAGATGTCCCTATCCCCATCCTCCTCATCACCTGGACTTGAGTAGGCGATCATCTCACCGTCCGGTGACCAAGCGAGGACGAATCCGTAAGTATTAGAAGGGTCTGGAGTGATCCGGGTGGCTCTGCCGCCTTCAGCCGACACGACCCAGATCCCCGATCCGTTGCCAGGATCACGACCGGAATAGGCGATCTTGGTTCCGTCCGGTGACCAGGCGATGCGACTGTCGGCTGGTGGATCCGTGGTGATGTGGCCGAGCTCTCTCGTCTCGACGTTCACGATATTCGTACCGTTGTAACCGCTGACCCGGCCGGAGTAGAACGCGATCCGCTCGCCGGTCGGCGACCAGGAAGGCATGGAGTCGTCCCAGGGCTCTCCGGTCAGCCACGTCTCGTCTCCGCCACCCGATGGAACCACGAAGATGTTCAATCTCCCGAAGCCTTCGGGAGTGCTCCCTCTTGCGTACGCGATTCTCGTGTTGTCGGGAGACCACGTCGGCGACCCGTCGTCGCGGTCGCTGGTTGTTACGCGGATGAGTCGCGGCAATCTCGTTCTTATCTCAACCACATTCGAGATCCCGGACCAGTTCGGTACCTCATCCGAAGTCTTAAGCGCGAAGAAGAGCGTCGTATCGGCAGGCAGGCGGTAGAGGACCTCAATCTCCAGTGATCCACCTTCCTTTGGCTTGCGATCAACGACTTGTGCGCCATCGCTCCAAATTTCCTCGGTAAGCGGGCTGGTCGAGTACCGCATGTCGTAGACCGCAGCCCTACCTGCCATGCCATCATCGCCGGGTGCAGTCCACGTGAAAGTCGCCGAGGTTTCTTCGACTGTTCCGGCAAGATCCGAAACAGCCGCTGGCGGCCTCACATCCACGACGGGAGTAGTCCCGCCATCGTCCCCGCCGCATCCAACACCAACTGCGAAAGACACTACGATGAAAGCCGCTAGCATCCGAAACTTTTGTCTCATGGCTGTTCTCCTTCTACCCCGTGTAAGCCGTGTGCCCTGGGTGCACAATCCACGGTGACGCCTCGAGCTCGCGGAATATCGCCGTGCGGTGCTGGTCCGTGATCCGTGCGTAGATGCTCGTGCTCTTGATACTCCGGTGCCCGAGATGGTCTTGAACGAACTCGAGAGACACGCCGGCGTCCAGGAGGTGCGTCGCGATGGCGTGCCGCAACGAGTGGCAGGTCAAACGGCGGGGGATGCACGCGGCATCCCGGTACCGGGCGAAGAGAGCCTGGATCTGGCGCTTCTTAAGCGCATCCAATCGTCCCGGAAACAAGGCCGTGTGACCGTTGACCCCCGGCCGGCTGAAGTGGACTTCCAGGAGGGCTCTGGTTGCCGAGAAGAGGGGTCTTTCCGCCCAGAGGCCCCCCTTCACCCTCTTGACGACGATTCGCCCGCGCTCCAGGTCGATGTCGTCCCGTTCGAGGAGGCCCACTTCGCTGACCCGCAGGCCGTAGTGGTAGATCACCGCGAAGAGCGCGCGATCTCGCGGGTCCTGAATAACCCCGAAGAAAGCCCGTATGTCGTTCTGAGTCAAATACTTGGGAAGTCGCTGGGTGTATTTCGGACTTGGCATAGAGGGGAGTTTGTTAAAGGATGAGATCGGACTGCACGAAGTAGTTAAAGGGTGCAGTCGTGCTGAAACTAATGCTATTATTCAGGATAGCACGATGGTCGAGAGCGTCAAGACAAGGGCCTAACCTAAGTGAGCTCGAGGGGAAATGTCTCAATCGATTGAAAACGCGGCGGTTATGGAGGTTGAGAATAAGAAGAATTTGGAACCGCATGGTTTAACTAAAAGGCGCAGTCCGTTTTCCTCCCCAGATTCTACTGAGGCGATCCAATTACGTCAACTGACGATGTGAGAAACCCATTCCCCTGGCGATTGAATGGAGTCGCAGAAGGTGGTCAAGTCAATCACGACACCGCTTTTCAGCGGTCCGGCATGATTCTAGAAGCTCCTGGTAGTTTCTCTTCGTCATCCGCCGTAAGTCAATGTGTCGGAATCTTCGCAGGGTGTCAGGGAACTGGTGTTTGCAATCATCGATCAGTACTGGGACAAAACGACGCTGTTGGTTTGCCGGATCTCGGAACAGGGCCGTGTTTCGCTCCATTAGTGTCCAATCGGACCGAAGCGATGTGGCCGAGATTATGAATACCAGGGTACGTGACGATTGGAGGCCGTGCTCAATGATGGTTTTCATCCCCTCATCATGAACGGGATCCAGGATTCCTTCAGGCTCATTTCATGTTGGAAACAGGTCCCTGTTCAGGCTCATTTCATATTGGAAGAGGCTTACCATTGACAAATTGACAACTCTCGGTATACTAACAAATGTGAAGTTCTGTAAAGCTCTGCAAAGTTGTAGAGCAGGCCATGGGAGATTGTAGTGTTCCTTTCACCACTCTAGGATTGCGTATGGCTTCACGAAGCATCTACAGCTTGAAGGAGATCGCGCAGAATCTCGGCGTTCACCCAGCAACGATTGTTCGCTGGATTGAGACCGGCAAGGTGGCGGTCAAAAAAAAGAAGGACTCAAGCGGTCACTACGTATTTACTGGGGCTGACATTAAGAAGTTTAAAGCGCACAAGAACGCAATCCACCCGGTGGCCTAATGGCCTTCTGGGTCAAGATCTGTTGCCTGGGGGGCCAATGACGAACGATAAAGGGCCCAATCGGCATGAGGAGTGGGATCCCAACCACGACCGGCGCTTTGCTATCATTGTTCTCATTTTTCGTACCATCTGGCTCGTGGTCAAGGCCGCGGTTGTGGTCGCGATTATCTACATGGTGTTTCCACTATCTCTGCGGGAGACAGCGGGCAAACAGACTGTGATCGAGATCATGTTCAACATTATAACTAACCTCAAGCTCCATGTGGTCTTACCCGCTGCCCTAGCAGCCGCCTTCGGAGGCTTGTGGGCACGTGAGCGGAGAGTTCGCAAGAAAGCAGTGGCCCGCGAGCACATGCGAGTCGAGGAATTAGAGAAGGAGAAGGATCCAGATCGGACATCGAGCGGTTTAGAGGAATACCCCCGGCCCAGGGAGCCGCAGCCGGCGGGGCGGAAGCCCAAAGACTCCGGTTGGAAACGGAAAAGGAAGGAGAAATAAGTCATGACCGAGACTCAATATGTCCAGGTCATTCAGTTTTTCCTGTGGGTCGGAGTGGCCTGGTTCGCGTACTCATTTCTGTACCGCCGAACCCGAGTCGACGATTTCAGGGAAGACATCTTCACCATTCGGGATCAGCTATTTGACTACATGTGGCAGCATGGATTGCCGTATGAACTACCCGCCTACCAGCAGATGCGGGATTCCCTCAACGGGATGATACGCACAGCGCATATGTTGAACGTAGCTGAGTTTTTCCTGTTCGCATTCTTTTACCGACGCGGCCCTCGACGACACCAATTACTAGAAGTTATTGGTGAGATCAAGGATCCGGAGGTCCGTAAGGAATTCTTGCGCGTCTATCAGGTGGTGCAGCATCGGCTCGTTCGCTTCCTGTTTCTAGAAGGTGTTCAGGCGACTGTCTTCTGGCCCATTATCTACCTCTCTCGCCTTAAAGGTGAGGTTGATAATTGTTCTCCTGAGCGTTCAACAATCTGGAGAGAAGCGAAGCGGCGCGTGAGTGAGATTGCTGATCTGCTGACCAACGACATGGTCTATTTGGGCAAGTCTGGATCACCACAGGCACAGCGGCTTAGACAAATGGCACCTATTCGCTCACGTTTCGTCTAGGGCATAGCATACGGAACCATTGCGTATGCCGTAGTTCACAGGTCGCTCCTTACTGGAGCGGCCTCTTTTCTTTCCCGAGAAGGTTTCTAAGTGCCCGATTGGTTAAGATCGACCGCACCTTTTTCCCAAAGGGCGCAGTGGCTAGAGTGGTTCTATCTGTGCAAACCGACCCCGTCAATCAAGGCCAGGAACGGAGACCTGTTGGGCACGAGTCATAAGCTCGTCAGCGGGTACTTGCTCGTGGCTCGTCGTTGTCCGCATTGTGTTTGTACAGTTGCGAAAGCCACGGCAGGAGAACTTCACGCGGCTTCAACTCGAGACGATAAGGGATGAACGGCCGGATGAAGTCATCGGTCTCAATTCGCGGCGCAAACACTCAATATCCTCCAACTTCGTCCCGCCGGCCAAGATGTTATAGGCAATATTCAGAACATGATCTGACTCATGATAGGGTAGATTGACTTTGAACAAGGGAAGAGCTTCATTGATCCGATCCTCCAATCCCAAGCGGTGAACCATCATATGAACAGCCCCGATCCCTCCGGCTCTCGTTGCCCGGACTCGATCGGAGATTTCGTAG